>JBKGZU010000004.1:0-27148 GCA_046543215.1 Halodesulfurarchaeum sp. | reverse complement strand
CAACGTGCATTCGATTTTCGCCTCGACATTCTCTCCGCACGTGGTATTCACGACGTACTGGCAGTCGGCCCGTCCATGGCAGTCGGCCCGTCCACGGCAGTCGGCCCGTACGAAGCATCGTTCGAGAACGGTCCCGAAAACCGGCCGAACAACCGACTCGATTTTGGCCCACGTGTGGTCCTTCAATTGTAGTTTACTTAATGAAGGTCTGATTGTATACCGCGAAGGCGAGCGGTTCTCGAAAAAACCGCATGCAAGCGTCGGGGTCCAACGCGTCAAATATCAAAGGGTTCGACCAGACTTTCAAAACCTTTATTCTTGCTACAGGGACCTATTCAGATAGGGATTCACATGACAGACGAGGACTCAGCCGACGACCTCGACCCCATCATCGAGGACATCCAGCAGGCGATCATCGACCTCGAGGAGGACAAAACGGGCGAACTGACCCAGGAGGCCATCGACAAGGACATCAGTCCGCTCGTCATCCTCCAGGAGGGCCTGACCGAGGGGGTCCGGACCGTCGGCGACAAGTTCGGGCGGGGGGAAGTGTTCCTGCCCGAACTGGCCATGTCCGCTGACTGCATGCGGGCCGGCGTCGAACTCGTCGAACCGCTTCTGGACGAGATGGACCTCGGGGACGAGGACACGGCCGGGAAGGTCATCCTCGGCACCGTCGACGAGGACATCCACAACATCGGGAAGAACATTTTGATCACGATGCTGAAGGCAAACGGCTTCGACGTCGTCGACCTCGGCGTCGAGATACCCAACGAGGACTTTGTCCAGGCCGTCAAAGACGAGGAGCCGGACATCCTGGGCATGTCCGCACTCATGACCATGACGATGGACCACCAGGAGGAAGTCATCGAGCTGCTCGAGGAGGAGGGCATCCGCGATCAGGTCAAAGTCATGGTTGGTGGCGCGCCGACCTCCGAGGAGTGGCGGGACGAGATCGGAGCTGACGGCTACGCCGACAACGCCGACGCCGCAGTGGAGAAGGCGATCGACCTCCTCGCCGAGTGAGGCAATTTTTGGCACCGGCGCCAGTTTTAATATAACCTATCAGATGCAAAACCGCCGGAACGCGACCCTATCCTGAACCCATCGTTCGATCATGACGAAAAAGGAATAAATAATTTCATAAACCCCGAGTCGCATCGTTAGTGCGTATCGGACCCACAACCAACGGTTGGGTGACGATAACACACATGAGTTCAGGAAACAAAGGTGCAATCGGGACGTTCTTCGACGAACTCGACTGGATAGTGTATCTCCCGGGTCTAGGGGTATCGATCCTCGCCATTTTGGCTTTGGTCTTTACCCCGGAAGCCTCGAGAGACTGGATCAACAATACGTTCGAATGGATGTACACGACGCTAGGCTGGGCCTACCTCTTGGTGGGCTTTTTCCTCGTGGTCTTCGGGCTCTTCCTGTTTTTCGGCCCGTGGGGCAATATCCGAATCGGGAAACCCGACGAGGACCCGGAGCACTCCTTCAAGTCGTACTTCGCGATGCTCTACTCCGCAGGTATCGCGGCGGGTATCGTGTTCTGGGGGCCAGCCGAAGCAGTTTCCCACTGGGAACTTTTCCCCGCGCCGGAAAATAGCCCGCTAGGCGGAGCCGCCGATCCCGGCACGGCGCAGGCCGCAGTTGACGCGGTCTCGTACACGTTCTTCCACTGGGGAATTTCCGCGTGGTCGTTCTACGTCCTGCTCGCGCTGCCGATCGCCTTCTTCGCCTACCGGTATGGCGCACCGCTCCGGATTTCGACGGTGCTCGCCCCCTTCCTGGGAACTGACAACCTCGACGGTGCATTGCCGAAACTAATCGACATTCTCGGCGTGTTCGCGACGATCGGTGGGATCGCGACGTCGCTCGGCTTCGTCGGCGGTCAGTTCCTCGCCGGACTGGATTACATCTTCGGGGTCCCGACCACGGACCTCCTCACAATCCTGATGATCACGGGCCTGACTGTCTTCTTTACCCTCTCGGCCGCGCTCGGGGTGGAGAAGGGCATCAAGCGGGTCTCGAATTTCAACATGATGGTGTTTTTCTTCTTGATGGTCGTGGTCTTCGTCTTCGGTCCGACCCTGTTCATCTTTGATTTGGGAATGGATTCAGTCGGCCAGTACATCAACCACTTCGTCGAGGTTAGCACGTTCACGAACTCCGCTGACCTCGAGCCGTCCGGGGCTTTCGTGGGTACATGGACCGTGTTCTACTGGGCTTGGTGGTTCGCGTGGGCCCCGTTCGTCGGTCTGTTCATCGCGCGCATTTCGCGTGGCCGGACCGTCCGACAGATGGTCGGGACTGGCGTGCTTGCCTCTACCGGCGTGACCATCCCGTGGTTCGCCGCCCTCGGCGGCACCTCAATCTGGATGGAGATGAACGAGGTCGCTCCAATCGTCGAAACCTACAACGACGTCGGTTACGATGGGTTAGGGTACCCAATGTTTGAAGCCCTGCTCCCGGGAGCGTTGGGACTGTTCCTCATGCTTGCGTTCCTAGTGCTCGTGACGACGTTCTTCGTCACCTCCGCCGACTCCTCGACGCTTGCGCTGGGGATGCTCACCACGGGCGGCAAGGAACACCCCTCGACGATCAACCGCACCATCTGGGGCATCACGATGGGGGCACTCGCGTCGCTCCTGATGGTCTTTGGTGGCGCGAACGCGCTACAGACGGCCTCCGTCTTGACCGGTGGACCCTTCGCACTCGTGCTGGTCCTTGCAGTCTGGGCGACGATCCGCACGTTCCGGCAGGTCGATCCGGTGTTCCTCACCGAGAAGGAACGCGACGAATCCGCACGTGAGATCGACCCGAGTGGCGGGCTCGACGACTAACCGTCGATAAATCGATTCCGATTTTTTCTTTTCCTGCCGAACAGCGACAGCACCGACAGAATGGCCTTACTCGATTTGGACGCCGCTTTCCGTTCGCACCGCGGCGAGATTTTCGGCCACGTCGTGGACGCGAAGCGCGGCCGCGCCCCGCTCTGTGGCAAGCGCCGAAGCGACAACGGTTGGAATCAGTCGGTCGCCGTCCGCGTAGCCAATACCGGCAAACAGAGATTTGTGGGAGTGGGCAAAGAGCACGGGCAGTCCCAACCCGGTCAGTTCGTGCAGACGGTCGAGCAATTCGAAGTTCTCCGCGGGCGTCTTGCCGAAGCCGATCCCCGGATCGACGACGATCTGCTCGCGGTCAATGCCGGCCCGTTCGGCCAGCAGCACTCGCTCGTGGAGGTCACTGATGACGTCTGCAACGACGTCGTCGTATGGAACCTCGGCGTCCGGTTCGACGGGCGTGTTGATGCTATGCATCACGATGACCGGCACGTCGTGTTCGGCGACGACCCGCCGCAATGCCGGATCTTCGAGGCCGTCCTGGTCGTTGATGATGTCCGCGCCCGCCTCGATTGCGGCCTCGGCGACCGCGGCCTTGCGGGTATCCACCGAAATGGGCACGTCGAGATCCTGCAGCGCTTCGAGGACGGGAACGATTCGCTCGATCTCCTGCTGGATCTCGACGTGGTCGGCCCCGGGCCGGGTGCTCTCGCCGCCGACGTCGAGGACGTCGGCCCCCTCCTCGACAAGCCGCTCCGCACGTGCGACGGCCTGTTCGACCTCGTTGTACTCTCCGCCGTCGTGAAACGAATCGGGCGTGATGTTGAGAATGCCCAAAAGGGCAGGCGTCCGCTCCGTTTCGACCGGCAGTTCCGTGGGCGTCGGTTCGAGCGCTCCCCGGATGTCGTTCGGCAGCGTCGGACACCCCGATCTGGATTCGAGTCGGTCGAGGAACTCCCCGAAGGTCGACCGCGTGCCCGAGAGCAGCACGTCCACGAAGCGGGCCACGTCGACGAGCGCGGAAACCTGACACTCACCGCCTGCCCGGAGCATCTCCTTTTGGACCACGCGTGCACAGGGCCTCGGAAGGCGGGTCCGGAGGGTGACGTGCCGCCGCGAATCCGGATCGACAGGGTCCGCCGCCACGTCGAGTTCGGCGACGGGCGCCGTCCCGTCGGCCTCGCTGGCCAGTTTCGCGTCGGTCGGAATGACCGTTCGGGTCCATCGCTGTCTGGCCTCCGAGACGGTATAGAGGGAGCCGGTGACGACGACCAGATCGTCCGGGCCGGCCCGTTCGATCGCCCGGTCGACGCTCTCGAGCACCGACGGAACCGGCGTCGCATGTACACCGATCGCCTCGAATCCCTTGGCGAGTACCTGTTCGTCCTCCGCCCGTCCGGTATCCGGGCGACAGGTGAACGCACGTTCGGGTCGTGGCAGGGCCTCGATCATCGCCGCCTGGTCCTTGTCGTGCATGGCCCCGAAGACGAGATAGCAGTGCTCGTACTCGAGGTCGGCCAGGACGCGACCGAGCTGTTCGCTCGCGTCCGGATTGTGAGCACCGTCGAGGAGGACCGTCGGGTCCCGCTCCATCACGTCGAAGCGGCCCGGCCACTCGGCCTTCCGAAGCCCCCGGGAGATCGTGTCGTCATCGACGTCGGTGACCTGGCCGGCGAGGGCGACGGCCACGCCAGCGTTGAGTGCCTGGTGGCGGCCGGGATGGGGAATGCGTGCCTCCAGGTCCACGCCCGGGCCTCGGATCGAAATCGTCTGTGCATCGACCCCATTTTGCTCGAGGGATTCGACCACCACGTCGGTTCCCTCGGTCCCGACCGTCAGCAGCTCGGTTCGCTCCCGGAGCGTCTCGAAGACGGTGTCGGCGGCCGTGACGAGCGGACCGTCCTCGGGGGCGACGTGGACCTTGTCCCGAGCGATCTCCTCGACGGTGTCCCCGAGCACGTCCGTGTGTTCGAGCGAGACGTTCGTGACACAACTCGCGACGGGGGAGACCACGCTCGTCGCGTCGTACTGCCCGCCGATGCCGACCTCGAGGATGGCCACGTCGACGTCACGACGGTCGAAGTACCAGATGGCGAGGGCGGTCGTCGCCTCGAAGTGGGTCAGCGGCTCGTCGCGGGCGGCCCCGCTGTCGATCCCGTCCCGGTAGGTCTCGACGAACGTGGTGACCGCCGATTTCGGGATCTTCCGGCCGTTGACCTGGACGCGCTCGCGGAACTCGTCGAGTTCGGGCGAGGTGTAGAGCCCGACGTCGAGGCCGGCCTCCCGCAGGATCGAATCGAGCATCCGCGCGGTGCTTCCCTTGCCGTTCGAGCCCGCGACCTGGACGAAGTCAGTCCCTTCGTGGGGGGACCCGGCGGTTTCGAGAAAGTTCCGCGTGGCCTCGGTCCCGAGCTGGGTCCGAAACCGACGCAAGCCGAGGAGGTACGTCGCCGCCTCGCTGTAGTGCATGTGCCGGATTTGGAGAACCGCTCGCTTTAACGTACCGGAGGCGGTGTTCCACCGGTGACCCCGGATCGGCCCTCGCGGGTTCCTGCAGTCCTCACCCCGACTCGGTTCGCTCGAAACAGGCGACCGCCGTCCCGGCCGTCGAGACCTCGGGCCAGTCCTCGTCCGGTCCGTCCGAGGTGTCCGCACCGGCCCGCACGACCAGACCGGGATCGAGAGCGTACGAGACCCGCGTGGGAGCCGAATCGGAGGCCGGCCCGTCTGCAATCGTCCCGTGAAAAACGTATTCCAGCCGCACGAGGTATCCATCCGTGCCCCGTTCCTCGACGGCTCGATCGGTTTCCGACAGCCCGTACTCGATGAGATACGGGCTCGCAGACTGGATCTCCAGGTTCCGGCGATAGGCCCGCTCGAACGCGGAGACGTACTCGAGCGCCGCAGTCTCCTCGAGGGGAGTGGGCGGTGGCCCGGGATAGTCGACGGGCTGGATCGCCTCCCCGGCCGTCGGAGCGTCGGGCTCCGGCCGCGAGAGCTCCCCGCAGTCGGCCTCGAGGAGTTGACCGTCCCCCGCGTTCGGTGCCCGTAGCGGAAACCCGTCCCCGACACACCCGGCCGCTCCGACCGAGAGAGCCGCCGCGGTGGCCCCGAGGAATGATCGTCGGTCCATCTCCCGGTCCTTCGCGGGGCAAGCGGGAAGAACTGTCCCTCGACCAAACCGCGCTTTGATCGTCGCCGGGCTGGACAGGTTTAACCCGGTTGCGGTCCGCAGCGCTCCCATGGCGGTGGCCATCATTACGGTCGGGGACGAACTCCTCGCCGGGGAGACCGAAAACACCAATGCGGCGTGGCTGGCCCGCCAGATCACCGACCGCGGCGGCCGGGTCGAGGAGATCCTCACCGTCGGGGACGACCGCGGGACGATCGCTTCGCGGGTGCAATCCCGGGTGTCGCAATTCGACCAGGTGATCGTCACCGGCGGGCTCGGCGGGACCCCGGACGACCTGACCATGGCGGCCGTGGCAGACGCGCTCGGCCAGGACCTCGAGGTCGACCCGGCGGTCCGCGAGGTCGCCCGGGCGTCCTCCGAGACCTTCATCGCGGCCCATCCCGATCTGGCCGAGAAGTACGAGCTGGGCCTCGACGCCGAGCGCGTCGCCGAAACCATCGCTGGCGGTCGACCAATCGAAAATCCGGCGGGGCTCGCAAACGGCTGTGTCGCCGACGGCGTGTACGTCCTGCCGGGCGTTCCGAGCGAATTGCAGGCATCGTTCGAACAGGTCGCCGGCGAGTTCGCGGGCGACGGCCGGGTGGAGACGAGAGTCACGGACGCGCCAGAAGGGGTGCTGGGACGCCAGCTCGCCGAACTCGAGTCGCGCTTTGCCGTTCGGGCGGGGAGCTATCCGGGCGAACGGGCCGACCAGAACCGGGTCCGTGTGAGCGGCGACGAGGAGTCAGTGCGGGCCGCACTCGACTGGCTGGGCGAGCGGGTGACCCTCGAACGAGAATAGCGGCGGGATTCGGCTGCGCGCCCCGAGCCAGCCTGTCTTGACTACTCGTCACCGAGCCGGCGTGCCCCGACTACCCGTCACAGAGCCGGCGTGCCCCGACTCCTCGTCACCGAGCCGGCGTGCCTCGAGTTCGGCTCAGACGCCCGCGCCCCAGGCCTCGTGGTTCCTGATCTCCTCCTGAACGGGTTCGAGGTCGTCCTCGTCGTCGACCCCGAGGTAGTTCAGGACGTCCTGGCGGGTCTGCCGATCGACCGTCTCGACGTCGCCCCCTTCGACCAGTTTGAAGGACGGTTTGGTCCGCCCGCCGAGCAGATTCGAGACTTCCGCGTCTTCGTCGATGACCGGGACAGTTTCGGTCCGGGCCAAAAGTTCGATGGTTTCCGCTCGACCGGCGTCCATCGCCTCTCGGAGTTCGCTTTTCTCGACCATGGTCCAGTAATACCTACCGGTTCGATGATAGTGAATTTCACCCCCGTTCGGGCGGAACGGGGCCGCCGTCGAGAGTGCCACGTCCGATGCGAGGATCGGTCGCCGGCCTACGCCAGTTCGCCCCAGGCCTCGTGGGACTCGATTTCAGACTGGACCGACGGAAGATCGTCCTCGTCGTCGACCCCGAGGACCTCGAGGACTTCCTGTCGGGTCTGGCGGTCCGTCGTTTCGACGTCGCCCGGTTCCGCGAGTTTGAACTCGGTGTTTGTTCGCCCGCCGAGCAGGCTCGACACTTCCACGTCCTCGTCGACCCGCGGAACGGCCCGGTACTTGGCGAGCACCTCGATCAACGCGTCCCGGCCGGTTTCCATCGCCTCCCGGAGTTCGTTTTGAACGACCATGATCCGTTCGCACCTACCGTTCCTGTGATATTAATACGCGCTCCGTTTCGGACGGCGTAAGAATCGGCACCGATGGCCGCTGAAAGACGGATTTTCGTCAATCTTGACTCCGAAGGACCGGATCGCCGAGGACTCGCTCGCCACTCGCTTCTACACCCGGACGACCACGATTCCGGCCCGCAAACACAATTTCGGTTGGGGTAGACAAATATAAGTTGCACAACCCAGTTTGTCAAGGTAATGCGTTACACACGACAACTGCTCGCCGTGGCACTCGCCCTGCTGGTCCTGACCACCGGAGCCGTCGGCGTCATGGGCACGGTAACCGCACAGGAGGAGACGGAGACCGACCCGTTCCCACTCACCGTCACTGACGCCACGGGCGAGGAGGTCACCATCGAGGAGCCCCCCGAGCGCGTGGTCACGCTCGCGCCGAGCGCGGCCCAGACGATGTACGAGATCGGCGCCCAGGAGAAGGTCGTCGGCATCTCCGACCGGGGAACGTACCTGGACTGGGACGAGGAGAAGGCGATTATTTCAAATGACGATGGCGCTGTGAGTACGGAGGAAGTCGTCGCCCAGGAGCCAGATATCGTACTCGCGCCGGACATCATCGGCGATGACAAGGTCGAACAACTCCGCGAAGCGGGCCTCACCGTCTACAACTTCGAGAGCGCGACCTCGATGGACGACGTGGTCGAGAAGACCCGGTTGACCGGCGAACTCGTGGGGAGTGCTGACGATGCCAACGCCCTGGCCGATGAGATGGAGGAATCACTCGAAATCGTCCGCACGGCCGTCGAGGACGAGGAGCGCCCGACGGCGCTCTATCTGCTCGGTGGCGAATACACGGCCGGTGACGAGACGTTCATCAACAGCGTCATCGAGACCGCGGGCGGCACGAACATCGCCGCAAACCATTTCTCGGGCTATGCACAGATCAGTTCAGAAATTGTGGCAAACGAGAGTCCCGAATACATCCTCGTGAGCACCGAAGCCCCAGAAGTGATCCCGGATGAAGACGCCTACAACAACACAGCGGCCGTCCAGAACGACCAGATCATCGAGATCAACGCGAACTACCTGAACCAGCCCGCCCCGCGGACTATCCAGGTCGTCGAGGACTTGGCGAGCACGTGGCATCCCGACGCCTACGAGTCCGCCGTCGAGAGTTTCGCCGAGGAGACGACCGCGGACGACGCGAACACGACCGCCGTGACCACGGAAACCGAAACGCCCGGCTTCGGCCCGATTCTCGCCCTGCTCGCGATCGTCGGGGCGGCCGTCCGGCTTCGCGAGTGAGGGGGTGACCGCCCCTTCGCGGGGGACCGGACCGACCGACTGATATCCCACGCGCCGAAAACCCGAACACGACATGGTACCTGGAGCCTCCCTGGCGGTCGGCGTCGCCTTCCTGCTCGATGCCACCGTCGGGGAGCCCCCCGAATCGATCCATCCGGTCGCCAGACTCGGCGCGGCGATCGGCGTCCTCGATCGCTCCAGCGCCGCCCCCCGGCTCTATGGGGCGCTCATCGCACTCCTCGTTCCCCTTCTCGCGGCGGGGCTCGCCGCATTCCCCGTCTGGGTTCTCTTTGCCCGCTCTCCACTGCTTGCGGGCGTGGTGGCCGGTGGAATTCTCTTTACGACCGTGAGCCTCGACATGCTCGTCGGGCTGACGCGGGACGTGATCGAATCGAGCGAGACCGATCTCGAACGGGCGAAGGGGGAGGTCATCGGCCTCGTCGGACGCGACACCGCGGACCTGTCCGCCGGGGAGGTCCGGAGCGCGGCCGTCGAGAGCCTGGCAGAGAACCTCGCTGACGGGCTCGTCGGCCCGCTGCTGGCGTTCGCGCTCGGCAGTTTCCTCTCGCTCCCGTTTGCCGTCGGTGCGGCGGCGTGGGTCAAGGCCGTGAACACGCTCGATTCGATGCTCGGGTACCGGGATCGACCACACGGGACCGCGAGTGCCCGCCTCGACGACGCAGTCGCGTGGGTTCCCGCGCGGCTGAGCGCGGTTCTCCTCGCGGTCGCCGCACTCGCGCCCGGTGCGATCGGCACGGCGAACGCGTGCGCCCGCGAACCCACCTCACCGAACTCCGGCTGGCCGATGGCGACGATGGCCGCGGCAATCGGCGTTCGACTGCACAAACCCGGCCAGTACGAGCTGAATCCCACTGCCACCCTGCCGTCGATTGCTGACGCCCGACGGGCGGTGACGGTCGGACAGCGGGCCGGCCTGCTGGCATTCGTCGTCGCGGCCGGAATTGCGTGGGTCGGGGGGAGCGTCGGCTGGCCTGGCGACGCGCTTGCGCTCCACGGTGGGGTGATCGGATGGTTCTAGCGGCTTTTCGGGGGGCACTGGGCTTCCTGACGACCCTCCCGGTGGGCCACTCCGCCGAAGCCTGGGAGGCCTTTGCCGACCGGCCGGCAGTCATGGTCGCCGTCGGCTACGTCCTCGGTGGCTTGCTCACCCTGCCGCTCTTCTTCCCCCTGCCCGAGGCGGTCGCGGGCTTCGGCTTCGTGCTGGCGATCGGCGTTTTCGCCGGCATCAACAACTTCGACGGCCTGCTCGACGTCGCCGACGGCGTCGCGACACACGGGGATCCGGCCGAGGCCCGCGCGGCAATGAAAGACAGCGCGATCGGCGTGGGCGCCGTACTCGCACTCGGCGTCCTCCTGCTGGGCCTGTTCGCAGTGGGATTGACGCTCGCCGGCGAGCGCCCACGGGTGGTCAGTGTCGTGGTCGCCGCCGAGGTCGGGGCGAAACTCGCCATGGTCGGCGTCCTGGCCCGGGGTACCGCCAGCCACGAGGGGCTGGGCTCTGCACTTTCGACCAGCACGGGCCCGTGGACACTCCCCCTGGGGCTGCTCCTCGCGCTCCCGGCCGCGATCCTGTCCCTCCCTCACCCGGCCGCAGCGATCAGCGTCGCAGTGGGACTCGGAACGGGACTCGTGATCGAACGGTGGGCACGAGATCGGCTGGGAGGGATAAACGGCGACGTGCTGGGCGCGACGAACGAAGTGGCCCGGCTGGCCGGACTGCTCGTGGGGGTGATCGCGTGGACGCTCTGGTGATGTGTGGCGGCCGGGGTTCCAGGCTCGAATTCGAGGGCGAAAAGCCACTCTACGAGATCGACGGCGTCCCGATGATCGATCGGGTCATCGACGCGCTGCAGGCGAGCCGGATCGAGGCGGTCCACGCGGTCGGCTCCCCACACGTCCCGAACACCATGGCCCACGTCGACGTGCCGACGATCGAAGGATCGGGCGAGGGATACGTCCCGGACCTGCTCGTCGCCCTCGAATCCGTCCCGAAGCCAGTCCTGACCGTCGGGGCCGACTTGCCCCTGCTCGACGGCCCGGCCATCGATTGGGTTCTCGACGGCTACGAGACCGGGTCGGCGATGGTGGCGGTCCCGGCTTCCCGCAAGACCGAACTGGGCGTCTCGATCGACGAAACGGCAGTACACGACGGCGAACGCGTCGTCCCGAGCGGCGTCAACGTCGTCGGCGACCCGGAACCCGAACACACACTCATGACGACCGACACGAGATTCGCGGTGAACGTGAACCGAACGCGAGACGCGACGATCGCGACCCATCTGGTGAGGACGGATGGATCGTGAGCGTCTCGGGGCCGTCGACCGGGTCCCCCACGGGAGCGAACCCGACAGCGAGGGGATCGACTTCAGCGCGAACGTGAACCCGGAACTCCCGCCGGGAATCGAGACAGTCTATGACTCGGCCTTCGAAGCGAGCCGAAGCTATCCGAACGACACCGCCCCGACCTACCGGCTCTCGGCCGGGGAGTACGTGGGCGTCGATCCGGGGACTGTGATCCCGACCGCCGGCGGCCTCGCCGCGATCAGGCTCGCGCTCTCGGTCACGCTCTCGCCCGGAGACAGCGTCCTCGTCCCGTTTCCGAGTTTCGGGGAGTACGCCCGCGAGGTGCGTCTCCAGGGGGCCGATCCCGCGTTCGTTCCCCACGACGAGCTGCTCGATGCCGACCCCGGACCCCACGAGCTCGCCATCGTCTGCAATCCCAACAACCCGACGGGAGAGGCATCCGACGCCGGTGCACTCCGTGGCTTCGTCGACCGTGCCAGGGCGGCCGAGACGCCGGTCCTCGTCGACGAGGCCTTCCTCGGTTTCACCGACGAGCCGAGCCTCGCCGGCACCGAGGGGGTGATCGTCGCCCGGTCGCTGACCAAACTCTTCGGGCTCCCCGGGCTTCGAGCCGGTTTCGCGGTCGCAGCTGGTGACCTCCGGGAGCGGATGGAGACGGCACGACTCACCTGGAATCTCGGCGTCCCGGCCATGGCAGTCGGCGCCCAGGCCATGCGGGCGAGCGAGTTCGTCGAGAAGACCCGGGATCGAGTCCGCAGAGAGCGATCCCAGATGCGGGCGACGCTCGAAGCCCGGTACGAGATCCACGAGTCCGACGCCCCGTTCCTCCTGCTCGAGGTCGATGGTTCCGTCACCGACCTCCTCGAGCGGGCCCGGGACCGCGGGATCATCCTTCGCGATGCCCGGACCTTCCGGGGACTCGACTCCCACGTCAGGGCCGCGGTGCGCAAGCCCTCGGAGAATCGCCGGCTGGAGGAGGTGTTGCTGGATGTTTGAGACGGCGATTCAGGACGGGGTCCTCCAGGCCCGCTATCCCGGCGCGCGATGGCTGCTCACCGGCTGGAGCGGCGGCTATCGGGACGCCGATGCGGTCTATAACGTCTCGGTTCCCGAGGGGTGGGACCGCACGGATCTCGAGGCGTACGCGACCGAGCGACGGGAAACGGCCGGTTTCGAACGGCCAGGGCCGGCACTCCTGACCGGCGTCGACATGACCCACGCCGTCGGCGCCGAACTCGACGGCGTCCGGGTCGTCGCCACGGTCGGTCTCTCGAACCCGAGTGCACTGCCGCTGGAGCCGGACGGAACGGTGCCGCCGGGGCTCGTGCCCGAAGCGTCGCCAGAGACTGGGACGGTCAACCTGGTCGTGGGCACGGAGCGCGCCCTGGCGGATGGCGCGCTCGCGACGCTCCTGGGGGTCGCGGTGGAGGCGAAAGCGGCGACCCTCCAGCAGTTGACCGGCTTCTCGGGGACGACCTCCGACGCCGTTGCCGTCGGCACCGATCCGGACGGCGAGGAAGCCGCCTTCGCCGGGAGCGCGACGGTCGTCGGCGACGCCACCCGGGCAGCGGTCCGCGAGGCCGTCCGCGGGAGTTTCGAGTCCCGATACGCGGGGGACACACCGGCGGAGACGGTCGACTCGGCCGACGCCGGGATCGTGACGAGCCGGAAGGCCGAGGTGTTCGACCCGTGAGCGAACCGAGTGAGGATGGCCCCACCGCGTCGACGATCCTCGTAGCCGGGACGGCGAGCCACGTTGGCAAGTCCGTGGTGACCGCTGGGATCGCTCGACTGTTGGCCAATCGCGGGGTCGCCGTCGCCCCGTTCAAGGCCCAGAACATGAGCAACAACGCCCGCGTGGTCGTCTCGCCGGAGCGTGACGGGGAGCCCGGTCACGACGGCGACGCGGAGTGGGGCGAAATCGGCGTCTCCCAGTACGTGCAGGCCCGGGCTGCCGACGTGACCCCGACGACGGACATGAATCCCGTGCTCCTCAAGCCCCGCGGTGACGGCGAGAGTCAGCTGGTCCTCCACGGCCAGGCCACGGAACACTTCGAACCCGGAGCCTACTACGAGGATCACTGGGCGGGCGCGCGGGAGGCGGCGATCGCCTCGCACCGCCGGCTGGCGGCCGAATACGACGTCATCGTCGCCGAGGGGGCGGGGAGCGTCGCGGAGATCAACCTGCTCGATCGCGACCTCGCCAACGTCGAGACCGCCCGCTTTGCCGACGCCGAAATCGTCCTCGTCGGGGACATCGAGCGCGGCGGCGTCTTCGCCAGCCTCTATGGCACGCTCGAGTTGATGCCGGCGGATATCCGCGAGCGGGTCGCGGGATGCGTCATCAACAAGTTCCGCGGCTCGAAAGCCGTCCTCGACCCGGGAATCGCGGAGTTCGAGTCGATGACCGGCGTCCCGGTGCTCGGCGTGCTCCCGGCCGACGATCCGGGACTCCCCGAGGAGGACAGCGTTTCGCTGCCGGCCGAAGGCGAGCACACCGTGTTCGGGGCCGATGACGGGGTCGACAGCGACCGGTCGGTCGACGTCGCCGTGCCCCGGATCCCGTTCGTCTCGAACTTCACCGATCTCGAACCCCTGTCCGCCGAACCCGGCGTCCGGGTGCACTACGTTCCCCTCGACGCGGAGTTGGACGACTACGACGCGGTCGTGCTCCCGGGTTCGAAAAACACGGTCGACGACCTGCGCGCCCTGCAGGCGGCGGGATTCGGCCCGCGGATTCGGGCCTTCGACGGGCCCGTCGTGGGCATCTGTGGCGGCTACCAGATGCTCGGCGATCGAATCGAGCGCGCGGAAATCGAGAGCACGATCGTAGAGGGAACCGTCGACGGCCTCGGGCTGCTCCCCGTCGCGACGGAGTTTTCTAGCGAGAAGGCGGTCTCCCGCACCACCTGTGATGTCGAGGGGGCTGGTTCCATCGCGGGGGCGAGCGGGTCCGCTTCGGGCTACGAGATCCACATGGGCGAGACGCGCTTTCTCGCGTCCCTCGAGCACCCGCTCGAGCCCACGAGTGCACTCGACGGCGACGTCCTGGGAACATACCTCCACGGACTCTTCGAGAACCGCTCAGTTCGGGAGGCGTTCGTTCGGACGCTCTTTTCCCGGGCCGGACTGGCGGTGCCGGAAACGGGCGAGCGAGACGCGTCCCCGTACGAACGGGCCGCCTCGCTGTTGGAGGCGCATCTCGATTTCGAACCGGTCGACGGACTCGCCACCCGGCTGTAGCGGTAGATTAGAACAGGTGCGCCGCCGAGGCCTCGACGCCGCCACCAACCCGCCAGACGCGGGTCGATATTCCGTCCTCCTCGATGGCCTGCCTGACCGGCTCGACGTATTCGGCGGTCGTGTTGAGGTAGGCGGTCGCGCCGGTGTCCGCGGAGAAGTACACCGGGACCCCCTGCTCCCGGAGGTCGCGGGCAGTCTCCAAGACGGCAAGAGTCTCCGGACGCCAGTAGAGCCACCCGCCCGGGCCGGTCATCGTGACGCCCAGGAGTTCGATCGACTCCCGCTCGGCGATCGAAAAGGTGGTCTCGAAGTCCCCGGAGCGAATCGCCCGGCGGAGGTCGGCACTCGTCTCGTGTACGCCGGCCAGTCTGGCCTCGAAGTACGGCGAATCGGGGGTCATCGCGTGCGCCCGCGAGGTGTACTTTCGCTCGGGAAGCGAGGCGATGACGATCCGGATGTCCGCGTCGAACCCGGCGGGGATCGGTTTCGCGACGGTCGCCTCGGGTGCATCCTGGGTCTGGAGATGCGCGAAGCCGCCGACGACGCTCCGCGCGGCGGAGGCAGCTCCCCGTCTGGCGAGCCGTGAGAGTTCGTCCCGGGAAAGATCGAGGGCCGCCGCGTCGGCTGCGGATTTGGCCAGCGCGGCATACGCCGAGGCCGAGGCCCCGAGGCCGACGTTCGACTCGAAGGTGTTCTCGGAGACGACCCGCGCGCCGCTGTCGAGTCCCGACTGGATCCGGACGAGATCCAGCACCGCCGCCACCCGGTCGGCCCCCTCCTCGTCGATCGGCTCGCCGTCGACGACGACCGAATCGGCGTCGTGGCCGAACTCGACCGTGGTCGTGGTCCGGGAGGGGGCCGTGCAGACCGAGATCGAGTCGTGGGCCGGAACGTTCCGCGCCGGATCGCGGAACCCGTGGTACTTCAGCAGGCCCTGGATCGGGTGCGCGACGGCAGTCGCCTTCATGGCGTGTCAGGCGGTACGGACACCGTCCAATAACCACTTCCGGTCTCGCCAAGCAGGCGTGAGGCGGCTCCCGATGGGGTGCAGGCCGTGACCAGCGAATTACCGGCACGGGTACGGTTAACCGCGTGGGATCCATTTTTGCCTGTATGAACGTTTTGGTCACCGGAGCGACCGGTTTCATCGGGAGCAATCTGGTGCCCGCGCTGCTCGAGGGGGGACACGACGTCTCGGCGCTCACCAGGGACCGGGAGCGGGGACGAGCCCAGCTGGATTCGCGGGTCGACGTCCGCGAAGGTGACGTGTTGGCTCCCGAGACCCTCGATGGCGTCTTCCAGGAAGTCGAGGTGGTCTACTATCTCATTCACTCGCTCGGCATCGGCGACGAGTTCGAGAAGCGGGACAAGCGAGCCGCCGAGAACTTCGCCGAGGCCGCAAGCGCGGCGGGTGTCGACCGGGTGATCTATCTCGGCGGACTCGGGGAAACCGGCGAGGACCTCTCCCCCCATCTCCGGTCCAGACAGGAGGTCGAAGCAATCCTGCGAACGGGGAGCTACGATCTCACGGGCTTCCGGGCCGCGATCGTGGTGGGTGCGGGGAGCGCGAGTTTCGAGATGGTCCGTCAGATGGTCTCCAGACTGCCGGTGATGATCACGCCGAAGTGGGTCAGAACGCCCTCCCAGCCCATCGCGATTTCCGACGTAGTTGAATACCTCGTTGGAGCCCTCGATGTACCAGAAACCCGCGATAAAACCCTCGAAATCGGCGGTCCCGAAGTGCTCTCCTACCAGGAAATGATGGAGCGCACGGCGGCGGCGATGGGACGACGGCTCCACATTGTGCCCGTCCCGGTGCTCACGCCCAAACTTTCGGTGTACTGGATCGACCTGGTGACCGACACGCCGAAACACATCTCCCACCCGCTGATCGAGGGACTGCGCAATCCGGTCGTCGTGCACGACGATCGAGCCCAGGAGCTGTTGCCGATCGAGCGAACGCCCTTCGACGAGGCCGTCCGGCGGGCCATCGAGGCCGAATGAGCCCGCCAAAATCGTCTCGAGATGACACGGGTCGGTCTCGACCGCCCGGTGAGCGCGAATGGGTCTACGAGAGTATCGTGCGGAGCGTCCCCGGGGTCAACACGTCCCGGCGGGTCGCCGTCGCCGTGCAGTTTCTCGCCTTCGAGGCCGCGGTGCTGGGATTGGGTTGGTATCACGGATTGTGGGGGGCCGCAGTCGCGGGAACGGCCGGGGTGCTGGTCGCCGTGGCGGGCAGCGTCTTCATGCTCCGCCTCTCTCGAGGCCTCAGGAGCGGTGAGGGGCCGGACCGGTACGTCGAGCTGCTCTTCGGTTCGAGCGTCGAACTCGTCCTCGGGCTGGTCACCTTCACGATATTGATCGTGTACGCGTTCGTGTACGACCCCCAGGGGGCCGGGCCATCGCTCGTCGCCGACCTCCTCGGGGACCCCCCACCACTCGCGTTCACGTTCGTCCTCCTGCTCGTCGGGTGGGACGTCGCCTACCGGATCGGGGTTGGGTGGTGGGCCAGCGTCACCGGCTGCTGGCGCTCGCTCACACTGGCCGAGGGAGTCCCACGGTCGACGCGGCGCCGGTTCGTCCGCCTCGATGCGATGACGATCGGGTTCGCCAGCCTGCAGCTGGTGCTGGTACCGGTTCTCGGCGGCCACCCGCTCGTCCAGATCGCCCTGCTGGGGCACGTCATCGCCGTCGCGTTGGTTTCCGGCGCGTCGATCCTGCTCCTCCGGCGATGAAGGAGGAGAACAGGCGGTCGTGTTTTCCCGGACCGCATCGAAGACGTAGGTGATGAAGCGCGCCTGGCTCCTCGCGCTCGCAGTCCTCGCGGTTTCCTTCGCGCTGGTCGGCGGCGGCCCACTCGGCGAGGTCCGGGTGGGAGCGCCCGCCGAGACCGGGACGGAGACCGCGACGGTCACGTTCGTCGACGAATCCGGGGCCGAGCTGGGACAGATCTCCGGTCCCGTCGCCGACACCCGGTCGACCCGCTACACCGGCCTCAGCGAGACCGACAGCCTCGGCCCGAACGAGGGGATGATTTTCGTGTACGACGCGGAAGCAACGCGGAGCTTCGTCATGCGGAATATGTCTTTCCCCCTCGACATCATCTTCGTCGGAGCCGACCGCCGAATCACCGCGATCCACCACGCGGCCGTCGACGACGATGAGGCGTTCACCGGCCGGGCCCGGTGGGTCATCGAGGTCAATCGCGGGTTCACCGACGACCATGACATCACAGAGGGCGACGAGGTCCAGGGCCTCCCCAGGTGAATTCCAGCGGACGGCGGGGGATTCGACAACCCTTTTGAACGAACCCCGCCCCACATTGAGGTATGGCCTATTCCGCCGACGAGGACGATCCCTTCGAGGACGTCCGGGAACAGGCCTCGAACCCGATGGGGCGACTCTTCGTCGGCTACGGCCGCTCGTATTTCCCGTATTTCCTCGTCGGCGTGCTCACGAGCATCGTCGCCCGGTTGCTCGACCTCCTGCCGCCGATCCTGCTGGGGATCGCCATCGACTCGGTCTTCCGGGACACCGTTCCCTTCGACTCCCGGCTCCCCATCTCGTGGCTCCCCGAGGCATGGCTGCCCGTCACCCCGGAAGGGAAATTCTGGTTCACCATCGGGCTGATCGCGTTCAGCTTCGCCGGCGCCGCGGTCTTCCACTGGACCCGCAACTGGGGCTGGAACTCCTTCGCCCAGAAGATCCAGCACGACGTCCGCACGGACACCTACGACGAGATGCAGCGCCTGGACATGCGCTTTTTCGCCGACAAGCAGACCGGGGAGCTGATGTCGATCCTCTCGAACGACGTCAACCGGCTCGAACGGTTTCTCAACGAGGGCATGAACGGGGCACTTCGCCTGGGCGTCATGGTGCTCGGAATCGGTGGAGTCCTCTTCGCGCTCAACTGGCAACTGGCGCTGGTCGCACTGGTGCCGGTCCCCCTGATCGGCGGGTTCACGTACGTCTTCGTCCGCCTGATCCAGCCGAAGTACGCCACCGTCCGGGCCTCGGTCGGGACGCTCAACTCCCGGCTGGAGAACAACCTCGGCGGCATCTCCGTGATCAAGAGTTCGAACACCGAGACATACGAGTCCGACCGGGTCGAGGACGTCTCGATGGAGTACTACGACGCCAACTGGGACGCGATCCGGACCCGGATCACCTTCTTCCCGGGCCTGCGCCTGCTGGCCGGGGTCGGCTTCGTGATCACCTTCACGGTCGGCGGCCTGTGGGTCTTCCGCGGGGCCGCGCCCGGTCCCTTTACCGGGACCCTCGAGGTCGGCAGCTTCGTCACGTTCATCCTCCTCACCCAGCAGTTCATCTGGCCGATGGCCCAGTTCGGGCAGATCATCAACATGTACCAGCGGGCCCGGGCCTCTGCCGAACGCATCTTCGGCCTGATGGACGAGCCCAGCCAGATCCCCGAGGATCCGGACGCGCCGGAACTCGAGGTGACCGACGGCGAAGTGGTCTTCGACTCGGTGAGTTTCGGCTACGAAGAGGAGGGAATCCTCGAAGACCTCTCCTTCCGGGCGGAAAGTGGGGACACGTTGGCGCTGGTCGGGCCGACTGGGGCCGGAAAATCGACCGCGCTCAAGCTCCTGCTCCGCATGTACGACGTCGACGAGGGGGCAATCCGGATCGACGGGCAGGACATCCGGGAGGTCTCCCGGTCGAGCCTGCGCTCACACATCGGCTACGTCAGCCAGGACACGTTCCTCTTCTACGGGACGGTCATGGAGAACATCCGCTACGGCGCGAGGGACGCCACCGATGCGGAGATCGTCGAGGCGGCGAAAGCGGCCCGGGCCCACGAGTTCATCGAGAACCTCCCGGAGGGCTATGACACCAAGGTGGGCGAACGCGGGGTCAAACTCTCCGGCGGCCAGCGCCAGCGGATCGCCATCGCCCGGGCGATCCTGGAGGATCCGAAGATCCTGATCCTCGACGAAGCCACCTCGGACGTCGACACCGAGACGGAGATGCTCATCCAGCGGAGTCTGCGCGACCTGACCGAGGATCGGACGACATTCGCCATCGCCCACCGGCTCTCGACGGTCAAGGACGCCGAAACCATCGCCGTCCTCGATGAGGGCCGGGTCGTCGAGCAGGGAACCCACGAGGAGTTGCTCGAGGCGGGTGGCCTGTACGCCAACCTCTGGGGCGTCCAGGCCGGGGAAATCGATGATCTCCCCGACGCGTTCGTGGAGCGGGCTCGCGAGCGGTTGATCGAGGGCGACCTCGATTTCGACGAGTGACGGGCGACACCCAACACAGCGCCGCGAACGGGGTGTTTTTTGGTCTCGCCCGCCGCCCTCCCCACATGGACCTCCACGCGAGTACCTGGACCGACGTCGACGCGGCCGGGGCCGAGCTGGCCCTCCTGCCCGTCGGCAGCACCGAGCAACACGGGCCCCACGCCCCGCTCGGAACGGATTTCCTGGCCGCGGAGCGAGTCGCAAACGAGACTGCCGACCGGATGGCGGATCCGGTCGTTGTCGCCCCGCCGATCCCGGTCGGGGTCTCCGAGGAGCATGGCCAGTTCACCGGGACGCTCTGGGTTTCCCCGGACACGTTCCGGTCCTACGTCCGGGAGGTCGCCGAATCGCTCGTGCATCACGGCTGGGACCGGATCGTGCTCGTCAACGGCCACGGCGGGAACGTCCCGGCACTCGGCGAAGTGGCCGCCGACCTCACGCGACAGCACGACGCGGTCGTCGTGCCGTTCACGTGGTTCGACGCCGTCGACGGGAGCTTCGACATGGGGCATGCCGGCCCGGTCGAGACGTCATTCCTACTCCACGCGAGCCCCGAGCTGGTCCACGGGGACCGCCTCGAAGCGGGCCGGGACGAGGGAACAGATCAGTGGGGCGAGTGGGTCTCCAGGACCAATCTGGCCCACGACACCGCCGAATTTAGCGAGAACGGGACTGTCGGCGATCCCACGAAGGCGAGCGCCGAGGAGGGCGAACACTTGCTCGACGAGGCGGCCGGGGCACTCGAAACGCTCCTCGAAGCGGTTGCCGAACGGTCGCTCGAACAGCCGCCACACAAGTGACGACCCGAGGGGGCATTGGCCCCGAGTGAATCGCCCAAATCATTCAGGGGGAACTAACTTGACGGAAGCCGGCCGAAGACAGTAGCGATGAGTCTCCGCGAGTTCATTCCCGAATCGCCCCCCGCGGAGCGGTCGCTCGTGCTGCTGAACGGGGCCGCGCCTGCCCCGGTTCGAGCGATGCTCGGAGACCTCTTCGCGGACCAGCCGGTGTCGTTCGAAACGGCCGATCTCCCCGAGCGAGGGGGTGATTCGGTGCTGCTCGTCGAGGAGGGCGAAGTCATCGCCACCTCCCCGCTCTCGGCGGTCCAGGACGCGATCCTCCTCGTCAACTCCGACCTGTTCATCACCGGCACGCGGTCGCTCGAGGAAATCGAGGTTCCCGACGTGATCGCGGGGCTCGTGGACAGCCCCTTCTCGCTCAGGGGCTATCCCGAATCGAACGCGGAAAAACTCCTCCTGATCCTGGTCTCGCGCTTCGTGGAGCGACGGGCCTCCGTAACCGGTTCCGGCACCATTCGAACGTCATTTCAGCGGCTTTCGCGGCTGGAGGACGAACAGGGGACCAGAACGGTTTACGAGAAACTCGCCAAAAGCGACGTCGACGTACACGTCTACGGCCAACCGGACTGGATCCCCTCGCGGGAACTCGACGTCATTACCCACACCGGCCGGGACGAAAACTTCGAACGGGCCTGGTTCGTTCTCTTCGAACCGGATTCGACCTCGAGCCGGGCCGGAGCCGGCGCGGAAATCCCGGTAGCCGACGAACCGGAGCCGATCGGACTCCTCGCCTACGAAACCGAGCCCCGCGAATGGGCCGGGTTCTACACCACGGATCCCGAGCGTGTCGGCGCGGTCGCCGAGCACATCGCCCGGGTGATGTGAGGGTTCGAAGTCGGCGGCGTCACTCCACCGCCTCGAGAGTCATCAGCGGGTAGCCATCCACCATCGTCATTGACCCACGGGCCCGCCGGCCCTCCATTTCGACCCCCACCTCGACGTTCAGGTGCCGGCCCGCGAGCCCGGTGTAGCCGTAGGGCCCGACGTCCCTGGCCACGGCCTGGCGGTCGATCGTCACCGCGACCGACTCGCAGTGGGGCTGGTTCTCGATCGACTCCTCGATCGCCGTCTCGAGGCTCCCGGCACTCGATTCGCTGACCGGCGTCCCGATGAACTGGTGGAAAAGCGCCCCAAGCTTGATGCCGAGTTCGAAACTCGCCTGTTCCCCGTCGGTTGGCATGCATGCGAGAAGTGCACTGAGGGGCAAAGCCGTTCGGGTTCGAACCACATCCTACTTATTCCCGCTCGCCCACTCACCACTCGAATGGACGATCCGGTGTTGCTGACCGGGGCTTCCGGACGGGTCGGGACCGCGATCAGGGCGGGAATCGGCGATCGGTACGACTTCCGCCTGCTCGACCGCGAGCCGCCGGCCGAACCGGTCTCCCACCCGCTTTTCGTCGGGGACATCACCGACCGCGAGACCCTCGTCGAGGCGATGGAGGGGGTCTCGGTCGTCGTCCACCTCGCCGGTGATCCCCGGACTGACGCTCCCTGGGAGAGTGTCCTCAGGAACAACATCGACGGGACCCGGATGGTCTTCGAGGTCGCGGTCGAGGCGGGCGTCGAGAAGGTAATCTTCGCCTCGACGAACCACGCCGTCGGCCACTACGAGACCGACCGCGAGCCGGCCCTCTACCGGGTCGAGGACGAGTTCCGTCTCGACGGGACCGAACTGCCCCGACCGGGCAATCTCTACGGCGTGAGCAAGGCAGCCGGGGAGATCCTGGGGCGGTACTACCACGACGAGTACGGAATCAGCGTCCTGAACGTCCGAATCGGTAATCTCACGAAGGATCATCCCCCGCGGAACTACGAGCGCGGGCAGGCGATGTGGCTCTCCCACCGGGACTGTGCCCACCTGATCGACCGGGGGATCCAGGCCGAGTACGACTACGAGATCGTCTACGGCATCTCCGATAACGACCGGAAGTTCTACTCGCTGGAACGGGCACGGGAGGTGCTGGGCTACGAGCCACAGGACAACTCCGGGGAGTATACGCTCGCTGGGGAACCGAAAGACGAAGCCTAGACAGCGATTCGTGGCCGCCGTCTCAGCCCAAAAACACGTGCCGGGGGCGGTCCGCGAGCATCTCCCGGCCGGCATCGACTGTCTCCCGGAAGTCCGCGGACTGGAAGAAGGCCATCGCGTCCTCGCGTGAATCCCACTGACTGGCGATGAACATGTCGTTCTCGTCGGCGACGTTGACGAGCAGGTCCGTCTCGCGATGACCGTCGAGGTCCTCGAGGGCCGCGACCACGCCGTCGAAGGTCTCGACGAATTCGTCGCGGTGATCGGGCTGGACGGTGTAGAACATCCCCATCGTGCCCCAGCCGTCGGGGGCGTCGCCCGGTTGGCCGACAGTCTCGGGAAGGTCCGCGAGAAAGCCGCTCGCCGTCTCGGCCGCCGACCGGGTCTCCCAGATGCTCACGACGGCGTTGGGCCCGTCGCTCCGTGAGCGATACACCGCCGTCGAGACGTGGCTGTCGTAGTGCTCGAAGTTCGAGCGCATGCCGTCGATCGTCTCGGTGAGCGTTTCGACGGCCGCCTCGGAGTAGAGCGCGACGGCGTGGACGTCCTCGCCGTGGGGCTGGCCGGCGTAGACGTTTTCCGCCTCGAGAGCCTCCCTGACTGGACTGCCGTCCGATCCAGCCTTCGCAGCCTCGCCAGCGCTCTCCTCGCTTCCCTCGACCGGGACCGGCTCCCCCGCCATGTACGCCTCGAGGTCGCCCGGGGGGAACCGCCGGCCGACGTAGAAGGGGCCAAACTCCCCGTACTTCGCCGTCGCCTCGTCGAAGCGCATCTCGTAGACGATCCGCTTCAGGGCCTTCGCGTCGTTGCTGAAGAGGGTGACCCCCCACTCCCAGTCGTCGAGACCGAAGCCGGAAGTGATGTACTGCACGATCGTTCCCGCATACCCCTTCCCGGTCTCGCCGTGTTCGGCCATCATCTCCGTTCGGTCCTCGAGCGGGGTGTCATACCAGTTGTAATCGGGATCGCGGCGCTTTCCCATCGGGTAGAAGGAGACATAGCCCTCCTCGGGAATCGAGGGATAGAGTTTCGTCTCCATGTAGCGGGCCAGTCCGGCATCGACCTCGCTCGCTTCGTCGAAGTACTCCTGTGAGGTGTAGCCGCCGACCTCGGTGACGGAGACAAAGGAGCGAGTCGACTCGGCGAACTGTCCGAAGGGTGTGAGATCGAACTGCCGTTCGGCGCGCTCGATCCCATCGAGGGTCGGGCGCAGATGGATGAGGAGGAGATCGGCCTCGTGCCCGGCGACGGTGAAGATGGCCGTCTCGCCGTCCATCCCCTCGCCGGTCGTCTCGAGGTATTCGACGGCGGCCTCGATCGCCGCGGCCCGCTGGGGCTCGGGGGTGTCCTGCCAGTCGGCCCAGTCGATCCGCCGGAAGTCATGCAGCACGAACCAGCCCTCCTCGGTGGGTGGTGGGGCAGCCATTGGCGACCTTTTTCGGGCCGGATAGAAGAACGTTCGCAGAGCGGCAGTCCCGACTGCAACCAGGGGGACGGGCCACTCCGGCCCGCATCTATCACGATCGATGGGGCAGTCAGCAAACGTTCGCCGAACCGAAAGGGCCTACTTGCCGACTGCGCGAGGGACACCTAATGCAATCGAAAGGTCGGTTCGACCTCGACGCGACCACGGTGGCCTTCAGTGCCGTCATCGGGGCCGCCGTCGCCGTCGCGACGCTGTTCACGCGGATTCCCGTCGGGATCGGCTATCTCAACTTCGGCGAGGTGTTCATTTACACCGGAGCCTTCCTGTTCGGTGGGACAGTCGGCGGCCTCGCGGGCGGGATCGGGGCAGCCGCTGCCGACGTCATTTCAGGGTACGTCTTTTTCGCCCCGGTGACCCTCGTCGCGAAGGGGATCGAGGGGTACGTCGTCGGGGAAGTGGCCAGGGAGAGCCTCCGGAGCAAGGCGATCGCAGTCGCGGTCGGCGCGCCGTTCATGATCGTCGCCTACGTCCTCGCCGTGGCCTATCTCGAAGGGTTCCCCCTGGCGCTCGGCAAGGAACTGCCGATCGACGTCCTCCAGGCCGCGGTGGGCTTTGCCCTGGCGGTCCCGCTCTCGAAGGTCCTCGAGGATCGCATCCCCGAACTCAGATGAGTCTGCTCGACGTCGAGGCGTTGACCGTCCACGCGCGGGACGAAACGACGCTTTTGGACGCCGTCTCGCTCTCGATCGAACCCGAAGCGACCGTCCTGCTGGCGGGGCCCTCGGGCAGCGGAAAAACCCTCCTCGGGAAGGCGGTCGCAGGTTTGCTGTCGCAGGTATCGACGGTATCGATGGACGGGGCCGTCCACAGAAAGGGGACCGTCGGGATGCTGTTCCAGGACCCCCGGACCCAGTTGGTCAGGGAACGCGTCCGGTCGGACGTGGCCTTCGGGCTCGAAAACCGGGGAGTTCCACCGGCATCGATCCACGAACGGATCGAGCGCTGGGCAGACCGCCTCGACGCCACCCACCTGCTCGACCGGCAGGTGAGCGAACTCTCGAGGGGAGAGACCACGCTCGTCGCCCTGCTGGGAACCCTCGTCACCGAGCCGGACCTCGTGGTGCTCGACGAGCCACTGGCCGCTCTCGACGCCCGGAACCGGCAGCTGGTTCTCGACGCGATCGAGGAGCTGCACGGGGAAACCGCCCTGCTCGTCGCCGAACACGACACGACGGCCCTGCTCGAGATTGCAGACCGCGCGGTCCTCCTCGAAAACGGGGCGATCCAGGAAGCGGGGGCCCCGCGAACGGTCGTCAACTCGATGTGGGAGGCCGGCGTCGGCATCCCCTTCGGGACTGCCGTTGCGCTGTCCCGCGGCGAATCGACCGGATCCGTTCCGCTCTCCGGAGGGTGACCCGTGATCGAAATCGAGAACCTCTCCTTCGCGTTCGAAAACGGGCCACGGGTCTTCGAGGCGTTCTCCGCGTCCGTCGAGACCGGCGGGGTCGTCGCCGTCCTCGGGGCGAACGGGACGGGAAAGACGACGCTCCTCCGCTTGCTGGCCGGGCTTCTCGAACCCGACGCCGGTCGCATCGAAATCGACGGGACGACAGAGCCCGTCGTCGGCCTCGCGCCCGAGACCCCGGGTGACGGGCTCTTCTCTCCGACCGTCGCCGAGGAGGTCGCGTTCTTCCCGGAAAACCGGGGCCTCCAGGTGGAGGAGCGCGTGACCGACGCCCTCGCTCGACTCGGCATTGCATCCCTGGCCGATCGAGATCCCTATTCGCTCTCGGAGGGCGAGAAGCGCCTCGTGACGATCGCCGCGGTGCTCAGCGGCGACCCGGACGTCGTCGGCCTCGACGAACCGACGAGCGGTCTCGACCGGGGAGCCAGGACGCGGTTGGGAGCCCGACTCGCTTCCCTCGAGCAGACGATCCTCGTCGTGACCCACGACACGGACTTCGCGTGGCAATATGCGGACCGGGCGATCGTCCTCGGCGACGGGGGACGCCGCCGACAGGGGCCGGTCGAGTCGGTCCTCGCGGACCCCGACTTCGACCTCGAGGGCGTCGGGCTCGAACCGCCACAGGCGGTCGCGTGGGCCCGAGAACGCGGTATCGAGCCACCGCCGAGAACCGTGGCCGAGGCCGTCGACCGGCTGGAGGAGACGGAGGACGAACAATGACGGGGCCACGCTACGATCCACGTGCCAAACTCGCGCTCGCGGTCGGCTTCGTGCTCGCGGGGTTCCTGACCGGTTCGATCGGGGGGCAGTTGCAGCTGCTCGGGCTGTTCGTGGTGATCGTCGCGGTTCTCGACGAGGTGTCCCTCCGCGAGTGGGTGCGCGCACTCGCCCCGCTCGGCGTCCTCGTCCTCCTCATCGTCGTGCTCAACTCGATCTTCTACGCGTCGGGGCCTGCCTGGGTCTCGGTGCCGATCGGCCCCGTCGAACTCGCGCTCACGCCCGACGGTGTCGAAACGGCCGTGCTCATCGCGGTCCGGCTCGTCCTGGTTGCCGGCGCGGCGGCCTGGTTCGCCCTCGGCACCGAGACCGAACGGTTCGAGGCGGCACTCGGGAAACTCGGCGTTCCCTGGTCCGTCGCCTTCCTGCTGTCGCTCACGGTCGGGCTCGTTCCGGAACTCCGGCGGCGGTTCCGTCGGATCGAGGACGCCCAGCGAAGTCGAGGCCTCGACCTCTCCGGCGGCCCAATCGCCCGAACCAGGGCCCGGGTTCCAATGCTCGTCCCGTTTTTCGTGGCGATCATTCGATACGGCTACGAACTCTCGATGGCCCTTTCGGCTCGTGGCTTCGACGAGGCGGGCCCGCGAACTTCGATAACGACGGTCGCCCACCGACCTGTCGACGGGGGCCTCTACCTCGTCGCAGTGGGCGTGGTGCTTGGCACCCTCCTGTGGCTGTGAACCGAGGACCAGCGGCGAGTGTACCCGGATGAAATTACCGTCGCTCGTCGCGTGAGCGTGGAAGAATGACGTCCTGACGGAGATTTGAACTCCGGTCCCTGGCTCCGCAAGCCAGGAGGATAGT
>JBKGZU010000075.1:0-6866 GCA_046543215.1 Halodesulfurarchaeum sp. | reverse complement strand
AAAACCTTCACCAGAAGGCCCTCGTTCGAGGATCACCAGAAGGTCCTCGTTCGAGGATCACCAGAAGGTCCTCGTTCGAGCGTCACCAGAAGGCCTTCGTACGGGCGTACTCGCGCTCGCGCTCGAGGATGTCACGGTAGAAGTCCTGTTCGGACTCCCGGTGCCGGTTGATGATCCGGGCGGCGTTCTCCGGGCCGACGCCGCGGGCCGATAGCGCGATGACGGCCTTTTTGCCGTGGCCCTGCACGAGGCTGGCGTTGCGATAGGCCCGCTCAGTTTGCTTTTGCTGGTCCTCGTCCTTCTCCTTGGCCCGAACCGCGGACACCACTTCGTCCGCGTAGGGACTGAGCGCGGCGATCTGGGTCGATTCACAGTGCGGGCACTGCGGCTGATCGGGTACCCGACTGACCGTCATCTCCCGGTCGTACTCGAGACAGTGCAGACAGACCAGTCTGACCCGGTCGTCTTGAATCCGATCTCGGACCGTATCGATCACGCTCGCGTCGGCGTTTTCGGGGGTCAAGAGCTCCGAGCCGCTCTGGCGCCCGCCGGTGCCGATGGCCGTCCGCTCCCCGATCGATTCGAGCTCGACGGACCCGTCCTGGACCGCCCCGAGCACCGATTTCGCCCGCTCGACGTCGAGTTCCTCGTGGAAGACTTCCCGGATCGCCTCGTCGTAGATCGGCGTGTCCTCCAGGGCGGCCATCACCCGGTTCAGCGACACGCCGTCGCCGCCCTTCCATCGCTTGAGCGCGCCGAACTTCGCGGCGACCTGTGCGAGGGTGAACTTCAGGGTCTCCGAACCGTCGAGGCTCAACTCGAGCAGTGGCCCGACGTGACGCGGGTCGGTCGTCGTCAGGATCTCCCGCACGTCCGGAGCGCGGATGCCGCGTGGAACGTCGAGTTCGACCCGGTAGGGATCGACCTCGAGCCCGACCGTCGAGCCCGTTTGCTGCCCGAGCAACGCGGCCAGCAATCGGCCAATGGTCTCGTTGCCTTTGAGCCCGCCACAGACGTTGAGACCGACCTCACCGCCCTGGGATTCGATGAGGAGCCGCGAATCCGTCGGAACCGGAGCCCCGGCGTCGACCTGGTTTTCGATTCGCTCCAGCGCCCGTTCGATGGTTGCCGGACTCGCCGGATAGTGACTCGCCAGGTCAGCCGCGACGGCCCCGATTGGAGCCCCCGTTTCGAACTGCGTGGCAGCCACGTCGCGTATTTGCCCCACTTCCTGGGCCACCTCGTAGGGGACGGGAATCTCCTGCCCGGTCCAGGAGGGCACTTCACCTGTCGGGTCCTCGATCGGTGAGACCTCGACCCGCTCTTTGTCCTCGTCGATCTCGGAGATCCGCCACATGTCCCCGCGCTGGATGAACGAGGCCCCCGGCTCGGCGAAGTTGACCACGAACCGTTCGTCGAGGGTGCCGACCTGGGAACCGCTGGCGATGTCGAAGACCTCGTAGGTCTCCTCGTCCGGGATCATCGAGAGGTTCCGGTAGTAGTACTGCCAGGTGCCCCCGGACTTCTCGATCCGGTCTGCCTCCTCGTCGAGCCAGAGGACGTAATTCGAGTTGAGCTCGCGGACGACTGCTTTGAACGTCTCCTGCTCGAGGTCCCGGAACGGATAGGCGCTCGTCAGGATTTCGTAGGCACCTCGCGCGGAGATTTCGCCGCCGTCCATGACGAGCCCGACGACCTGATTTGCCACGACGTCGAGACTCCCGTGATGGATGTCGGCCGGCTCGACGGCGCCTGCTCCGGCCCGACGGGTGATCGCGAGCGCCTCGAGCGTGTCGTCGGGATGCCCGGTCACGACCGTCCCGGCCGAGACGGTATCGTGGCGGTGGCCGGCCCGCCCGACTCGCTGCAACAGGCGGGCGACTTCCCGGGGGCTCGAGTACTGGACGACGTGGTCGATGCGGCCCACGTCGATTCCCAGCTCCATCGAGGAGGTACAGAGCAGGGCGTCGAGGTCGCCAGCCTTGAAGCGGTCCTCGACGTCGATCCGGGCGTCCTTCGAGAGGGAGCCGTGGTGGACGCCGATGTTTGCCCCCATCTCTTTGAACCGGGAGCCCAGGGCCTCAGCTGTTTGGCGGGTGTTCACGAAGATCAGGGTCGAATCCTTGGCCTCGACGATATCGGTGATGTACCGGAGATGACTCGCGACCGCCGGGGTGGTCATCGCCTGTGAGGCCAGGTCCCGGTCGGCCTCGGTGATCTCGGGCTGGACCACCTCGACGTCGATTTTGCTCGTGACGTCGACGGAGACGATTTCACAGCCACGATCGCCCGTGAGGAACTTCCCGACTTCCTCGGGGTCGCCGACCGTCGCCGAGAGTCCGACCCGCTGGATCGGACCTGCGAGTTCCCGGAGGCGTTCGAGTGCGACCGTCAGTTGGGCCCCACGCTTCGCGGCGGCGAGTTCGTGAACCTCGTCCACCACCACGTAATCCACGTCTTCGAGGCCTTCGCGGAGCTTCGACCCGGAGAGCATTGCCTGCACCGTTTCCGGGGTCGTCACGAGGACGTCAGGTGGGTCCTCGGCCTGCTTCTGGCGCTGGTACTGGGTCGTATCGCCGTGTCGAACCTGTACGTCCAAGTCGAGCACTTCGCCCCACCATTCGAGGCGGTCGCGCATGTCGCGGTTGAGTGCCCGAAGCGGCGTGACGTACAGCGCGCCGAATCCCTTCCGGGGTTCCTGCACCAGTTTGTCGAAGATCGGGAGCATCGCGGTTTCGGTCTTGCCGGTCCCCGTCGGGGCGATCACGAGGGTATGCTGGCCGGCGGCGATCGGCGGAATCGCCCGGCGCTGGGGCTCGGTGGGCGTGGAAAACCCTCGTTCGGAGAGTGCCGCCCGAACGGCCGGCCCGAGGGCGGCAAAGGCGTCAGCGTGCCCCGACTCGCTCATTGTCGGGAGTTACGCGAGCGACCGGTTAAGCCCGTTGTTCGGGCGTGCACAGGCGTTCGACGCCGTCCACTGGCACCCCGATGCGGATTCGGCCGTTTCAGATCGAGTCATAGCTGCCAAGCCGCGTTCCGTCGAGGAGGTAGGCCTGTGCGGTCGGGGCGGCCTCGGGGAGGAACGGGGAGAGAAACTCCTGTCCGGCCACGTTCACCCAGGTCCCACCGACCAGCTCGTTGAACGAGGGGAAGACCACCACCTCCGCAGGACCACCGATTTCCGTCCCGTGATAGTTCTCGAACGGCGCCGGATCGCCGTCACCCCGGAGCCACACCCGCTCGATGCGGCTGCCGCCGACTTCGTCTTCAAGGCGGACACAGGGGTGCTCGTGCCCTACAGCGAGAACGGAGACGTCGAGCACCGCGGGGTCCGGCCAGGTGTGTCCGTGGACGAATCCGAGCTCGCCGATCCGAGCGCCTGTACCGTCGGCCACCTCGATGTCCAGGGCATCCCCCAGGAGACCATCGTGGTTCCCCGGCACGAGTAATACGTCCCGGTTGCGGAGCGCGTGTTCGAGGTCCATGAGTTCCTCGAGTTCGGCCCCGTCCGGCTGCCCGATGTGATTGCCCAGGTCGCCGAGGAAGAGTACCTGGACCGGATCGACCCGCTCGAGCAGGCTCACGAGGCGCTCGCGTCGCTCGTCGGCCCGGCTGTCGACTTCGACGCCCTCCTGTCGGAAGCTGCGCTCGATCCCGGCGTGATAGTCCGCGAGGACGAGAATCGGCCCGTTTGGCCCGTCGGCCACCGCGGCGGGCTCGCCCTCGATCGGTTCGATCGCGGCCATTCAGATCGGCTTGAGGTCCTCGGACCCCGACTCGAAACACCGGCCACCGAGGAGTGCGGCTTCGATGGCGTCCTCGATTTCGGCTTCGTCCAGGTCGTGTCGATCCTGGAGCGTCTCGATGAGTTCGGTCCGCGGCACGCCGGCGCCGTCGCCGAGCTCCTGGAGCGTTTCGACGACGAGGTCCTGTCGATCGACCTTCGAACGGTCGCCGGCCTCGGTTTCTTCTGGTGACGCCTCGGAATCGCCAGGCGAATCTGTCTCCAGATCCCCTTCGGCCGGCGAATCAGTCGCTTCCTCTCTTTTGGCAGCCGAATCAGTCCCATCGCCTCCTTCGGCCGGCGATTCAGCCTCATTGTCCCCTTCGGTCGCTGGCGCAGATTCTTCGGTCCCGTCGTCGCCGGTCTCCGGCTCGATGTCCTCGGTTTCCTCGGGACTGCCGATTTCCGCCCCGCTCTCGAAGCCGACGTCGTAGTTCGCTTCGACTTCCGCACGTTCGGCGTCCGAGAGTTCGTAAAGTTCGTCGCTTTCCTCCGGCTCATCGGCCAGATTTGCTTCCCCGTCCGGGGGAACCGATCCACCCGAAGACGCCCCGTCTTTTTCGGCGTCGGCCTCCCCGGATTCGGCCGACCCGTCGGATTCGGACTCCGGTTCGGGTTCTGCTTCCACCGCTGCTTCCGTCTCGCTAGTCGGCGCAGACGTTGACTCCGTATCCAATTCCGCTTCCGATTCGTCCACGTGAGCCTTTTCGGCCGGCTCTTCCTCGTCTGGCCCTGTTTCGACTGGCTCCGTCCCGGCCGACTCTCCGTCCTCGTCTGGCTCTGCTTCGACCGGCGCTTCGTCGACTGGTTCGGCTGCCGTTTCAGCCGTCTCTTCGTCTGTCGGCTCCGTCACGTCTGGCTCCGCCTCGGTAGTCACTTTTTGCTTCGCTTCGGTTGCTTCCGGCGATTCTCGGGCAGCGGACGTGGGCTCCGTCGATTCGCCCGCAGTCCCGGCCAGCGAAACGTCCGTGAACCCGGTCAAAACCTCGCCGTCACCGCCTTCGGAAGGCGTTCCGGCGACCGCGGATACCTCGCCGATTTCGCCGGCGACGACCCGGACCGCATCCAGGGCCATCTGCTGGAGCGTTTCGAGATAGCCCGTGGTCGGCTCGTACTCCCGGATTGCGCGCGGGATCCCGGCGGCCAGTCCCGGCTCCACTCCCGCCGCTGTCAGCCGAACTGAAAGGTCATCCTCCCGGGCGTCCAGTTCGAGCGCCTGCGCGATCACTCCCGTCCGTTCCAGCGTGTGCAGCGCCGTCTGGACGACCCAGCTGTCCCGCGTTTCGGCGTCCACCTCGTTCACCCGTTCCGGGCGGAGCGACGTGAGGACGCGATCCGAGCCGTCGGGTTCGAACGTGCGGGCCTTCCCCGTGAGCGAGACGAAAACGGGGGGATCGGCCCGTTCGAAGAAGGCGAGTGCTTCGGGCTGGTACTGGCCCGCGTAGAGGACGAATGCACCCGTCGGATCGACGATCCGTGCCCTGAGCACGCCGTCGCTCACCTCCTCGGTCTCGGTGAGGACCCCGACGACGAAGATCCGGTTGATCCTGGCCCCGGTGGGCGTGACCAGGTACTGGGGCGCCCGCTCGTCGTCGCTTTCGGCGTAGCTGTAGGTCGACTCGGCGAACTCCGCGGCGAAGACGCGATAGGCGACCTCTCGCGTCGGTGCGGCGCCACTCATCTGCGCAGCACCTCCGGCTCCGTGCCACCGTGGCTCTCCGGCGCCGTGCCGCCGTGGCTCGTACGGCTGGCCCCTGCTCCGGTCGATCCGGGTTCGACGGGCTCGGGGGAGCGTCGATCAATGGTCATCGTGTCTGCTTACTCCCGGCTTCCGCTAAAAGGGTGTGGACGACCCGACCCGGAGCGAAAGCGTTTCCCCGACTGACTCGCCAGTATCGAACATGCACGTGGCCGTGAACGCCGCCATGAGCGTCGACGGGAAACTCGCCTCCCGCGAGCGCGAGCAACTGGCGATCAGCGGGCCAGAGGACTTCGATCGCGTCGACCGGCTCCGGGCGGAAACCGACGCGATCATGGTCGGCGTCGGCACGGTACTCGCGGACGATCCTTCGCTCACCGTCGACGACCAGTCGACGGAGTCGGCTCGCGAAGCACGCGGGCAGTCGGCAAATCCCGTCCGGATCGTCGCGGATTCGAGGGCCCGAACACCCCCCGACGCCCGCGTCCTGGACGACGCCGCGGAGACGGTCGTGCTCGTCAGCGAGGCGGTTCCGACCGAGCACGTCTCCACGCTTTCCTCGGTCGGGGCGGAAATCGTCGAGGCGGGAACGAACCGGGTGGACCTGGCAGCGGCGTTCGAGCAGCTGGAGGCAAAGGGGATCGAGGAGCTGCTGGTGGAGGGCGGAGGGGAACTCATCTACTCGCTCTTCGAGGCCGACCTCGTCGACGACCTCTCCGTTTACGTCGGGTCCATCCTGATCGGCGGGCGGGACGCACCGTCCCTCGCCGATGGGGCCGGATTCACCGACTCGTATCCGGAACTCACACTCCGGGCGGTCGAGGAACTGGATGCAGGCGTGCTGCTGGAGTACGACGTCGAGTGAGAACAGCCGTCTCGAACGCGAACGTTAGTGGGAGTGGCCGGTCGCTTCCGCGTAACTCACGCCGAAGCGCTCCTCGAAGACCTCCATCATGTCGGCCTCGATGGCTTCGATCTCCGCACTGTCCTCTCCCTCGGTGTGATGGGCCAGGGCGTGTGCGCGCTCGGTGAAGGCCATGACGAGCATGTCGCCGGCGATTTGGGCGTCGGTTTCGTCTGGCTCCTCGCGATAGAGCTCGAGAATCGCCTCCGGGAGTTCGAGTTCGTCACCGTCGGTTTCCGTTTCGACTGCGACCCGAATGGTGTCAGCCATGGCTCAGGTAGGTCGAGGCGCCTTGTAAAGGTGATCATCGCCTGACCCGCGGCAGGGGGGCGAATGAATGGACCAGCGCCAGGCAGGCGATTGAACAAATCCGCGGCAGGCGGTCGAATGCATGGACCCGCCCCAGGCGGGCGATTGAACAGATCCGCCCCAGGCGGGCGATTGAACGGCTGCAGTAACGCTCTCAGTCGTCTGCCGGT
>JBKGZU010000074.1:0-6904 GCA_046543215.1 Halodesulfurarchaeum sp. | reverse complement strand
GCGAGTCTCTACGAGGCCCGCCGCGGCGAGTACATGTCGATCAACGCCCTCGCGACGATGGCCAGCAACCTGCTCCGGGGCGGGCCCTTTTTCATGGTCGTCCCGCTTTTGGCCGGGATGGACGATGACGGCGCCCACGTCTACAGCCTCGATCCCTCCGGGAGTTCGCTCGCCGACGACTACTCCGCCCAGGGAAGTGGCATGCCCTACGCACTCGGCGTCCTCGAACAGGAGTACACGGAGGACCTCACGATGGACGAGGCCGTCACCATCGCCGCCCAGGCAATTGACTCGGCCAGCGAACGGGACACGGCGAGTGGAAACGGTATCCACATCACGAAAGTGACCCGTGAGGCCGTCGATATCGTCGGCCACAAGGACATCGAGGACGTGCTGTAGTCGGCACCGGTTTCCACAGTTTTTCCACAGTCAACCGCTTCTCTCAGGGGCCGCCAGGATCGAACCAGTCGGTGAAACTGCCCGCAAGCAGCGTCCGACGCTGGAGTTCGAAGTAGTGTTCCTGCATCTCCTCGATCGCCAGCCGCAGATCTGCACCGTCCTGGAGGTGTTCACGAACCCGGTTGCGCTTCCACTCTGCGGGGGTGATCCCCTGTCGAACCCGGCGTCGCAGGGGCCACAGGTACCGGGCGGCCGTCTCGCCCGAGAGGCCCCGCTTGCGAAGGCCAGCCTGGGCCTGTTCGAAGAGATCGGCGTAGAGCTCATCCGTCTCGGTCGTTTCAGCCCCCGAGGCAGTGATGTAGGTGAGATCCGCGTCGAGCCCATCCGATCTCGCCTCGTAGAAGTTCTCGCGAGCGTCGGCCCACGACAGATCATAGAGCGGGTGCTCGTGCTGGCGCAACTGTTCGAGCAGCCCGGCAAAGGCCGCCTGAAAGGCAATACTGTCCCGGACCGTCGGCTGGGACGGGATGGGCCGAAACTCGATGCGCGCGTTGGCCTCGGTCCGGGAGGCCCCGTCGAAGACCGGGCGCACCCAGCGCCAGAAGGTACCGTGTTTCATCCGGAAGTGCGCAAAGGAATCGTCGAACCGCCCCGTCTCCTCGACGGCCATGGGCACCAGCACGTCGTCCTCGGCGATGGACATGATGGCGTCCTCGACGGTCGAAAGATCGTCGGGGAACCGCACCTTGCCGTCCCGGCCGGGGACGTTGAGCATCGACTCGAAGACGTCGATGCGGTGTTCCGCGTAGCCGTCCTCGAGGACTGCATACGGGTCCACGTCGTCGTAGAGGTCCGGCGGCAGGAACGGCGAGTTGACCCCGAGGGCCAGAAGCGGGCCCGCGACCCGGAGCGCGTAGTGGAAGTACTCGGGCAGGTCGGCCGCCCGCGGAACCTGATAGTGGGGCTGGATCGACGTGATGAGACTCTCGGGCATCACGGTGTCGGCCTCGAGCGTGACGTGGGGCACGTCGATGTGCATTCCCGGCTCGAGCGCGCTGTTGGCCATCGCGTGATAGCGCGCGGTATCGGACATGTTGGTCCCGAGCGTGTAGCCTCCCCGTTCGACGCTGTCGGTGAGGTAGTCGCCGGCCGATTCGCCGGTCGAGGGAATCGTCCAAATGCCGTCACTGACCAGGTGGAGCCCCTCCGCGTCCATCGGCCGGGCGGCGGCGTCGATCCGCGAGATGACACTCGACTCCTGGGATTTGAGCCCGGCGTCGTTGAGCGGGTCCGGGAAGGTCTGCATTTCGGCGTTGTGCAGCCCCAGTTCCTTCTCGAAGCCCACGTACTCGAGCAGCCGGCGGGGAATCCGGGCGAGACCGCCGTACTCGTCGACCGCGTAAAACTCGTATTCCAGCCCGACGATGGCCTGCGGGTTGTCGAAGGTCCCGGCCTCGACTTCTTTTTTGATAGTCGCCGCGTCGTCGTGGACCCGATCCTGAAACGTCTTTGCGTCGACCGCGAGCACGTCGGCGACCTCGGTACCGAGATCGGACCCGGTCATGGATCCCTCCTTGGAACAAGGGATACAAATACTCGGCGCCTCAGGGATCTGGATCCCGGCGAGCAGCAATCCCCGGTCTGGAGAGTTAGACCACGCCCATTTCCTCGAGGCGATCCGGCAGGTACGTGTCGGTCACGAAGTCAAGGCCACGGGACGCCAGGGCCTGCTGTTCGGCCTTCTTGCCGATGTCGAGCTGGAGTTCGATCTGTTCGGTCCAGAACTCCGTGCTGAATCGGGGGTCCTCGAGTTCGCTCTCGAGGGCGTTCACGTCCGAGTCCCCGAGCGGATCGGTCGGCAGGTCGTACTCCACGATGTCGACCGGGCGAATGCCGACGAAGTCGGCCGCCGGGGTCGCGAGGTACTCCGAGAGGTGGGCGCTCTTGATGGAGCCGTAGGCCACCGAGCCGTAGATCCGGTAGGACCAGGGGTCACCGTCAGTGAAAACCGTGACCGGCAGCCCGAGATCGTCGTGCAGCCGCTTCGTGATGCGGCGGGTCGCCCGGGCCGGCTGGCCCTTGAGGTGGACGATGATGGCGTTGTACTCGTCGTCGAAGCCGTTCTCGATCAAACGGTCGCGCATACCGCCGGTCTCCACGGCCATCACGAAGTCCGCGTCGTGATCCAGGAACTCGATCGTGTCGGGGTTGTTCGGAATCTGGTACCCACCTTCGCCGACGTCCTTCTGGCAGTGGATCTCGCGGTCGCCACGCCGGGTCTGCTCGCGAAGGAAGAGCGGGCCCATGAGGGTGGCCCCGGACTCCTCCGGGCGCATGTGGAAGTCCTCGCGTTTGACCCCCGAGACGATCTCCAGATCCTCGATCAGGTTGTCCGACTGGCTCTGGTCGGTGAACTGGGCCTCCTCCTCGTCCCAGGATTCGCTGAGGTAGTAGAGTTCCCGCAGGGTCGAGGAGCGATCCTGATCGAGCTGGTCGGCCAGGAACTCGATCGTGTAGACGGCCTTGAGGAGTTTGCGGGCCCCCCGGACCGAGTTCGCGCTCCGGGAACTCGTCCGGTCGCCGTAGACCCAGACGCCCGCTTCGTCGTCGAAGACGATGTTCGACTTCGAGCGGGTCGGGACCTCCATGTGGGGGATCTCGCCCAGCTCGAACTGGTCGTAAAACTGTGCCGCCAGGTCGATCAGTTTCGCTCGTGCTTCTGCGTCGCTCATTGTTCCACTGTTAATTTCGTCTCCTCGATCCCGGAGACCTGCACGTCGAATTCCGCCTCATCACCGACTTCGTATTCGAGTGTCGCCTCGCCACCCCCTTCGACGACGGGTTTCCAGGTGACGAAGTACTCCCCGTCCATCTCGACTACCGATCCGTCCGAGAGGTCACGGGGTTCCTCGCTGACGATCTCCGTGATCTCGAGGTCGGCGTTCGTCGACCCGTGATTTTCCACTTGCAAGCGGACGGTTCCGTCCTCCCGCTCGCGCTCGACGAGGACGTTGTTCATGATCCGCGCGAGCGAGTCGCTCACGTCGACCGGGTCCCGCTCGGTGATCGAGGACACCTTCGCCGCCATCGTGGGGAGAATGTCGGCGATGACGTTCTGCTTCTGGCGTCGTTTCCGCATCGATTCCCGCTTGTTGAGGTGGGACTTGAGGTCCCGAGCGGCCTCCCGGAGGGCGAGTTCGAGTTCGTCCTCGATCTCCGGGACGTTCGCCAGGGCGTCCTTTGACTCGCTGGTGAAGGGCACGTTCGTCGAGGCGACGTGAATCATGATCACCACCGGCCCCTGGGGAATGCCGGTCCCGCCCGGTTGGTCGAGACCGTAGTTGCGCCAGTTGATCCCCTTGACCACGTCGGTCATGGCACAGGCCCCCCGCTGGTAGACGAGCGGAACCCGGTTCGCAAAGCGCATCAGTTCCGCCGGCGAGGCGTCCTCGATGTCGCCACCGTACGCGATTCCGGCCTCCGCGATGAACGGGTCGCCGCTGTGGACGTCGGCGTCGCGGGTCGCGGCCGTGTAGAACTCGGCGTCGAACTCGCTCCGGAGTCCGGCCTCGATCTGCTCGGCCGTGATCGGCGAGAGGCAGTTCGAGGGCGGCGCCATCACGTCGACGGTGGCCATCCCCCCGATGAGATTGCTGGCGGCGTCCCGATCCTCGGCGAGTGCCCCGGGTTTGGGAAGTGTGCCCTCGACGCGGGCCATCCCGTCCCAGAGGGCCGCGACGATGTTCTCCCGGGCGGTCTCGCCGAAGGTCTCCCCGTCCATCTCCTCGGTGAGATCCGCGGCCCGGTCGACCGCTTTGGCCAGTGCCTTCCGGGTGAACTGGTCGCGATCGACCTCGGCGATCCGTTCCGCGAGTCGCTCGGCGAGCGCGTCGATCGCCGCGTCGTCCTTCCGCTTGGTGGTCACCTCGTCGATCGTCCGGTAGAGCTCGCCCCGGCGATCGTTCGTGATGGCCCCCCAGGCGGCTTCCTGCACCTTCGCGCGAACGGTGCTCCCGAAGGCTCGGCCGGACTCCTCGGCGAGGTCGTCGGCGACTCCGTCCACGAGGTCCCGAAGTTCGTCGTAGCTCACTGGCGCCGCATCGCTGACCTGCTCGCTCAATGTATCCCCGAACCGACGTTCGAGATCCCGGCCCTTGTTGGTCACCGCCTCGACGACGACCCGGGCCAGGTTCACGTCCTCGTGGTTCTGTGGCGGGTGCCAGCGGAACTGCCGACCGAACTCGCGGTCGCCGAAGGCGGCGATGATCTGATCGGCGGTCTTCTGACCGACCCGGGTAAAGGCCGTCTGCAGAAAGCCGCGGATCGTCCGGGAATCGGTGCTCGCGAGCATCTTGAGCAGCGTGCCGATTTCCACGCCGTGTGGGTGGGGGCGGATCTCCTCGGTTTCGGCGGGCAGGGTTGCGCCCTCGGCCCGCTCGGACTTGATGTGGCCCTTGGGTTCCCGGAGTTCGATCCGGGCGTGGGGGTTGACGACGGCGGTGTGTTTGATGTAGTCGTGCAGCTGGGAGCGGGCCCGCATGTTCGCCTCCATGTCGAGTTCGATGCGGGTGCCGTGGCTCCGGTCCCAGGTGGTCGTCGTCTCCGTGCGGATTTCGGGTTCGTTGTCGTCGGTGTCGATGACGAGTTCGAAGTAGCGGGCTTGCTCCTGGCCCTCGGTCCGACTGGTGATCTTGGCTGGTTTCCCGGAAGTCAGCTGAGCGTACAGTACAGCCGCTGAGATTCCGATTCCCTGTTGACCACGGCTGTTTTTGACGCTCAGTGCGCCGTCGTTCGCCACGACGAAGTTCTCGTCCCCACCCGTGGCGCCGGGCACGGAAATGTCGTAGACGTATTCCGGTGGGTCGGTTCGTTCGACGGACGTCACCTTCAGCAAACTCAAATCACCGTCTGTGAACCCGTGAACGGCGTTGACCGCATCCCAGAGTTCTCGCAACCGGTCAGTCGCTTTGCCATCCTCGAGCAGTCCCCACTGTTCGAGATTGTGCACAAACCGTGGCGCTTCGACGCGCTCGCCAGCGATCGCATCCTCGATTATCGGCTGATATTGCGCGGCATAGTCGAAATTCGAGCCGATACCCGCTGCCACGAGCAGGCCGGGGATCGTATCCGGAACCGTCTTGTTTGGCGATTCGTCGACGCGAACCGGATCGAGAACCGAAGCTGGGATGCGCTTGTACTGTTGCTCTCCGGTCCGTAAGGTCGTCTCGAAAACGTCGAGGAGGGACGCGTCTTCACCGTACACCTTGGTCCGGTATTGCTTGCTCGGTTCCGCCGCATAGCCGGAACTTTCGCCGTCTTCGACACTCGCGAGCACGCCCTGCATATTCCAGAGGACCGATAACTGACGAGCCAGCGTTTCACTCGTCGTCGTATGCGAGAGTTCGTTACTCGGATGCGAATCCGATCCATCGCCCTCGTAAAGGGCTGTGATGAATCGTTTCTGCAGTGCAGGATCGAGATCAAAAACGAACGCGGGGATCCGTTTTTCGGCAGCCTGGGTTCCACACGTCGATTCGAGAAACAGTGCGAGTGGAGAGCCAAACGCTTTCACCCGAGTCGAATTCCGCTCCCGTTCGACCGTCGTCGATGAGCCCGTCAGTGTCGCGACCGCCTGTTCCGTCGATTCGACCAGCGTGGATTCGTGTGAACCAAAGGTGAACCCAACCTGCCGGTCACCTGCATGGCCTTCGGAGATGTAGTAGCCAAGTAATTTGACGAAGGATTCGTCCACTGGGACGGACACCGGCATCGTCGTCTCTTCCCCACCGACGCGGTAGGTTTTGAACGTGCAGTCTGCAGCTTTCCGCTCCCAGCCGAGTTCCAGAACCGTCTCCGCCGGGAGATACCCCTTCTCGATGTAGTTCTGTTCGAGACTGTCACGGAGAATGTCGACGCCATCGTATCGGTAGTAGGACCGCTTTCTGCTGCTGTCGGGGTTCGGCTTTTTGCGTATGGTCTCCCCCGTGCGAAGCTGGGCTAGTGTCTCCTCCTCGAATCCGTACACGTAGACTCGCCGACCTTCGAGTTGGTCCCGGTCGATGTAGTCGAGGAGGTTGACCTTCTCGACCGTTCGATCGGTCTGGGGGATTCGCCGTGGCGCCAGCACTGCATCCCCCGGCTCGAGTTGACCGGCGTCGACCTCAGAAATTTCCCCGTCAGCACCGAGTGAAAAGAGACTGTGATTGCCAGTTACTTCGACAGTCCGACCCTTTTCGGTCGTAATCTCGTAGGTCTCGGCCGCGGTTTCGTGGCGAATCGCATGGGTGACCGGTTGCCAGGTCGTCTCCTGGGTGTCTCTGTTGAAGGAGGGGACTTCGATGTCGTCCGGTATCGACTGGGTGGCAGCACCCTCCTGCGGGAGGTACGCGTCACAAAGTGTCCCGATTGGAATTGTATCGACCTCGTCATTGTGTCGAATCAGCAGCTCCTGGTCCGGGGTCAATGACTGCTCTCGTTTGTGAAACCGCGACCCGTAGAGCAGTTT
>JBKGZU010000073.1:0-6974 GCA_046543215.1 Halodesulfurarchaeum sp. | reverse complement strand
CCGTCAGGACGTCCGGGTCGGTCTCGTCGACGTAGTCGAGAAACGCCTCGAGCATTGCCGCCTCCTCCGCGAACGTCCTGACCTCGATGGTGGCGTCTCCAGCGAGCGGGTCGTGCTCCGACAGGCGGTCGGGGATCGGCGCCGTGCTGTCTTCGGGCTCGGTCAGCCAGGTGACGTACTCGTCCCGGTAGGAGTCGTGGCTGGAAATGCTGATGATCGGCTCCTCGCCGTCCTCGGGAAACCCCGAACGGTCGTCGACCTCGATGTCGAAGGTGTTGACCCGGAGATTCGGACTCATGTCGACCGGATCGACCTCGTCGGCGTGGGCGTAGATGGCGCCGTCCTCCCCGCGCCGGAGGGGGACCGAAACGCCACTCGTGATGTCTCGATCCACGAGGAAGCGATTCGGGAAGAGGATGTCCGCCTCGTAGTGCTCGAACTCCTCCCGCATGGCCCCGACGTCCCGTGGGGTTTGTGCGTAAATCCGGGTCAGGGATTCGCCCCGGATGCTTTCGAAGCCGTCTTCGTGTCCGGTGATCGCGTCGCGGGCGAAGTCACGCTCCACGAGGGAGTTCGTCGGCGCGTAGAAGTACGGCCGAAATCCGTGCACGCGGACGTGCTCCAGATCGTCTTCGGCGGTGCGGCCGAAGACGTGAATGACCGGGCGTTCGTGTTCGCCTGATCCCTCGACGGTGTAATCGACCTGCGTGACCGCGAGGTCGAGGGTTTCCTCGGCCGTCGGCAACGCATCTGTCTCCGCGGAGATGATCTCAGTCACCACCGGATCGGCGTTCCCGGCCACCGCCCGCGCCTCGGCTGCCCGTCCCTCCTTCGACTGCTCGGCTGGCGGGTCGGACGAGCCGCCGAATTCCGTGAGATCCGCGTTCGTCATTGCCTGTGGAATTGGGGCGGTCCCTGAAAAGTGGTCCGGGACTCCCCGGCCCGTCGGGGAAAGGCCTATACCATGTGACTTCATACCAAATGGCGAGGTGCCACCTGTGGACGACCACGCCAAAGGCGAGGATCGACGTGCCGACCTGCCGGAGTTACCGGACGGTGAGTCCGCCGAGGACGACATCGAGGCCTACGAGACAGTAGATGGCATCGTCCTGTACGACGGCGAAAACCCCCTCGCCTGGATCCAGTCCACAGCCGTGGAGTCGCTCGCCGAAAACCGCTGAAGCGATTTTTCCGACGCTGGAAGAACACCATTGGATATCCGCCACCAGAAACACTTAACGAGAATCCACCCGCCGGTCTGTCCGTGAGCCGTAACGCAGGGGATTCGTCGGACGATCCCGAGGCTATCCCGAACGATACAGCAGCTGGCCAGGGAGCACCAGCGGCTGGCCCAAACGACTTCGCGCCCGCGAAGTTGGAGCCGGGCCTCCGTCGCGAATTCCTCCTGCAGGCCGGACTGCTCAATGGCGGGGTGCTCGCAGTGGGTGCCGGACTCGTATTGCTCGCGTTCACCGAGAAGCTAACCGGTGGCGTCCTGCTGATCGCACTGGGAGTCATACTCCTGCTGCTTTCGGCCTGGCGATATCGACGACAGGCGCCCGGAGGCTGAGTCAGGCTTCGCGGGTTCAGTCGGCAGTCCCCGGCAGTTCTGGACGGACGGATTCGACGCTGGAGCGGTTCGTCGTGGGATCCTTTTTTACCCGGAGCAGGTCGTCTGCCGCCCCGATGAGTTCCTCGTCGTGACTGACGACGATGATCTGTTCGACACCGAGATCCCGCATCGAGTCGACCAGGGAGACGAGCTGGGTGACGTGTCCGCTGTCGAGAAACACCGTCGGCTCGTCGAGAATGAGCGGCGGCATTGGCGCTGCACCCTCGATCCCCTCGACGAGGAGTCGGTAAATCGCGGCCCGGAGACTGAGATTGAAGAGGGCCCGCTCGCCACCGGAGAGCTGGTCCGGGTCGAGCGGCGAGCCGTCCTTCTGGTAGACCGTGAGTTCGTAGGCCCCGTCGAGTTCGATCCGGGAATAGGAGTCGTTGCGATAGACGAGGTCGAAACTCTCGTTGAGCAGGGCCTCGAGCCGCTCGACGTTCCGCTGGCGGAGATCGGCCCGGAGATCGGCGTACATCGTCTCCAGTTCGGCGAGCTCCGCGTGTACCGTTTCCAGGGAATCGACGGTCTCCTCGACTGCTTCCCGCTTTTCTTTCAGCGTTCGCAGCTCTTCCAGTTCGTTCGCGACCGCGACGAGTTCGCTCTGGCGCTCGTCACGTTCCGCCCGCGTTTCCGCGAGGGTCTCCTGGACCTGCTCGAGGTATTCTTCCGCCCGCTGTTTCTCCGTTCGAGCCTCCTCGACCCGCGTCTCGTCGATGGCTTCGCCGAGTGACCGCTTTCGCTCCCGGAGGTTGGCCAGCGTCTCTCGCCGCTCGTCGTTCCGGTCCGCGAGTTCCGCTCGGGTCTCCCGATGGCTTTCGACGGCCTCCCGACGCTCCGTTACCTGGCTCACCGACTCGCGGAGCGCTTCGAGGGCCTCGATTCGCTCCGTGTGTTCCCCCTGTGTCTTGTTTCGATCGCCGATTTCGGCCCGGAGCGTTGCCGCTCGTTCCGCCGCCTCCTCGGCCGTCGATTCGGCTTCGTCTGCCTCCGTTTCCAGGTCCGCAGCCTCGGTGCGAAGTGCCTCGATCCGGTCGCCTCGATCGTCGACCGCCTCGAGCTTTTCGGCGACCCGCTCGCCGTGAGATTGCACTTCCGAGCGGAGGCGTTCGACCGCCCGCTCGTGCTCGCGGAGTGTCTCTGCCCGTTCGATCGCGGATTCGATCGACTCCCGGCGTTCGGTCACGCTCGCCAGCTCCGCCTCCAAGTCGGCCAGTCGCTCGCGGTCCTCGTCCAGCGATTCGACGTGGGGTGATTCGTCGACTGGCTGGCCGCACTCCGGACACTTCCCGGCAGCCAGCAACGCCTCGCCCTCCTCGATCGTGTTCTCGACGGTGGCGATCTCCTCGCGGAGCGCCGTCGCCTCCTCTCGGACGGTCTCCAGTTCGTCGGTCCGCTCCTCGATGAACGCAGCTGTCTCGCCGAACTCGATCGACGCGTCCTCGAATGCCGCCCGGTGCTCGGCGATCGCGTCGGCGGCTTCGCGGATGGCCTCGCGTTCAGAGTCGATGCTCGCTTCGAGTTCCTCGCGTTCTTCCGCGAGTGCTTCGGCCCGTTCCCGTTTCGCTTCGGCTCGTTCGGTCAGCTCCTCGGCGCGTTCGGCTGCCGTTTCGGCCTCGTGGTCGGCGGACTGGACGGCCTCCCGGAGCTCCATGATCTCCTCGGTGATCGCCTCTTTTTGCTTCCGTTCGGTTTCGATCGCTTCCTCGATCGCCTCGGCCTCGGCGGTATCGAGCCCCAGATCCGCTGCCGTCGATTCGATGTCGGCTTCCTGCTCGGCGATCGTCTTGCGGATGTCGGCGATCGCATCGCCCAGCTGCTCGCGGCGGCCCTCGGCATCGGCAATGCGCTCGCGCACGTCCTCGATCCGCTCGGTGACCGTTTCGAGTTCCCCCCGTCGCTCCTCGTGAGCCTCGAGGACGGATTCGGCTTCGGAGCGGGTCTCGCGTGCCTCTTCGCGGCCTGTCTCGAATTCCTCGATCCTCGACGCCAGTTCCGCGATCTCCGTTTCGAGTGCGGACTGTCGTTCGTACAGGGCCGATTCGTCCTTTCCGTCGATCTGCTCCTCGAGGGACTCGAGTCTCCCCGCCCGCCGCTCCAGAAGGGTCTCGACTCCCAGCCGGGCCTCTGTCGCCCGCTCGCGATAGGTTTCGAGGCGGCCGAGTTGCAGGAGGCGATCGATCATCCGCTTCCGGTCGGCCGGGCTGGCCTCGATGAGCTTGTTGATCTCCCCCTGCCTGACGAACGCGGAATTGACGAAGGCCTCGGCGTCCATTCGAAGCATCGAACGAACTTCGGCCTCGACGTCTCCAACCCCGGTCAGCGTCTCCGCGGGCCCTTCGAGCGTGCAATCGGCCGTGGCCGCCCGCTCGCCGGTCGCCCGGATCCGGCGATGGAGATGGTAGTCCTCGCCCTCGTGGGAGAACCAGAGGTCCACCTCGCTTTCCTCGGCCCCGATCGTCACGATTTCCTCGAGGGTCCGTTCGATCGCTGTCGCCCCGTACAGGGCGAAAAAGCAGGCTTCGAGCAAGGATGACTTGCCGCTGCCGTTGATTCCGTGCACGACCGTTACGCCGGGAGAGAGGTCCACGTCGGTGTCGGCAAAGCACTTGAAGTTCCGGAGCGAGAGCCGCTGAAACCTCATAGGAAGTCCTCCATCGTGGTCTCCTGGGCCGGTTCGTTCGGTTCAGATTCGTCCGCCTCGGACGCGTCGGGCGAACCGGTTTCGGTCCGCGTGTCACGGTCCGCGTCCGCTGTTTGGTCCGCAACTGAACCGGAAGCGTCCGTTTCGGGTTCGGGTGCGGGCACGAACGCCCCGGGCTCGTCGAGGCGGTCCTCGACGGTTTCGACGACGCGATCGCGGACGTTGCTCCGGGCGACCTCGGTCTCCCTGATCACCTCCTCGACGGAGCGGGCGACCTCGCTCAACCCGAGTTCGCGGACGCGCTCGGCGACCGCCTCGTCCGGGTCTGCAAAGGAGACAGTCGACTCCCGCTCTGTGTCGACCTCCCGGCGATCGTTCACCCGGGTCACCAGTGCGCCCTCCTCGGCCCCCACGGCTTCGATATCCGCCGGCGGAATCGAGTCCCCGTCGCCCTCGATCGTGACGATGACGACGCTGTCCTCGACGTCGGCCGCCCGAATCTGTTCGCGAACGAGGGAATCGCCCTCGGACGGCGCAAGATCGACGTCGATGAAGACGAACTCGCGAGTGTCGATAGTCCGGCGGGTGATGGAAACCTCCTCGTCGAACCTGACGAGATTGTACCCCCGCGGTTCCCGCTGGGAGGCACTCGTGCGTTCTGTCGAGCCACAATAGGTCGCCCACGCCCCGTCGATTTGCCGTTGGGCCGGCGTGTGATCGTCGCCTAGCAGCACGGCGTCCAGATCGACCGACGCGCGGGCAAGCACTTCCTCCAGGTCCCAGTCACCGTGGGGAAACGGGGAAAAGAGGCCGTGTGCGACCAGCGCGGCGTGTTCGGTCGACGGCGGCTCGAAATCGTAGGTGAGATCGGTTCGCTTGGCCCGCGGAACGAAATCGAGGCCGTAGAAGGTGGTGTTGCCGACGACCGTTCCCGTCCGGTCGAGGTGCGTGGCCAGCCCGAGCTGTTCGAAGAGATCGAGCCACTGGCCGTCCCGGGCGTCCTCGTGGTTGCCCACGATCGCCAAAAAGGGAATCTCGGCGGCCCTGAGGGCCTCGAGGATCGAAATCGTACCCTGAAGGTCCGCCAGGCCGGGACGCCGGTCGTTGAAGAGATCCCCCGCGTGGACGACCGCGTCCACGTCCTGTTCGACGGCGTCGGCGACCACCTGCTCGAACGCGGTCAGGAAGTCCGCTCTGCGCTCCGGGCGATGATATTGCCGGTAGCCGATGTGGGTATCGCCCGTGTGTATGACGTGGGTCATCCGGTTGCTGGAACCTTATTCCCCATCACGTTTAATTTCGATGGCCCGGAGCGGGAATTTCGGCCCGCCGGCGGCCGAATCCCTGGAACGGCGGTTGACGCCCAGCAGACGGTGCCACCACCCGAACGCTCTTATGAGCCAGTACCTTACCTGTCCCTGATGACCGAAACCGTGGACGACGTCGATCTCCCCTACGACGAGGAGGCGTCTCAACAGGAGAAACTCGACGTCCTCCAGGAACGCCTCGAGGTTCTCGAGGAACAAAACGAGGAGATGCGGGATCGGCTCCTCGACGCGAACGCGGAGAACAACAAGTACCAGCAGAAACTCGAACGGCTCTCTCACGAGAACAAGAAGCTCAAGCAGTCTCCACTTTTCGTCGCGACCGTGCAGGAACTCACCGACGACGGCGTCGTGATCAAGCAGCACGGCAACAATCAGGAGGCCCTGACCGAAGTGACCGAGGAGATGCGCGAGGAACTCGAGCCGAGCGCCCGAGTCGCCGTCAACAACTCCCTCTCCATCGTGAAGCGGCTCGACGACGAAGCTGACGTGCGCGCGAAAGTGATGCAGGTCGAGGAGAGCCCTGACGTCGGTTACGAGGACATCGGTGGCCTCACCGAGGAACTCAACGAGGTGCGGGAGACCGTCGAACTGCCGCTCGAAAACCCGGAACTCTTCGATACCGTCGGGATCGAACCCCCGAGCGGGGTGCTCCTCCACGGGCCGCCAGGAACCGGGAAGACCCTCATGGCCAAGGCCGTGGCCCGGCAGACCGACGCCACCTTCATCAAGATGGCCGGCTCGGAACTCGTCCACAAGTTCATCGGCGAGGGGGCGAAACTCGTCCGTGACCTCTTCCAGGTCGCCCGGGAACACGAACCGGCAGTCCTGTTCATCGACGAGATCGACGCGATCGCCTCCAAGCGGACCGACTCGAAGACCTCCGGGGACGCCGAGGTCCAGCGGACGATGATGCAACTGCTCTCCGAGATGGACGGCTTCGAGGACCGGGGGGACGTGCGGATCATCGCGGCGACGAACCGCTTTGACATGCTCGACCGGGCGATCCTCCGGCCGGGCCGCTTCGACCGCCTGATCGAGGTCCCGCTCCCGGACGAGGAGGGACGGCAGAAGATCTTCGAGATCCACACCCGGAACATGTCCGTCGAGGACGATCTGGACTACGAGCAACTCGCCCGTGACACTGACGGCATGTCCGGGGCCGACATCCGGGCGATCTGCACGGAAGCCGGCATGTTCGCCATCCGTGACGACCGCGAGACGATCACGACCCAGGACTTCCGGGAGGCCCGGGAGAAACTCGAGGCCGAAGAGGAAGACGACGACGTCTCGAAGACCTTCGCCTGATCGGTCATTCGCCACCGCTTTTCTTCACTTCGACGACCGATACTCTCAACTCGATCCGCGAACACGGTCCACGAAATGGGCGGCT
>JBKGZU010000072.1:0-6981 GCA_046543215.1 Halodesulfurarchaeum sp. | reverse complement strand
TCATGAGCTGGCGGGCGACCTCGTTTGCGGGTTCGGAGCCATACCGCATCCCGAGCTGGACGAACAGTTGGGCGATGCCCATGATCCCGAGCCCGATCTTCCGCATCTCCCGGACCGTCTCGGTGATCTTCTCGACGGGGAAATCGGACATCGTGACGACGTCCTCGAGGAACCGCGTCCCGAGCCGAATGCGGCGATCGAACTCCTCCCAGTCGATTGCCGCATCGAGGAACGCGCTGATCGCGGCTTCCTGGTCGGCATAGTCGCCGTCGTTGGCGGCAGACCAGGCCCGCCAGTCCGGGTGTTCCTCGGCGACGATCGTCGAGAGGTTGATGTGACCGAGATTACAGGCCTCGTACTCCTCCAAGGGCTGTTCTCCGCAATTGTGACAGACGAGTCCGTTGGCGACGAAGGAATGGGTGTCCGGCTCGGTCAAGTCGTACACCGGTTCGTGACCGTCGAATTCGACGGATGCGACCGTCGCCTCGAACGTTTCGCTGTAGGGTGCCCGACTGTATTCAGAAAGCCGTTCGTCGAGGGTGGCGTTCTTGTCGTCCCGAAGGAAGCCGATTTCCTCGCGGAAGGCGAGCAGGGCGTCCTTCGAGATGACCAGATCGTGATCGGCCTGCCGCTCATAGGTTGCCGTGCCCCCCGTTCCGTCCGGCATTTCCTGCCGGCCCGCTTCGTGACGATCCTCGTAGATCTTGCTGAAGACGCCGAAATTCACGAGCAGGCGCTGGACGTCCCGGAGCAGTTCGACGTTGGTGCTCGTCAACCGGACCGAGACGCCCTTCTCGACGGTCCCCTGGACGCCACCGTCGGCGGTGAAGAGCGCCCGGAGGAAGCCACGGGCCATCTCCTCGCTGCCACGCATGACGGCCTCGGGGACCTGCAATTTTTCCTCGGCCAGACCGGCCTCCGCGGCGTACTCGTACAGGCGGGTGGAACGAACGCGCTGCTCGACGGCCTGAGCGCCTCGATAGTCGTCACTTCGGGTGATGTCGTTGACGCCGACGTCGTAATCGCCGTTACCGAGTGGCTCTCGAACGACCTCGTTCACGTCCTCGGCGAACTGCTCGGAGATCGTGGCGTCCTCGTCGTAGAAGTTGAGAACGGCCCGTTCCTCCCCGTCTTTGAGATGGCCGTCCCCGACGAGCCACCCGAGGACACGTCCCTCCTCGGCGGACCCGTGGGCACCGAACACGCCCTTTCGGTTCTGGACGTGAACGCTGTCGCCGGGTTCGAGGTCCTGGGCTTCGACCCAGCCGTCCTCGGTCATCATCCGGTGGTCGGCGGTCAGACGGAGCTGGTATCCCTCTTCGGTCGTGAGTTCGTAGACGTCCTTCACGCCCGTCTTGAAGACGCTACTTGCCTCCTTGACCGTGTCGTCGCTCAGCCGGCCGTCCACGACGACGTTTCGGGCAACTCCTCGCTCGTACAGCTCCTCGGCCGGCACGAGACCGTCTTCCGTGCTGATCAACGTCTCCCCCGTGACACACGGGTTGGTGGCGAGCATCCGGTGGTCCGGATGCTCCGCCACGTCGAAGGAGTGTTCCTTGTTCGCCCGCTCGAGATAGATCACGCCGGGCTCGCCGTTCTCGTGAGCGCCCTCGACGATGCGGTCCCAGAGCACCGACGCCGGGAGCGAGAGCTCCTCGCCGACCTCGACGTAGTCGCCGAGCCCGTAACGGCTGTACATCTCTTTCGTCTCCTCGGTCGCGATGTGGGGCTCTTCGGTTCGGGGGTTCGTGAGCGTGTACTCTTCGCCGTTCTCGAGCGCTTCCATGAAGCCGTCGGTCACGCCGACGGAAATGTTGAAATTCGAGAGGTGGCCCTCGACGGCGTTCCGGAGGTGTTCGGGAACGCGGCCCTCCTCGTCGATCAGTTCGCGGGCCTCCTCGAGGGCCTCGGAGAAGTCGGTGTAGGTGGGGTCGTCCGGATCGTTGAGTTTGAGCGTGTGGGCGAGCGAGACGTCCTTGTTCTTCGAGTGGATGAACTCCACGACGTCGGGGTGTGAGATGCGCATGACCGCCATCTGGGCCCCACGACGAGTGCCGCCCTGGGCGATGGTCTCGGTCATCTGGTCGAAGGTCCGCATGAAGGTGATCGGCCCGGAGGCGATGCCGCCGGTCGAACCGACGGCGTCACCATATGGCCGGAGCTTCCAGAAGGCATAGCCCATGCCGCCCCCGCTCTGGAACGTCAACGCCGCTTCCTTTGCCGTTTCGTGGATGTCAGCGAGGTCGTCGTCGGGCGAGTTGACGAAGCAGGCAGAAAGCTGCTGGAGTTCGTTCCCGGCGTTCATCAGCGTCGGGGAGTTCGGCATGAACGACAGGGTCGACATCAACTCCTGGTACTCGGTGGCAAGCCCCTCGACGTGATCCTTGATGGCCGCCGGGAGCTCCGGAACCACGGTCTCGTAGGCGAACTTGTTGACGTTTTCCGGCGTGAGTGGCGTCTCGACGTCGTCGCCAACGACTGTTCCCTCCCCGAAGACCTCGGCGGCGAGTTCGTCCCGACGCGGGTGGTCCGGCTTGACCTGGTCCGGCCGGACGGTAACTTCGAGGTCCCTGTTTGCGGCCTCGTACGGTACCTCTGCGAGTGCGATGTTCCGGGCGACCCGGACGAAGAGGTCCTCCGGATTCTCGACGAGATTGCCCTCCGCGTCCTGTTTGAGATATCTGGCCGGGAGGATATTGTGATAGGCGTTCGCAGTGAGTCGATCCGCCAGGGTGTCACCGGTGACGCGCTTGACGGGCAACGTGTACTCCCCGGTCGTTTCCATACTCATCTCGATACCTCCAGTGTCAGATCTGTCCGCGAATGTCCCATGTGCATGTGTCCTGTGCCGGGTTGGCCCCACGCCGGCTGATACGTTTCGTTTCCCGCAGTCGAGGTGTGGAACAAGACCACACCTGGCGGGTGTGTAACCACTACTCGGGTAACGGTGGGACCAGTATAAGCCTACTCCCAGCGGACCGAAAGTAAAATCGAGCGCCTTCGTCCCCCACACAACGCTTCGGTTCAACTATCGGTTTTCGCTGCCGGTTCTTCCGCGGCCGGGAGGCGATCCGTCCGGGCCGCCGAAAGGAAGTTCCCGACTATCTCGTGACCGACCGCCGTGAGCACGCTCTCCGGGTGGAACTGCACGGCCACGAGCGGATACTCGCGGTGCCGAATCGCCATCGGGATTTGCTGGCCGTCGTGTCCGGTTCCGGCGGAGACCTCGAAGGTGGACGGAACGTCGAGGGCGACGAGCGAGTGGTACCGGCCGCCCTGAAACCCCTGCGCGATCCCCTCGAAAATTCCCCGGCCGTCGTGTTCCACGGGGGCGGCCTTTCCGTGGACCGGCTCCGGCGCGGTGCCCACCCGTCCGCCATACTCCCAAACTGCGGCCTCCATGCCGAGACAGACTCCCATCGTCGGGATCGTCGTGGCCACGTCACTGAGTACGGGTGCAGACACCCCGACGTCTCGCTCGTTTTTCGGGTGACCGGGGCCTGGACTGACGACGATCGCGTCCGGGGCTTCCGCCCGAATGCGCTCCAGATCGACCGTGTTCTTCACGACGACCGTCTCGGGCCGACCCCCGTCCGGCAATCGGCTCTCCGAGACGTACTCGACGAGATTGTACGTGAAGGAGTCGTAATTGTCGACGACGAGCACCTTCATGGCCGGGGCTCACCTCCCGGCTCGATGGCCTCGACGGCCGAGAGGGCCCCGTCCATCTTCGCCTCGGTTTCCTCGTACTCGCTTGTGGGGTCCGAGTCGGCGACGACGCCAGCACCCGCTCGCACCCGCAAGCGGTCCGGGATTCCGTGCTCGATCGTCGCCGTCCGGATCACGATCGCCATGTCCACGTCCCCTTGCCAGGAGACGTAGCCGACGCCGCCCCCGTAGACCCCCCGGGGCTCCGACTCGAGCTCGTGAATGAGTTCCATCGCCCGGATCTTGGGCGCGCCGGAAAGGGTCCCCGCGGGAAAGCAGGCCCGAATGGCGTCGAAGGCGTCCTGGTCCTCGCGGAGTTGACCCGTCACCGTTGACTCGATGTGCTGGACGTGACTGTACTTTAGCACGCGCATGAACTCCTCGACGTCCACGCTCCCCGGCCGGGACACCCGTCGAACGTCGTTCCGGGCGAGATCGACCAGCATCGTGTGCTCGGCCCGCTCCTTGTCGTCGGCCAGCATTTCGCCGGCCAACCGGCGGTCCTCGGCCGGGCTCGATCCCCGGGCGCAGGTGCCAGCGATCGGGTTGTTCAACACCGTCTCGCCGGCGACCGAGACCAGCGTCTCGGGGCTGGCCCCGACGATCGATCGGTCCCCGTGGGAGAGTAGATACATGTACGGCGAGGGGTTGACCGAACGCATGGATTCGTAGAGCCCGACGGCGTCGATCTCGCCGTCGAGTTCACGCGTGCGCGAGATCACCGCCTGGTAGATCTCGCCCTCGTTGACGGCCCGTTTGGCCTTCCTCACCGCATTTTCGTAGGTCTCCCGGTCGCCGGCCCGCTCGGCGGTCCGGTGGAATCGGCCGCTCGATCCCCGGTTCGTCTCCCGCAGGGTTGCAGTAACCGACCGAGCCTCCGCGAGAAGCTCCTCGTACACCTGCCCCGGGTCAGCCGACGGTGGGACCACCGGCGTCAAGACCAGCGAGACCGTTTCCGCCGCGTGATCGAAAGCGAGGGTCCGCGTCGTGAGGACGAACTGGGCGTCCGGCACCCGCCGCTCGGGGCGTTCGAGCCCGACCTCCGAGAGCCACAGGTCATAGACGGCGTCGTAGGCGAGAAACCCGACGACGCCCCCCGAGAGGAGTTGTCGGTCCCCGTCGGGGAATCCGCGGCGTTCGACGTTCGGGAGCGCGCCACGAAGTCGGTCGAGGACGTCGCCATCACCCAGGGAGACGAGATCGGCCGCCGCGGAATCCCGGAGCCGCTCGACGGAATCGCCGTCGGTATCGAGGGTAATCACCGCATCCGGATCGTAGCCCACGAAGGAAAAGCGGGCGTGTCGATCGGTCGAATCGCTGGCCGAAAAGGCGTCAGCCGGGTCGCTTGCAGCGGTCTTCTCGCCGCTTTCGAGCAGGAAACTGTACTCGCTTCGGTCCTCGAGAGCGAGCGCAGCCGAGAGTGGCGAGACGTCCACCGGCAGTTCCGCGGCGACGCGAGCCACCACGGGATCCGGGCCCGAAACGAGGTCGGCGAACGCGGCTCGGGAGACGTCGAGTTCGGTCATCTTGCACCCTCCGCCAGGGCCCGCTCGACGAACTTGCGGACCATGTCCGGGTCTTTTCGCCCCGGCTCGCCCTCGACGCCCGAGGCCACGTCGACTGCGTATGGACCGACGGTGCGGACGGCTTCGCCGACGTTTGTGGGTGTGAGTCCTCCCGCCAGGATGAGCGGTGCGTCGAGGGTCTGCAACTCTCGGGTCGCCGTCCAGTCGTGGGTCCGGCCGGTTCCGCCGGCTCCAGACTCGTCGGTCGAGTCGACGAGGACTGCGTCAGCCGCCACGGCATACTCCTCGATTGTGGGATCGTCGTGGCTCACAGAGGCGATCGTTTTGACCCCGATCTCCGAGAGTGTACCAATCGATTGGGGGGAGAGACCATCGTGAATCTGGATCGCGTCGGGGCGAACCGTTTCGACCAGTTCCCGGGCCCGGTCGACGGTCTCTGGCATGGTCACGAGGACGGTGCTGACGAACGGCGGGACGCCTTCGAAGAGCCTCGCCGCCGTCGCCGGCGAGACTTCTCGCGGCGTCTCGACCGGCACGTCGACGATTGCCCCGAGCGCGTCGACCCCCGCCGCCACGGCCGCCTGCACGTCGTCCTCGTGGGTGAACCCACAGACTTTCACGCGGACCATCTCAGGCCGCCGGGACCCCTTCGAGATCCGCGAGTTTTCCTTCGGCCTTGCCGGAATCGATCGCCTTGCCGGCCACTTCGACCCCGTCGGCCAAGCTGGTCGCCTCGCCGGCGACGTAGATGGCGGCCCCGGCGTTCGCGAGCACGATGTCCCGCATCGCCCCGTCGGCGGTCCCGTCGAGAATTCGCTGGAGGTGGGTCGCGTTCTCCGCGGGGCTGCCCCCGGAGACGGCCTCGATCCCGGCCCGAGAAAGGCCGAGATCCGACGGCCGGATCGTGTATTCCTCGATCCTGTCGCCCTCGACTTCGGCGACGGTCGTCTCGTCGTGGATCGCGATCTCGTCGAGTCCCGAGCCGTGAACGACCAGCGCATGTTCGACGGGCATGTGGGCGAGCGCCCGCGCGATGAGCGGGACGAGCTCGGGATCGTACACGCCGAGAACCTGCGCGTCGGCGCCAGCCGGATTCGTGAGCGGGCCAAGGACGTTGAACACCGTGCGCATGCCCAGCTCTTGCCGGGGGCCGATGACGGCCTTCATCGCGGGATGAAAGACCGGAGCCAGCATGAACCCGATTCCGGCCTGTTCGATCGCCCGTTCGACCGACGGCGGTTCCGCGTCGACCGGAACGCCGACCGCCTCGAGGACGTCGGCGCTGCCCGACGAGGAGGAAACCGAGTAATTGCCGTGTTTGGCGATCGGAACGCCAGCGCCGCTGGCGACGATGGCGCTGGTCGTCGAGACGTTGATCGTGTCGTAGTCATCGCCGCCAGTTCCACAGGTGTCGACCAGTGGACTCCGATCGGGCTCGATGGTTCGAGCGGCCGCGCGCATTCCCTGGGCAAAACCCGCGATTTCGGCCTCGGTTTCGCCTTTGGCCCGAAGCGCGGTCAACAGCGCCCCGATCTGGGCGTCGGTCGCGTCCTCGAAAACCTGTGTCGCCGCGGTGCGGGCTTGCGAAACGGTGAGATCCTCCCCCTCGGCGACGCGTTCGATGTATGCTTTCATGGCTTTGGCGATGTACTAATTCGGTACTTGATGAACAAGTTTGTACATCACTTAACGCTTTCGTAATTCCACCCGCCGGTCCGCAGTTTCGAAACCTTCAACTGTTCCGACC
>JBKGZU010000003.1:0-27709 GCA_046543215.1 Halodesulfurarchaeum sp. | reverse complement strand
CCCAGGACAAGAACAAGACCCAGGAAGTGGTCAAGGACGCGATGAACCACCCGCTCCTGGACGTCGACTACCGCGGCGCCTCCGGTGGCCTCGTCCACATCACCGGCGGCCCCGACCTCACGCTCAAAGAGGCCGAGGGCATCGCCGACAACATCACCGAACGCCTGGACGCCTCCGCGAACGTCATCTGGGGCGCGCGGATCCAGGAGAACTACAAGGGCAAGGTCCGCGTGATGGCCATCATGACCGGCGTGCAGAGCGCACAGGTTCTCGGGCCGTCCACCCAGGAGCAGGCCGACCGCTCCCGGGCGGAGATCGAGAACCCCGGCAGCGCCGAGAGCGGCTCGCAGGCTTTCGGCGCCCACTCCGACGGGGGCCAGAACGAACTCGAACAGGAGAACGGACTCGACGTCATCCGGTGAAATGGAAGCCGGTCGAGTCCCCTGACTCTTTTACTCGAGTGCGGCTCTGAGTTCGCAAGCGCGACAGACCGAACGATCGGTTGGCGCACCGCAGTTCTCACAGACGCCCGACGGGCCAGCCTCGCCGTGACGCCGATTCTTGGCGGCTAGCCGTGCGGTTTCTTCGTACCCCGCCATGATCGAGTGGCGGGTTCCGGGATGCTCGTCCTCGAGTGCGAGGAGAATATCGCGGACCGTCCCGCGGAAGGACTCGCTGGCGTAGGGACACTCCGCGATGTGGGCGGGAATGCCCGCCGTGCGTGCGTAAAGCGCCACCTCCGATTCGGGCACCTCGCGGAGCGGTTTCGCCCGCGGAACGAAGGAGTCCTCGCCCTGTCTGGCCGAAAGCGGGGCGAGGCTGGCGTCGTAATGCTGGGCCATCTGGTCGATGTCACCCTCGAGAATGTTCATCAGCGCCGTCTCGGCCTCGTCGTCGAGGTTGTGGCCGGTCAGCAAAACGTCGGCGTCGTGCTCCCTGGCAGCATCCGCGAGCACGTCCCGTCGAAGCACGCCGCAGTACGCACACGGGGCCATGTCCCACGGATCGTCGTCGACGACCTCGTCCATCTGGAGGTCGAATTCGGCCTCGTAGCCGGTCTCGACGTATTCCACGGGTCGGTCCGCGACCAGCGCCTCGGCGGCCGAGAGACTCTCGTCCCGATACCCCTCGATCCCCTCGTGAACCGAAATGGCCACGAGTTCGACGCGGGGATCCTGGCCGAAGGTCTCGGCCAGAATGTGCGTGAGCACGGCGCTGTCTTTCCCCCCGGAGAGCCCGATCAGCCAGGTGACGGGATTCTCCGGGGTCGCCTCCCGCGGGAGCAAGTCGTCAGCGCGAATCCGTCGACGGACCCGCCGCTCGACTGACTGCTGGAGGTGGGCTTCACACAGGTGCGCGCCCGAATACGCTGCGTAATACACCGCATCCCGGCCACACCGATCACAGTCCATGAGGATGGGTTTGCCGACTCGGAGGTTTCACCGTTTCGGCCCGAGCCCCGGCTATGCAGTCTCCTCGAAGCCGTCCTCGAAGACGAACGTCCCGTTTCGCTGCACGACTGCGCCGTCGACCTCGATCCGGGAATCCTCGCTCATGTCGACGATCATGTCCATATGGACGGCCGAGTCGTTCCGCTCGCGGCCCTCGCCAACGGTGTCCTCGTATGCCCGGCCCAGGGCGAGGTGGACCGTATCCCCCATCTTCTCGTCGAAAAGCATGTTGTACGTGAACTGGTCGATGGAACGATTCATGCCGATTCCCAGCTCGCCGACGCGTCGGGCGCCCTCGTCGGTCTCGAGAACGGCCGAGAGCACGTCCTCGTTCTTCTCGGCGGCGTGCTCGACGACCACTCCGTCCTCGAACTCGAGAGCGACGTCGGTAACTTCCCGCCCCTGGGCCATGAGCGGCATGTCGAACAGGACCGTTCCCTCGACTGTATCCGGAACTGGAGCCGTAAACACCTCGCCGCCGGGGAGATTGTGCTCGGCGTCGTCGTTCTCCGTGATCATGCCGTCGACGCTCATCGTGAGGTCGGTCTCCTCGCCGCTCACGATCCGCACCGTCGAGGCGTCATCGAGAATTTCGACCATCTGGGCCTGATGGGCGCGCTGGGCCTCCCAGTCCTTGTTGATGGCGTCGTACACGAAGTCTTCGTAGCCCTCGGTACTCATTTCGGCGTCCTGTGCGTTGCCGGGCGCGGGGAACTGCGTGAGGACCCATTGCTTCTCCATCATCTCCTCGGAAATGGGCTGGTTCACCTTCTGGTAGGCGGTGTTGACCGCCGGATCGACGTCCCCCGTTTCGTTCGTGTTCCGGTCCGCACGCACCCGAATCGCGGCGTCGGCTTCCGAAACAGCTGCGTGGGCGTGTTCCGGAAGTTCGAATTCGTCCGGGTCGGCTGCCTTGAGAAAGGCCCGACTGGCCCGGGAACTCCCACCCATCTGCATCGGGTTGGCGCCGCGTTTGCCGAGTTCCTCGTACACGGCGACGACCAGGTCTTCGGCGACGGCCGGAGCCGTTACGATGACGTTGTCGCCGGCTTCGATTGCCGCGGAATGATCCACGAGAATCCGTGCGTGTTCCTGGATGCGGGGATCCATGCACCGGCGTTCGAGCCTCGTCACCTTAAAAAGTGAGTTCGCTCACTCGACGTGTCCGACCGCCACGTAAAACGGGATCGTCTCCCGACGGCGATAGGTTCCGGCCTGCAGCTGTTCGACGACCGCTCGACCCATCGCCTGCCAGTCGTCGCGGAGGCGGTCGAATTCCGCCGGAGAAAGGCCGCCCGCGAGGAGCGTCTCCCGGTGGTCGTCAAGCCGTCGGGCCGTCACCTTCCGCCGGGCTGATTCCATCGCTTCCGGGGAATAGGGTGGTTCAGTCACCCGTTCGTGGCGCTTTCGGGAGACGGAAATGTCGGTGAGGCCGGCGCCCTCGAAGAGCGAACGCAGGTCGCGGCCGAGACGGGAATCGGTCTCGAGACCGGCCATGTAATACGAGCGAGCACGCTCGGACAGCCCGGATTCGTCCTCGACCGTGGAGTCGACGGTCACCTCCCCGTTGTCCGGTTCGACGACCGCGACGCGGTCGCTTGCGACCCGACCGAATTCTGCGAGAACCGCAGCCGGCTCGAGAACGTTCACGAGGAGCGCCTGACACGCGACGACGTCGATAGAGTCGTCTGTGAAGGGGAGTGCCGTCGCAGCCCCCTCGAAAGCGTGGGGGACAGCCCCCGCCTGGAGAAGCTCCCGATCTGCGTCGAGCGCGAGCACCCTTGCTCCGGATTCCTCGCGTAAGACGGTCGTGAACGCGCCAGTGCCCGCCCCCACGTCGAGAAGACGCGCCGGATCGCCGCGAACGACCGGTGAAAGCGCCGAACGATCGTCCCAGAGCCCGCGGCGTGTTTCGCGCAAGTATTCCGGCGTAAACTGCCGCACAGGTCTGCTGGGGTCGGTGAGGGGTTAAGCCTCCCGGAGTTCCCTGGCGCGTTCGATGTTCCACGCGAAGCCCCGGCCGTCCTCCGTCGGGGTTTCGAGAACGAACGGCCGGTCCCGGAGTGCTTCGTGGCTGAGAACGGCGCGAATCCCGTCGACGCCGATTTCGCCCTCGCCGAGGTGTGCGTGCTCGTCTTTGTTAGTGCCCACGCCGTGTTTGGAATCGTTGAGGTGGATGCAGGCAAGCGAATCGAGGCCGATGACCTCCTCGAAGGCCGCGACGGTCTCGTCCACGGCTTCCGGGGATGAAAGGTCATAGCCCGCTGCAAACGCGTGAGCAGTGTCGAGACACACCTCGAGATCCTGATCGGACTGTTCGAGCACGCCGGCGAGATGTTCGAAGTCACCGCCGAGCTTGGTCCCGCTTCCCGCGTCCGATTCCACGAGCACGGTGACGCCATCCGGTATCGTCAGTTCGTCGAGGGCGCTCGCGGCGTTCGCGATGCCGCCCTCGACGCCCGCCCCCGTATGCGCCCCGAGATGCACGTTTACGTAGGGGATTTCGAGTTTCGCGGCGGCATCGACTTCCGCTTGCATCGAATCGACCGACTTCGCCCGAAGGTCGTCTTTCGGCGTCGCGAGATTGACCAGATACGAGGCGTGAATCACCCACGGGCCCGCCAGCTCGGCTGTCGTTTCCTCGACGAACGTCGCTGCCTCCCTATCGCCGATGTTCGGCTCCTGCCAGACCTGTGGGGAATGCGTGAAGATCTGTCCACAGTTCCCGCCAACTTCGAGTTCCCGACCGACTGCATTGTCGACGCCACCAGCGATAGAAACGTGTGCTCCAATTCGCATACACGGTGTATTTGACCCCGCAATAAGGTCCTTTCCCGTGAGGAATTTCGTGCCGGGAACCGATACTGGAGCGAAGTGAGGGAAGGCCAAAATTACATATAGCGAAATACAGTTTACCACCGGGTTGTATTCGGCAATATTCGGTCCATGTACTTAACTGAGGGGAGTAACTACGACCGACATGACCGAGCCAGTTGCCCGGCTGATGACTGACCTCGAACCCGAGGACTTTCATCTCCTTTCGGGGGTCGAGCACGGTATGCGCTTTTCCGAGTGGGTCAACCGGGAGAAGCTACCCAATTTTTCCGGGCTCACGACGGAAAACGTGGATTTTCATCTGAATCGGATGCTCGATCACGAGCTCGTGGAGCGAAAGACCATCCAGTACGAGGGAATCAAACTCACCAAACGGGGGTACGACGCCCTCGCGTTGCACACCTTTGCCGAACGAGACACGGTCGAGGGATTCGGGGCTCCACTCGGGGTCGGCAAGGAAAGTGACGTGTACGAGGTCCAGTCGTACAAGCCGCTGGCGCTGAAATTTCACCGCGAGGGATTTGCCAACTTCCGGGAGGTCCACCGGGGCCGGGAGTACACGGCCGATCGAGAACACGTCTCCTGGCTGTACACCGCGAGGATAGCCGCCGAACGGGAGTTCGAGGTCCTCGAGGCGCTGTATCCGGACGTTTCCGTGCCCCAGCCCATCGATCAGAACCGCCACGCGATCGTGATGGAAAAAGTCCCCGGCGTCGAACTGGCAAAATCGAAACTCCCGGAAGCGCAGGTTTCGGGTGTTCTCGAGTTGATTTTGCGGGAAATTCAGGCCGCCTTCGAGGCGGGCTACGTGCACGCGGACATCAGCGAGTACAACGTCATCGTGAGCGAGAGTGGGATCACGCTCTTCGACTGGCCCCAGGCGGTGTCGACCGATCACGCAAACAGCGATGAATTCCTCCGGCGCGATATCGCGAACATCACGAGCTATTTCGAGCGCAAATATCCGGGCAGCGTCAGCGTGGACCAGGAGCGGGTGGCAACGGCAATCAAACGGGGCCAGTTTTCCCGACTCCCGGTCGGATAGCCCGCGATCGACGACCCATTCGCCGAAAGCGGGCGGTCGTGAGGCAATGAATAAACCAAATATCGCTATAGCAAATGGGTGCCAGCAAGAGACCCCGTCGAATGGATTCCGAGGCTTCACGATCCGGAGTTACAGTTCGAGAACGTCGAAGCGCTTCTCCCGACAGCGATGGCACTCCCGGAGCCCCTCTTCCTCGGCGCGCGAGCGGTCGAGGACCTGGTATGCCCCGGGCAGCACGGGGCACTCGACCGCCGTGTGATAGACCTGGAGATCGGTCCCTTCGGCCTGGGAGATGTAGACGCGGTCGGGTCGTCGGGACACGGTGTCCCCTGCGAGCGGCGTCGAATTAAGGTTACTCCACTACAGGCCAACAAAAGCGAACACGAGCAACAGGAAGATGAGAAACACGAGCACCCCGAGAATGCGAATCGCGAATCGAGACGGGGCCGGTCGCGACCCGGCTTCGTCGACCGATAGAGGCCCCAACCGGTCTGCCGGCTTCGAATGCCCCATGAGCCGGGCGTAGCCGACCCGCAGCCCGTAGGTCACCGACCCGATCGATCGAACCAGGACGTACGTGACGAACTGGCCGAGTTCCCACAGCGTCTCCGCAGCCGCCTCCTCCGGCGGTTCCTCGGCGTGGTTCTCGGGTCGGGTAGTCGAGTCGTGGCTGCCCATGGCATCCGTATTCCGATCGGGCTGTGCGGGTGGTGTCCGGGACGGCGGGTCGGGATCCGCCAGGTCGGTATTCGATTCCCCACTATCCGCCGGTTCCTCGAGGACCGTGGGCGACCCGGCATCCAGGGGCTCGACAGTATCGGTCGGCGCGTCGGTATCGTCCGTGTCACCTGTGGCGGTCTCGGTCGGTTCGGTCTCGGCTGCCTGGGTGTCGGTAGCCGCTCCGGCTGCCGACTCGACAGCTTCCTGATCGGTCCGTTCGGCCATCCCGGCCGGCGTGGTGCTTGACTCCGAGGCCGGAGACGTCAAATCGCGACGTTTCGATGCCGAGAGGGACGGCGTCTCGCCGGCGTCGGCGGTCTTTTTCTCCCGAAACCGGACTTCCCGGACCGTCTCCTCCCAGTCGGCCAGGAGGTACGCCGACCCGGTCGCCAGGTCCTTGACGTCCTCGGCGTACTCGTTGCCGAGGATCGATTTGACGACGCGGGTGTCGTTCTCCCAGGTCAACCGATGGAACACCAGCCAGTCACACTGGGTGATGAAGTTCTTGTCCACGGAGGCAGGTCGTTGAGACATCCCGAGCAACCCCAACCCGCGCTTGCGACCGCGCTTGGCGATCCGGATCAGCATGTCGCCGAGGTCGTCGAGCCCACCCTGCTGGGGCAGGAATTCGTGGACCTCCTCGACGATCACGAGAAACGGTTTGTTCTCCCGTTTTTCCCGGGAAAAGAGGAGCTGAAGCACGTCCGTGACGACTCGCTCTGCCCGTTCGATCTCGAGGACTTCGGAGATGTCGATGACGACGGGTCGATGCTGATCGAGACAGAAGTCGACGACCTGACCCGGGTCGACGTCGAAGAGGCCGTGGTCGTAGCCGTCGCCGTCCCCGATGTGAACGACCTCGTACCGGTCGGAGAGGGTCGCGTATTCGCCCTCGATGTCGACGATGAGCACCGGAAACCCCTTCTCGAGGAGTTCCTCGACGACGACACTCGCCGTGTTGCTCTTGCCGGAGCCGCTCTTTCCGAAGATGGCCCCTCGACCCGTGAGCACCTCTATCACCGGGAGGGAGAGGCCGTCGCGGGACACGACGATCTGTTCCGTTTCGCCAGCCATTCGGACTGGATTTTGGTGCCCTGCGGTAAATACCTGCCGCGGTCGTCCCGCTCCTGTCGGGCGCTCTCTCCACCACGTGGAAAAATGCCTGCAACCCGCCCGCTGTCAGTAGACTTTTGCCGGGGCCACCTCATCTTCGTGCATGGCCTCCGGTCCAGACTGGCTGAATCGACAGACCCTCATCCGGGTCGTGGGTCCGATCCTGGGCTCGACGATCGTGTTGACGGCCACCTTTCTCGGCGCGCTGGCACTGTTGGTCGGCGGGGTCGACGGATTCAGCACCCGATTTCCGTACTACGTGCTGCTCATGGCCCTCGGGTTCGTCGGGGCACTCTTCGTCCTCGAACGGCCCCGAATCGAGGGCAGCCAGGTTCTCATGGCCACGATCGGCGTGACGGTCACGGTGTTCGTGGTCGTCACGCTCGCCGGGGAGGGAATCGCGTACGCGGTTTCGTATCCGGGAGCGGTTTTCCAGCCGGACTTCATCCTGTATCTCCTCGCGGCCGGACTCATCGGGAGCGGGCTGGCCTACTGGACGATTTCCCACTGGCGAGAGTTCACCAAGTGATCACTCGGATTCGCCGAGGTCGCCTGCTGGACGGTCAATTCTGTCGAAGGCGTCCCTGACCCGCGAGAGTCGTCGATCGACGTCCTCGGCCTTCTTCGAGGCGTTGTCGAGGTGCCGTTCCAGGGTGGTCCACTCCTCCTCGACGGCTTCGAAGCTGGCCCCGAGTTCGGTCAAGTGTTCGAGAACGGCTTCGGCCTCCGCCGAGAGTTTGCGAGCCTGGGCACCGGTTTTCAGGAGTTCGAGTTTGTGCCCCAGCGTGAGCGGCGACACGACCTGGACGCCTCGTTTGGTGTACTCCCGGAGGAGGTCGTACTCCTCGGTGATGAGGTGATAGTAGACACTCTCGGAAGGAATGTACGCAAACGCGAAGTCGGTCGTCCCCGATTCCGGGCTGACGTAATCCCGTTCGATCTTCGCCAGTTGCTCCTCGACGGCCCCACGAAAGGCCCGCTTGTGTTCGGCCCGCGTCGCCGGATCCTCGCTGTCGAGGAACTGCTCGTAGCGGTCGAGTGGGAACTTCGAGTCGATCGCCACGATCCCGTCGGGGGTTTCGACGTGGGCGTCGGGGGTTTTCGAGCCGACGACCTGCTCTCTGATGCCGTACATTCCCGGATGCAGGTGGTCGGAAAGCATGACTTCGAGCTGCACTTCCCCGAACTCGCCCCGCTCGCGCGGGGCCCTGAGCAGGCGGTCGAAATCCTCGTGGAGGGTCTCGATCTTCCCGGCGCGGTCCTCGATCCGGGAGACCGTCTCCCCGAAGTCCATCGAGGAGAGCGTCCGGGAGAGGGCCGCGGTGAGCTGGTCGGTCTCCACGCTCGAGTCAGCGGAGACCGCCCGGCGGACCTGGACGAGCAAGGCGATCACCAGGAGCAGCCCGAGCAGCACGCCGCCGAGGAGGATCTCGCTGAGAGCCATGCGATGGACTTGCGCGGCCCGAGCCATGAATGTTCGTCAAGTGGGTCCGAGTAGCACCACGCCGGGTTTCGAAGGCTTATGTCCGGGGAGGGCGAAGCGGCCGGCAATGGAGTACGGCGCCCTCGTCGAGCTCTACGCGGAACTCGAGGCGACCGACGCCGACACGAAACTCGTCGAGCGAATCGCAACGGCACTCGAGGCGGCCGATCCGAACGTGCTGCCGACCCTCGTGACCCTCCTGCAGGGGCGCCCGTTCGTGGCCTGGGACGACCGAGACCTGGGCGTCTCCTCGAGTTTGACGCGGACGGCCGTCGCGAAGGCGACCGGACAGCCCGAGGATCGAATCGAGGACTGGTGGCGCGAGACAGGCGACCTGGGAAGTGCCGCGGCCCTGGCAGTCGAACACGAGCGCCAGCAGACCCTCTTTGGCCAATCGCTCACCGTCGAGCGGGTCCAGGAGACCCTCGAAGCGATCGCGTCCTACGAGGGACGTGGCAGCCAGGACCGGAAGATCGACGCGATCGCTGGCCTCCTCTCCGACGCGGACCCGAAGACGGCGAAATACCTCGTCAGAACGGTGCTCGGACACCTCCGCATCGGCGTCGGGGAGGGCACGATCCGGGACGCGATCGCGACGGCCTTCCTGTCGGGCCAGGAGGCAGACCGGAACGCAGTCGAACGGGGCTACCAGGTGACAAACGACTACCGGGTGGTCGCCGAAACCGCCCGCACCGAGGGCCGGGAAGGACTGGACGAACTCGAGGTGAAGGTCGGCCGCCCGATCGACGTCATGCTCGCGGAGAAGGTCGAGTCGATCGAGCGGGGCGTCGATCACGTCGCGGAAACGCCGGCAGACGTCATCGCCGAGTACAAGTACGACGGGGTCCGGGCCCAGATCCACCTGGACGGCAGTGACGTGCAGGTGTTCACCCGCCGGTTGACCGACGTGACCGAGCAGTTCCCCGACGTCGTCGCGGCCGTCGAAGGGGGTATCGACGCCGATCGAGCGATCCTGGAGGGGGAAATCGTGGGGTACGACCCAGAAACCGGCGCGATGCTTCCCTTCCAGACCCTCTCGAAGCGAATCAAGCGCAAGTACGACATCGAGGAGGCGGTCGAGGAAATCCCGGTCACCCTCGAGCTGTTCGATGCGATGTTCATTGGCAAATCGCTCCTCGATCGACCGCTGGGGGAGCGGCTCGTTGCCCTCGAATCGGTCCTTTCCGAATCGACGAACGCGATCGAACGGGCGGAAAACCGCCGATCGGGGGACCCGGTCGAACTCGAACCGTTCTACAAGCGCGCGCTCGAGGCGGGACAGGAGGGGCTCATGCTGAAAAACGCCGCGGCGACCTACCAGCCGGGCACCCGCGTGGGCTACATGGTGAAGGTCAAACCGACCCTCGAGACCCTCGATCTGGCCGTCGTTCGGGCGACCTACAGCGAGGGGCGGCGCTCGAACCAGTTGGGACGGCTCTACCTCGGTTGCCGCGACGAGGCGTCCGGCGAATTCCTGGAGATCGGCCGGCTCTCGACTGGCTTCACCGACGAGGAGCTGGCGACGGTTACCGAGCGACTGGAACCCCTGATCGTCGAAACCGACGGCCGGGACGTAACTCTCGAACCGGATCTCGTTCTCGAGGTCGAGTTCGAGGAACTCCAGCAGTCCCCAGAGTACGGCTCGGGCTATGCGCTTCGCTTCCCGCGCTTCGTGGACTTTCGGGACGATCTCTCCCTCGAGGACGTCGACACCCGCTCGCGGGTCGAGACGCTCGCCGAATCACAATGATATCCAGCGGTCGAATCACATGACAGCGGTTCGCTCGGCGGACGGCATCCGCATCCGAATCGACGACGGCCGGAAAATCGCGGCCGACGCCAGCGATCCCGGCGACGAATTGCCAGTGCTCAGCCACGCACACGGCGATCACCTCTACAGCGAGCCACCGGATTCGATCGTCGCGTCCCCGCTGACGCGGGAACTGGCGGCAGTTCGGCGGGACGGACCCGTTCCCGAGGAACTCGATCCGGCGTGGATCGACGCCATTCCAGCCGGGCACGTCCCCGGCTCGCGGGCGTTCCTGATCGACGGGACAGAGCGGGTCCTTTACACGGGGGACTGTTCGACGCGGGATCGATTCGGTATGGCGGGCTTCGAACCAGTGAGCGCCGAGGTACTGATCGTCGAATCCACCTACGGAAAACCGACCTACCGGCTCCCACCACAGGCGGAAACCGAGGCGGAAATCGTCGACTGGTTGGCCGACACCCGCGACCGGCCGGTGATCCTTCTCGGCTATGCACTCGGTCGCGCCCAAGAACTGCTCGAATTGGCGGCCCGCGCGGGACGGAGTCGGATCCGGTACACCCAGGCGATCGACGCACTCAACGGGCCCATCGAGGCCGCCCGGGGCGAACCGCTTCCGGGACAGGTCGGGACGGACGTCGAGCCGAAGCCGGGAGATGCACTGGTACTCCCCGCCCAGACCGGCTCGCTGTCGTTCGTAAAGCAGCTCCGACGGGACCACGACGCCCCGCTCGCCGGCTTCTCGGGCTGGGCGGTCGAGGAACGCTATCGGTACGCCCGGGACCTGGACGTGGCCTTCCCGCTCTCGGATCACTGCGATTTCGACGAGTTGCTCGCGGTGGTCCGGGCCGTCGACCCGGACCAGGTCTACACCGTTCACGGTTTCGTCGACGAACTCGCCGCCGCGGTCCAGTCCCGGCTCGGGATCCAGGCACGGGCGCTCAAGCCCAATCAGACGTCCCTCGAGGAGTTTTGAGCCCGAGCGCGACGTGGGATGATTTATACCCGACGGGACCCCAGTGTGTGGTGATGAATCGGAGTCGCGACCGCGACCTGCCGGAGGTGCGCTGAGATGGTCGCGGATCTCGACGACCGGGAGTTCGCCGAGATGCTCGGGGACATCTGGGAGCGATACGACTGGACCGTCGAGGTCACCGAGCGGGACGGCGTGTTCGTGGTGGCCGGCGAGAAGCCGGACGGTCGGCGGGGGCTCATCCTCGTCGCGCCGGGCGATGCTGGCCCGGTTGGGGCCGACCGACTGGAAACCCTGGACTCGTTACGGACCGAGCGGGGAATCGACGTGCCAGTCGCCGCGACGCGGAGTTCCTTCGACGAGGAGGCCCAGGAGATGGCCGAGATCAACGGGCTCCACCTCGTCGACCCGGAGACCCTCGAGGAATCGGCTTCGGCGAAGGGCTTCGAAGACCTGTTGGCGAAGTATTCCGAGCGAAGTCTCCTGGGCCGAGTCCTCGGACTCCTCGCGCGAATTCCGCTCGGGCCGATTTCCATTCCCCGTCCTGGCATTCCGTCGGTCGGCGGAAACGTGGGGGTGGTCGTTGCCGGCGCGGTCGCGGTGCTGGTGCTCGTCGTACTGGGCGCCGGAATCGTCGAGGAGACCCTCGGCGATCTCCTCGCCGGGTTGCCGATTCCCGGCATCGGGGCCATCGGGGGGCTCCTCGGCGGCCTGCCGATTCCGGACTTCGGACTGCTCGACGCCATCGGCGGGTTCCTCGGGGCCCTCCCACTGCCGGATATCGGGCTCGGCGGCGGTGGATACAGCGTCACGGCTGTCTCGTTGACCCAGGACGACGCGACACCCGTCACCGTCGGCTGGGACGCGAAACGACAGGACCAGGTCGTGGGCCCCAACGGGACGGCCTTCGAGGCGCCCGAAAACCACAGCTTCGTCGTCGTCCAGCTGAACGCCACGAACCCGACCGGGGATACCGTGGTCCTCGAACCGTCGGCGTTCGCCCTCGCGACGGGGGAGACGCGGTATGGACCCCAAACACTGGATGGAGCCGAAGGCGGGTTGCCCATCGTGCTTCCGCCACTGGAGTCGACGGAGGGCTATCTCGTCTTTTCGGTGCCCGAGGACTCCGAGGCGGGGACGCTTCTGGCACTCCCCGGGCGCGAACTTCCGATCGAGTTCGAGCGGGACCGATCCCTGGAGTATCAGGTCCAGTAGCACCCGCATTCTGCGGGAGCGGGGCTTTCGAAGTGTTTTTCCCCGTTCACGCTGGAGTTTTACTAACTCGCTGGCAGGCGGGCGCCAGCGGGCTCCCGATCACTCGGGACGGGATGTGACCCACACGGGTTGAACCACCAACGCCCGCGGCAACCAGCATGACACGAAGCGCCTATTCGTACATCAAGGAAGCGTGGCGAGCCCCCGACGACGGGAAGCTCGCCGAACTGCAGTGGCAGCGAAAACAGGAGTGGCGGGACCAGGGAGCCATCGAGCGGATCGAGCGGCCCACCCGCCTCGACAAGGCCCGCGACCTCGGCTACAAGGCCAAACAGGGCGTCGTTCTCGCCCGCGTGAGCGTCCGGAAGGGGACCGCCCGGAAGTCCCGCTTCACCGCCGGCCGACGCTCGAAACGCACCGGCGTCAACCGGATCGGCCGCGGCAAGAATCTCCAGCGGATCGCCGAGGAGCGAGCCACCCGGAAGTTCCGCAACCTCCGCGTACTCAACTCCTATTGGGTCGGGGAGGACGGCAGCCAGAAGTGGTTCGAAGTGATCCTCCTGGATCCGAACCACCCGGCCATCGAGAACGACGACGACCTGAACTGGATCTGTGATGACGCACACGAGAACCGGGCCCTTCGCGGGCTGACGACCGCCGGCGACCGCGCACGCGGCATGCTCAAGCGCGGCACCGGCTCGGAGCACACCCGGCCGAGCGCCGGCTCTCGGGACTGAACCGTCGACACGGGTCTTTCGATTCGAACGACCAAATAGCCGATCGAACGGAGCCGTGCCCCTACGTGGACGTTTATCAGGGACCGAGCCATTAGGTGGCATATGACAACTACGGACGGAGAGATCGGCGACGTCCCGCCGACAGCCCTGGTCTCCCAGATTCGGGACGCGGGGGTCTCCGGCGCGGGTGGGGCCGGATTCCCCGCGTACGCGAAGTGGGAGCGACTCGACGAGGTCGACGCGATCATGGTCAACCACCAGGAGAGCGAGCCGAACTTCCTCAAGGACCGCTATCTCGGTCGCGAACACGCCGCCGAACTCGCGACGCTCTTCGACTGGTTGCTCGAAACGACAGTCTCGACGGTTTTCATCGGGACGAAGGAGGCCTACCGCGGGGTGTGGCTCGGGGCCCTCGAGGAGCACACCGATGCGGCGGTGGCAACGCCCGACGAGTTGCCCCTCGACGTCGAAACGGCTCCCGACGTGGTCATCGCCTGCACCGAGGACCGCTACGAGTTCGGGATGGAAAGCGTGCTCCTGCGCGCGGCCGCGGACGTGACGATCGGCCGGGACCTGCCGCTCGATCACGGGTGGCTCGTCCAGAACACCGAGTCGATGTACAACGTCTACCGGGCCCTCGCCGAGGAGAAACCGGTGACGAGGAAGCTGGTTCACGTCGACGGAGACACGCCCAGACACCGATTTCTCGACGTGCCCGTGGGCACGCCCGCGACCACACTCCTCGCGGCGGCTGGCCGGCCGGGTGGTCCGGGTGGGGCAGAAATCATCGCCGACGGCGGGCCGGGCTGGAGTTTCAAAATCGAGGAGCGACCCGACCGCTTCGGCGTGCGAAAACGGACGAACAGCCTGCTCATCGTCGACGAGGAATTGGCCGCCGAAAACACCCTCGGTGGCGGGCGAATCAACATCCTCGGCCCACAGGCCTGGAAGAGCCGCAAGTTCGAAACCGAACCCGAGCGCATCGAGCCGCCCTACGTCCGGATCCCGCTGCTCACGAACGAGGACCTCTCGGAGGTCGTCTCGCGGAGCCAGCCGATCGTCGCCCCCGGGGACCCCGTGACCCGGGGCGATCGAATCGCCGATCCGGCAGCGGAGGGGATCAGCATTCCCCAGCACGCCTCCATCGACGGCACCGTCACCGAGGTCACGGATACCCACGTCACGATCGAGCGGGCGTAGGCCGGGCGGATCCGCAAAGCTTTGTCAGGTCCCCCGTTAGAGTTCCATCAATGGCCGTCGACCCGCTCGTCGTCGTCGCGTTCACGGTCCTTCCGGCCGTGGCGCTCGGTGGCGGGCTCGTCGCCTCCGTCTGGTATGCGGTCACCATCGATCGGCGGTTGCTGGTCGGAACGGCCCTGTTTGCACTGATGGGAGCCCACCAGCTCACGGAAGTCTGGGTCCTGTTGGCGGGCGGGAATCCCTACACGGCCCTCTCGGGCGAACTCTTCGAGACGATCGTCAATCTCCTCACCGTGGCGACCGTCCTGGTTCTTTCCCGCCGGCTCGAAGCCGAACGGCTCCGCCGCGAGCGACAGGCCGTGGTGACCATTACCCTCGAGACCGACTCGGTTCCCGGCGACGGCGGATCGGGGCCCGAGGACACGCGACATGGCCTGTTCAGCCCCGCCGTCTTCGGGCTGCCGATCCTCGGACGCCTCGTCTCGTGGGCCTTCGCGACCCTCCCGTTCGGAACGACGGCGGACCTCTCGGTCGTGATCGAAACCGTCGCCCGCAACCTGCAAGTGACCTACCCGGTGACGGCGGTCGATCGCGACCGGATCGAGGACGTCACCGTGTTCGCGGAACCGATCACCCTGGAGGACGTCCTCGAGACGGTCCTGAAACAGTTCGTCGTCTACAACGACTCGAGCGAACCGACGATCCGGATCGCCGTCGACGTCGAGGGATCCCGCGTCCGGATCCGGATCAGCGATAACGGCCCGGGGCTGCCAGCTGCCATCGCCGACCAGTTGACGGGAGCGGCTGCGGAGTCGGGGCGTCCGAATCTCGAACTCGGAGCCGCCCACGGCTTGCTCGAGAAGTGGGGTGGCTCGATCGGCGTCGCCGACGGCACCGTCGAACTCACGCTGCTCCGCCCCCGACCCCAGCAGAACGAGTCCGCAAACTGAGCTGTCCTGTCGAGGACAGTGCCGGTCGAGGCAAACGGATCCCGACGGAAGCCGTGTTCAGGTACCCGCGAGCAGCTGGCGGCGATCCCAGTCGACGAAGGCGCTCGCGAACGTGCAGACGGCCGCGTACACGCCCTCGGCGGCGTCGACCGCTGCCACCTCGTCGGCGAACGCGTCGACCCATGAGAGGTGATCGAGGTGGCGTTCCTGAATCGCCCGCACCGGTGGTTGACGGTGCCGGTCGTCGCGTTCGAGCCGGGCTTGATGGGCCGAAAGAATCGCCATGAACTCGAGCTCCGCGGCGACGTGGTCGGGAATGCCGTCACCCCGGCCTGGCGAGAAACCCGCGCGTTCGTACAGCTCGGCGACCGCTTCGGCCGGCTCTCCCAGAATCTCACCCGCGGTCCCCTCCGCGTGATACTTGGCGTCCGATTCGAAGGCCTCGCTCGGGTCGGTGGCGTGGCCCGATGCGAACGGCGGGACGTAGGCGGGCCCCGGCACGTCGAAGAGGTTGTCGTAGCCGAGACCGAGTGCCTCCCGGTCGAGATCGTCGCGGGCGAGTGCGCTGGTATCGAACTCCCCCGGCAGGATCTCGGCCAAGTCCGCGACGGCCCCCGTCTCCATCGTCTCCACGAGCAGGTCCACGTCCCCGTCGAGGATGCGGGAGAGCAGCTCGTACAGGTTCGCCCTGGCCCGGGCCAGTTCGGGATCGACACTCGATTGACTCATGTCAGTCCTCCGTCCGGGTGATCTCGACGTGTGTGTCGTATTGGGACTGTGCGCCACCGATGGGGTCCGACGGACCGACGTCCTTCGTCGTCGTGTCGAGGGGGGCCAGGTGGTTCACGGCGAACCCGGCGTCCCGACCCTTGGCGTATCCCGCTTCCTCCTCCATCGGCGTGTCGAATTCGTAGGGGGTGTGCCCGTAGCTTTCGTCGACGGGCTCGACCTCCTCGTCGTCGATCGTCCGATCGACGGCCCCGTCGCCGTGACGGCCCCAGCCCCACATGGTGCCGACGACGCCAGGTCGAATTCCGTCCGTGACCATCGCCGTCCCCTCGACGGTCGTCCGTCCGGCGTCGATCTCGATGCGATCGCCATTCTCGATGCCGCGGGGTTCGGCGTCGGCCGGGTTCATCCAGACGGGATTTTCGGGGCGGGTTTCCCGCAGCCACGGGGAGTTGTGGGTCCGGGTCATCCCCTGTGTCCGTGGCTTCCAGTTGATCAGGTGCAACGGTCGCTCCGGCTCCGCGTCGCTTTTGACCGGGGTCAGCACGTCGCCGTTGAAGTGGGTCACGTCCGCGACCTTGGGAAGCGGATCGAACGGCGACCCGTCGTAGGCGTCCTTCCCGACCGGCATGATCTCGTTGAAGAAGGTGACCTCGCCGTCGAGGCGGTACCGCATCTTCTCCCCCACATACGCGTTCGAGGGATCGTAGCGCTCGGCGTAGTCGTAATCGAACCCGTGTTCCGCGAAGGCCTCGCCGTAGTTCGGGATCGGCTCCTCGAAGCGACCGCCCCGGTTGAGAACGGTGACGACCTTCCGCCACTCCTCGGGTTTGACTTTGCCCTTCCACTCCTCGTAGTCGAAGAAGTCACCGAGTCCGTTCCGGTGGGCCGTCTTGAACGCCTGGAGTTCGTCGTCGTCGGCGTCCGGCACGGGCCCTTCCTCGTAGGGGAAGCTCTCACGGTCGAGGCCCGGTGGCAGCGACCGAGTCTCGTCGATCGAATCGAGGTCGGGGTCGAGAGTCTTGGTCTGGAAGGCGAGGTTCGCGACCATCTTGAGATAGAAGTCCTCGGCGTCGTGCAATGGCCACGTCTCGCCCTCGGCGTCCACGATGGCGTCCTCGCCGATCCCGGGCATCGGTTCGCCCGTGGCCGACTCGAGCTCTTTCAACACGTCGATGAGGACGTTTTCGGAAAGCTCGGTCTCGGGGAGTACCCGGACCGCCGGGTGGGAGATCTTGTCGTCGGCGAGGCGCTTGTTCGGATAGGTGCTGAAGTTCTCCCAACGTTCGAGATAGGTCGGCTCGGGCAGGATGTAATCGGCGTTCTCGCTCATCTCGCCGATGACGGTATCGAAGGCGACCAGGAGCTCGATGGCGTCCTCGTCCCGCAGTGCATCGGTGATCTGGTCCCCACCGGCGGCGGCCATCACGTGGTTCTCGGAGTACGTCCGGAGGAAGAGGGCGTTGATCGAGTAGGGATACTCGTCCTGTGCGCTGTGATAGATCTCCTGGACCTGGTGCTGCGGGGCAAGGCGGAACCACGGCCGCTCTGCCGGATAGGGATCCTCCTCGTCCGCGGGGAACAGTCGTGTCCCCTCGAAATCCTCCGCGTTGTGAAGCGCCCGCGTGATCGGGAGCCCCCACGGCGTGCGACCGTCCGGGACGTTGCCGAGCTGGTAGCGCCCGCCCATGGTTCCGTAGCCCGCGTACGGCGTGATCTGCCCGCCCTTCCAGTCGAAGTTGCCGATGAGATGCTGGAGGGTCGCGATCGCTCGCGTGTTGTGGAACCCGTTCGTGTGCATCGACGGGCCACGGTACTGCATGATGGCCGCTCGCTTCCCGTGGCTCGTGAACTCGTCCGCGATTTCCTCGATGAGGGAGACCTCGACGCCGGCCATCTCGGCGTACTCCGCGAGACTGTGCTCGAAGACGCGCTCTTTATAGAGGGTAAAGACGCTCTTCACGGGCGTGCCGTCGATCGTGGCGTCGACTTCCAGCGTTGCGGTGTCGGTCGCTTCGGCGTCGGCGACCTCGCCGGTCGTCGCATCGAGGACGGCCCGGTCCCCCGCAACGTCGAGAGCCGCTGCCGTCTGCGTTTTCGCCTTGGGCGTGGTCGTGGGATCGTCGTCGACGGCCACGAGGTGTGTTGCGTCGCTGTAGGTAGTTTCTCCGCTCGCCTCGGCCGCGTCGTCGGCGGGATTGCGCAGATACTCCCGATCGTAGCGTTCGTTCTCGAGGATCCAGCGGGCCATCCCCATCGCCAGGGCTCCGTCCGCCCCCGGCTTGACCGGGACCCACGTGTCCGCTTTCTCCGCCGTCTTCGACAGCCGCGGATCGACCACGTCCATGCGCATCCCGTCCTCGATGGCGTTGGTGAGTTTCGGGGCCAACCAGGTCGGGCCCTTGTTCGAGACCATCGGGTTGGTCCCCCAGACCAGCAGGTACTCCGTGTTCTCGATGTCGGGGTACTGGCGCTTTTTCGTGTTGGCATGGGACCTGACGTTCCCCTGGACGGAGGAGAAGCCACAGACGCCGGCGTGATGGTGGCTGTTGATCGTCCCGAGGGATCCCTGGAACATGCGGGCTCTGATGAGGAACCGCCGGAAGCCGCCGACGTCGACGATCTGGTTGGCCGTGGGTCCGAGTTCCGGGATGTCCGTATCGATCAGTTTGCCCTCGTACTTGGCCTCGAATTCGGCGTCGCTGAGCGCCTCCTTGTCGGCCATGACCTGCTCCTCGGGGACGTAGTCCCACATCTCCGCGAGGCCGCGATGGCCGAGGTCCTCGTCACCGTGGACGATCTCCTGGATCGCCTGGTCCCACGAGATGGTTTTCCAGGTGTCACTGCCCCGTTCGCCCACGCGTTTCATCGGCTTCCGGACCCGGTAGGAATCGAAGGCCGTCTGAATACCAGCCTGCCCCTTCAGGCACATCCGGCCCGCGTTGAGCGACCAGCGGTCCGTCGAGACGTCGCCGGTCCCCTCCAGATCGCCCGTGGCGACGGCGGTGAAGTCACTGTCGTAGGGCACCTGCGCGAAGGGCTGGGTGTTCAAAAACGAATAGGGGTTGCCGGCGAGTTTCCGGACCAGCGAGGTGTAGGTGGCGTTCTCGGATCTGCCGTCGTCCAGTCGGACCTTGATCGGGCAGAACGTATTGCACTGCCCACAGGTCGTGTGAATGACCGAACTCGCGTCGTATTCGTCGTAGTCGGTGCCGACGTAGTGTTCGGGGTCGTCCTCCCAGAGCGAAGTGAAATCGAGTTCGTGGGTGCCAGCGCCTGCTGATAGCACGGTGAAGCCGCCGGCTGCCTTCACGAATTCGCGCCGGGAGATGTCCGGTTCGTCCTCGATTTGTTCGTCAGTGCTCATTGGTGATCGTCCTCCGAAAGCGGTGTCAGCGGCAGTACTTCAGCGCCGAGCGTGTAGATGAGAAGCCCGACGGCAACGATACCGAAACTACTCGCCCACTCAGTGAGCGTGGGGAGGTAATCCCCGGCCGGGAGGCCCTCCATCACTGGATTCACCAGCGGCGGGACGACGATATTGAACCGAACGCCGACGATCCCGACCACGACCGACAAGCCGGCGATCACCATCAACATCGGTCGGCGACGCCAGGACCGGCGACTGGTCAGGACCAACGGCAGCACCCAGCCCAGTCCCACCATGACGATCCAGAACGACCACGCCATCTTGCCGAACGCGATGGTCAGCCACGCCGAGAGGTGGGCCCCCTCGAGAGACATCACGCCGATGAGCGCCTCGATGGCCGTGAAGGCCGCGTCGATCAGGACAAAGGCCAGAAGGAGTTGTCCGAGCCGATCGAGCAGGTCGAGGTCGACGGATTTGCCCTCGAAGAACTTCCGGCGCAACACGTAGACGGCCATGACGAGCGCCGTGCCGGAGAGCAGCGCCGAGATCACGAAGATCACCGGGAAGAGGCCGCTGTTCCAGTAGGCCCGGGCTTTCACGCCGGCAAAGAGGATCCCCGTGCCACCGTGGACGAAGAAGATGGCAAGGGGGATTCCCAGAATGCCGATCCGCTTGAGCCACGTCCGATCGGTGTCGAGTGCCGCCTCGCTCAGGTCCGTTCGTCCGAGAGTGAAGAGGCCGGAGATCCGGGCCCGCAGTCCCGAACCGTGCTCGGCGACACGGACCAGATCCGCGCGCATCGAGAAGTACAGTTCGGCCGTCAAGACGCCGATGTAGGCGACGTAGGCGTGCACCTCCCACGACAGTGCCGAGGTGAGCTGTCGCCACACGAACGGGAAGTACATCCGTTCCATCCGGCCGAGGTCGATCCACACGAAGAGCATCGCGACGATCATCGCGATGATCGCCGCGAATAACGCGTCCCGGTCGATCTTCTCCATTCCCTCCATTTCGAAGACGTTCGCGAGCGTGCTGACGAGAAACGCCCCCGCGGAGAGGCCGATGAAGTAGATGTAAAAGGCCACCCAGGCCCCCCACGGCGTTGTGGAGGTGAGGTTCGTCGTTCCCATTCCCCCAACGATACGTCTGTATGTCGCGTACGCGCCCACGAGGAGCGTGATCGCCAAAAACGCGTACCAGATCACGCGAACGCGGTTGTCCTCGAAGCCCGGGTTGAAGTCGGGCAGTGACTGTGCGGTTGCCATGATTACTTGAGGTAGTAGACGTTCGGGTCGTTGCCAGTGTGCTCTTTCAGCTGCTTCGCCCGCGTTGACTCGGCCATCTTCGACACCTCGCTTTCCGGATCGTCGAGGTCCCCGAAGTTCCGCGCGTCACCGAGACAGGTCTCGACGCAGGCCGGCTCTTCGCCCCGGCCGAGCCGGTGATAGCAGAAACTACACTTCCTGGCGTTTGCCTGCGGTGATTTCCCGTCTTCGCGGGCCCCACGATCGACGCCGTATTCCGGACTGGTCACCTCACCCGCACCGAGCACCTCGTCGTCGTACCCTTCCCCGAAGTCCAGGTACCGCGCCCCGTAGGGGCACGCGACCATGCAGTACCGACACCCGATACACCGGTCGTAATCGATGTTGACGATCCCGTCTTCCATCTTGTACGTCGCGCTGACCGGACAGACCTGCACGCAGGAGGGATTCTCACACTGCATACAGGGACGGGGAATATTGGTCCGGGTCGTGTTGGGGAACTCGCCGTGTTCCTCCTCCATGACGACGTTGTACGTGACCCCGGGTGGAGTCCTGTTCTCTGCCTTGCAGGCGACCGTACAGGAATCACAGCCCACACACTTCTGGAGGTCGATGACCATTCCCCAGCGCGCGCCCTCCCGGTCGAGCGGTGACTCGATCTGCTCGGCGACGTTATCCATCGAGTCGACCGAACAGGACAGTTGTTCGGCCGCCGGCTCGTCGATGGTCTGACAACTATCGTCCTTGTCCACGGCGGGATTCGGCGTCTCCCGATAGTCCGCACCGAACTCCGCGGCCGCACGGTCGTCGTATTTCGCCCAGAAGGTTTCACTCGAAATGGAGCCCCGCGTGACTCTCGCTGCGTCTTCGGCCATCTCGAGGCCGAGTTCGGTCGAGTATTCCACCTCTGAGAGCGTCTCCTCGGGGTCGGCTCGTTCGGCCTCGACCAGCTCGTCCATCCGCTGCTGATCGGGTTCGGGGACGCCCGGAGCGACGTCCGCGCTCATCGGGACCTCCCGAGCGCCGTGTCTCGAGTTTCCGACGGCACAGCCGGTTCAATTGATGCTCGCATGCGGGCAATACAATGGAATCCAGGCCCCTGAGCGGGCAACCAATATAGTTAGGGCCGTCGCGAGTTCGTCCACTGCCTTAAATAACTACTACCAATAGATATAGATTCGATGGCAAAATCACTAAATCCGGGCCCTGCGTAGCTGCGGACAGAACCGTGATCTCGACCGGCGGGTACATCATCCTGACCTCGATCGTCCTCCGTCTCGTGGGCCTCGGGTACTCGATATACCTCCTGTACCAGGTCAACGACCGGCGCTTCGGCTTTTTTACCCTGCTGCTCGGCCTCATGGCGACCCGACAGATCCTCAGTTATCAGGCCGGGACGCCGGGAATCGACGAACTTCCGGGCCTGGTCGTCAGCGTGCTCGCGGTCCTCACCGTGTATTACCTCTCGGCGTACGTCGAGCAGGAAACGACGGTCAAAAACACCATCCGATCGACGAACGAGCGGCTCCGGACCTTCGAGAAGGCCATCGAACACGCGGGGCATGCGATCTTCATCACCGAGCCCGATGGCTCGATTACCTACGCGAACCGTGCCGTGGAGAACGTCACGGGGTACACGCGCGGAGAAGTGATCGGACGCGATCCGTCCATGTGGAAATCGGGGTACCACGACCCCGACTTTTACGCGGAGGTGTGGGAGACGATCGAATCCGGCTCGATCTGGGAGGGGCAGATCGTCAACGAGCGTAAAGACGGGTCCCGTTGCTGGGTCGATATGACGATCGCCCCAATCGTCGGCGAGGACGGGACCGTCGAGAAGTACGTGGCCGTCGATACCGACGTGACCGAGCGCCGGGAGCGCAAGGAGCGGATTACCGACCAGAAAAACCGCCTCGAAGTCCTCAACCGGACGAACGAGGTCATCAGGGACGTCAACCGCGAACTCGTGGAGGCCGACACGCGGGAGGAGATCGAGGGGGCCGTCGTGAAGCAGTTTGCCGACTCCGAACAGTACACCTTCGCCTGCCTCTCCGAGCGAACCGCCGGGGCCGACGTGGTACGGGTACGGGCTCAAGCCGGAATCGACGAGGCCGACATGGAGGCCCTCATCGCGGCGATCAACGACCAGGACGGCGACGATCCCCTCACGACGGCCGCACGGACCGGATCCGTCCGGATTACCACCTGTACCGACCCGGACGTGGACTGGTGTGAACCGTGGCCCACACGGGGCTATCGGGCGACCGCCGCCGTCCCGTTGCAATACGACGATCGCCAGTACGGCGTGCTCTGTCTCGGGACCGAAGACGAAGACGCCTTCGAGGACATCGAGACGGCCGTGTTCCGCGAGTTGGGCGAAACGATCGGTTACGCGATTAACGCAGTCGAGAGCAAGGAAGCACTCCTGACCGACAGCGTGACAGAAATCGAGTTGCAAATCGACGAGCCGACCTTCTATCCAGCAGCACTGACCGGGCAACTCGGTGGCGAGATGGAACTCACCTGGATGACGCCGGGCCCGGGAGACACCCTCGTCCAGTACTTCACCCTCAGCGGAGTCCAGCAGCAGGCCGTCGAGACATTCGTCGCGGCGGCCTCCGAACTCGGCGAAGTCGAGGTCGTCTCCGAGGAAGACGGCGAGCTTCACTGTCGATTTACCGTTCGGGATTCAACGGTTGCCCGCCCGATCGGCGACCTTGGCGGCGACCTCCGACACATCGAGGCGCGTGACGGGGTGGCCCAACTGAAGATACACCTCTCCCCGAACGCGGACGTTCGCACCGCGATCGAGGAGCTCAAACAGTCACACGAGTCCGTCGAGTTACTCGCCAGACGGGATACAGAACGACCGGCGCCCACGACCCAGGAGTTTCGGACGGCAATCGAAAGGTCACTCACGGACCGCCAGCGAGAGGCTCTGCACACGGCCTTCATCGGGGGCTTCTTCGAGTGGCCGCGGCGAAGTACAGGTGAGGAGATCGCCCGCACGATGGACATCTCCCAGTCCACCTTCCTGCAACACCTCCGGGCCGCCCAGCAAAAACTGCTCGAGGTCGTGCTCGACCGATCCGACACTTCGGAAGTGAACTGACCGGACCCAAGCAGTCCCGGACGGTCCTACAGCACGTCGGCGAAGTCCTCGTGGGTGTGGACGTCCACGCCCTCGGTGGTGACTTCCGCGATCGTGACGCCGTTCCCGCTTGCCGTGTCCCGTTCGGTCGCACTCTGGACCGCCCGGGTGGCGAGTTCGATGCCCGCCTCGTGAGAGAGGTCCGGCTCGTACTCCTGTTCGAGCACCCCGAGTGCGAACTGCATGCCGCTGCCGGTGACGACGTACTCGTCCTCGCTCAGCCCGCCCATCGGGTCGATGCTGTAGACGTGTGGGCCAGTGTCGTCCACGCCCCCGAGAATCGGGTTGATCATGAAGAAGGGACCGCCCCTGAGGAAGTTCGAGGCGAGGGTCGCAAGCGCGTTGATGCTCATCGACTCGCCCCGGCGGGCCTCATAGAGGTTCGATTCCGCCCGAATGGAGCGGATGAACGACTGGGCACCGCCGACCGAGCCGACCATGGTCAGGGCGGCAGTCTCGTGGATCTGCTCGACCTTGATCACGTTCTTGTTCGAGACGACCCGCCCGCCCAGGCTGGCCCGGCGATCGGTGGCGATCACGACCGAATCTGCCGTCGTGACCCCGACCGACGTGGTGCCGGTCTCGGTGTGCTGGACCTCGCGTTCCCCGCTTTCCTCGGGCACGGAGCCCAACTCGGGTTCGTACGGGTCCTGCAGGTTCATTCCTCGTCCTCCTCCTCGATCGCTTCGAGGTGGGTCGCGATCTCGGACTCGGCGAGCCGGGCGTAGGTCGCCGTCTCGGCCTCGATCGCGCCCATCGCCAGTTCGGCGGCCTCGAGCGGTTCGTCCCGCGTGTGGGCGAGTGCGGAAAGCGCCAGCTCCACGCCCGCATCGAGCGTGAGGTCGGGCGTCCAGTGCTCCTCGAGGTACTCCTGAATTTCCGCCCGGTCCGCGCCGATGGCGACGGCCTTCCACTCGTTCGGCGTGCCACTCGGGTCCGTCTCGAAGAGGCGGGGTTCGCCGTTCGAGACGCCACCGATCAGGAGGGCTGCACCGAAGGGGCGTACCCCGCCCATCTGGGTGTACTGCTGAATGTTGTCCGTGACCGCCTTGGTGAGGACCTCGGTGTCGATCGGCTCCTCGTAGCGGAGTTCCTCGACCTGGGCCCGACGACGGGCAAAGTCGATCAGGCGGCGGGCGTCGGCCACGTGGCCGGCGCTGGCGATGCCGACGTGATCGGCGACCTTGTGGAGTTTCTCGATGGAGTCTGCCTCCATGAGCGGCGACCGGGAGCGCTTGTCCACGGCGAGGACGACGCCCTCGGGCGTCCGGACACCCACGGATGGAGTGCCTCGCTTGACGGCTTCGCGTGCGTACTCGACCTGGTAAAGGCGTCCGTCCGGGGAGAAAATGGTGATTCCCCGGTCGTAGGCCTGTTGCTGTTGACCCTGCATAGGTTCGTTCGCACGAACGTTGCCCCGCGTCGGGTAAAGGCCTGCCGGACGCAGTCCGAATCCCCGAATCCGAACGGAGTTAGAAGTAGTTGATGCTCTCGGGCAGCTCCGTCTTCATGCCCTTGCGCTCGCGGATTTCGGTGATCTTCTCGGGCTGGAGGTTGTCGACGAGCACCCGGAAGCCGGCGTTCTCCGTGTTCCAGGACGCTCGACCCTCCGTGGCCGACCGGATGTCCGAGGAGAAGCCGATCATCTCTTCGACGGGCGCGATGCCCTCGACGACCATCAGGTCGCCCTCCTGGTACATGTCGTCGACGCGGCCGCGGCGGCCCTGGATCTCGCCGGATGCGGCGCCCATGTGCTCGGAGGGAACGTCGATGCGGACGTCCTGGATCGGCTCGAGCAGCCGGATCTGTCCGTCGATCAGTGCCCGGTGGACGGCTTCGCGCATGGCCGGTATGACCTGTGCCGGGCCGCGGTGGATGGCGTCCTCGTGGAGTCGGGCGTCGTGCAGGCGGACCAGCGCGCCCTCGACCGGCTCGGCGGCGAGCGGGCCGTCCTCGAGCGCCTCTTCGAGGCCCTCGATGATGAGTTCCATCGTCTCGTTGAGGTGCTGGATCCCCTTCGTGTCGTCGATAAAGACGTTGGTGCCGATGATATCTTCGACGTCCTGGGAGGTCTCCTTCTCCATGCCCGCCTCCTGGAGGGCCTCGCGGCGCTCCTGTTCGGGCATGTCCATCGAGGCCTCGCCGAGCTTGATCGTCTCGACGATCTCCTCGCCGAGGGGTTCGACCGTGACGTAGAAGCGGTTGTGGCGGTTCGGCGAAATGCCCTGGACTTCCTCGGACTCCTGGGTCGGGGCCTCGCGGTAGACGACGATCGGTTCACCGGTGCGAACCGGAATGCCCTGGTTGCGCTCGATACGCTGGGTGATGACCTCGAGGTGGAGTTCGCCCTGTCCGGAGATCAGGTGTTCGCCGGTGTCCTCGTTGATCTCCACGCCGATGGTCGGGTCCTCCTTCGAGACCTGCTGGAGGACCTCGATCAGCTTCGGCAGGTCGTCCATCTTCTGGGCCTCGATGGACTTCGTGATGACCGGCTCGGAGATGTGCTCGATGGACTCGAAGGGCGTCATCTCGACGGAGGAGACCGTCGATCCGGCGATGGCGTCCTTCAGCCCGGTGACGGAGGCGACGTTCCCGGCCGGAACTTCGGCGACTTCCTCCCGTTCGCCGCCCATGAAGACGCCGACGGACTGCAAGCGATTTTTCCCGGCGGTCCCGGAGACGTAGAGTTCCTGGCCCTCCTGCAGGGTCCCGGAGAAGACTCGACCCGTGGCGATCTCGCCGGCGTGGGGGTCCATGGAGATGTCCGTGACCATGAAGACGACCTCGCCGTCCTTGTTGACGTGCTGCATGTCCTTGGCCAGCTGTGACTCCGGATCGCCACGCCAGATGGTGGGGATCCGGTCGGGCTGGGCGTTGACGGGGTTGGGGAAGTGCTCCGCGACCATGTCGAGGACGACGTCCGAGAGCGGGGACTGTTCGTGCAGTTCCACGCGCTTGTCGTTTCGCTCCATCTCGATGACGTCGCCGAAGTCGATGCCCGTCGCGGCCATCGAGGGGGCACTGATCGCCCAGTTGTACAGGGCCGACCCGAAGGCGACAGTGCCGTCCTGGACGCTGACCTTCCAGTTGTCCTCCTCGTAGCGCTCCTCGGCCATCCCCCGGATGAGTTCGTTGACGTCGCGGATGACGTTCTGGAGGCGCTCCTGCATCTCCTCGGGCCCCTCCTGGAGCTCGTTGATCAGGCGGTCGACCTTGTTGATGAACAGGGCCGGTTTGACGTTCTCCCGGAGGGCCTGTCGAACCACCGTCTCGGTCTGGGGCATCGTCCCCTCGACCGCGTCCACGACCACGAGGGCGCCGTCGACGGCCCGCATGGCTCGCGTGACGTCGCCACCGAAGTCGACGTGGCCCGGCGTGTCGATCAGGTTGACGAGGTAATCGGTGTCCTCGTACTCGTGGGTCATCGAGACGTTCGCCGCGTCGATGGTGATGCCACGTTCCTGCTCGTCCTCCTCGGTGTCCATCGCCAGCTGTTCGCCGGCGAGGTCCTCGGAAATCATGCCGGCCCCGGCGAGAAGATTGTCGGTCAGCGTCGTTTTGCCGTGGTCGATGTGAGCGGCGATCGCGATGTTCCGGATCTGCTCCGGACGATCCATGAGCCGCTCACACTGTTCGACGATTTTCTTGCGTCGGCCCATTGTTAACCCGTAGTTCCCCGCGCCGGTTCAAAAGGGTAGTGTTTC
>JBKGZU010000071.1:0-7004 GCA_046543215.1 Halodesulfurarchaeum sp. | reverse complement strand
AGTCAGCCCCGGACGGAGCGCCCGCCCCGGAAGCCAAGTCAGCCCCGGACGGCGAACCCGCCCCGGAACCTGGTCGCGAGATGGGCGGTTCGTCGGCCCCGGATCGCATTGCCGACCTCGAATCCCGACTCTCGGGCCAGCACGACTTTCACAATCTCAGCGCCGAAGAAGGGGGGACCGTCAGGGACCTCTCGATCACGAGCAGCCGGGCGGGGGAGTATCGGGTAATCGCGGTTCGGGCCGGCGGGTTTCCCCGCCAACTCGTCCGTCGGCTGGTCGCCCTCTACGATCGGGTTCGCCGGGGCGATGCGTCGATCGACTTCGTCGATCGGGTCCTTTCCCCGGAGTCGCTCCCGGGGCCCGAGGGGATCGAACCGGCGCCGGCCCATCCCCTGGTTCTTTCCGACGTCGAGTACGCAGTCGACTTCGAGCCGGATCCGACGGCCGCGAAACTGGCTCGTGAAGCCGTTTTCGCGCAGGCACGACGTGACCGGTCCCGGGCCATCGCGCTGGAATCGATCGGGGACCACATTCCGGATTCCGGGACCGGTGACCCTGCTGCCGATTCGTGAACCCCCCTCGGGGTCGGGCCCCGAGGCACTCGGCCTCCGCTGCATGTCACATCCGGCACTGTGGGTCGCCCCGACAACCCTTACTTCCTCCCGCGTGCCACGCGTTGTATGGGAGCAGTGCCAGCACGCGAGGAACTGCCGGTCGAATACACCTGGGATCTCGCGGCGATCTTCGAGTCGACGGCGGACTGGGAGGACGCCTTCGAGGACGTCTCGGGGCGGCTCGACTCGATCCGCGAGTACGAAGGACGGCTCGACGAGGACGGGAACACGCTCGCCGAGGCGCTCTCGACGCGGGACGAGATCGCCCGCGAGGTCGAGCAGGTCGTCGCCTACGCCCGGATGCGCTCCGACGAGGACACGCGCGACCAGGAAGCACAGGGCCGGGCGACGCGAGCCCGAACGCTCGCCGCCGAAGCCTCGAGTGCCAGTTCGTTCATCGAGCCCGAGATCCAGCAACTGCCCGAAGCGCGGGTCACCGAGATGCTCGAGAGGACCCCCGAACTCGCGGACTACGAGCACTACCTGGAGGACGTCCTCCGAGTCGCCCCACACACCCGCTCCGCCGAGGTCGAGGAGGTGCTCTCGGAACTGGGCGAGGTGCTCGGGGCGCCCGCGGACATCTTCGGCAAACTCACGGACGCCGATTTGACCTTCCCGACCGTCGAGGACGCAGAGGGCGAGGGCGTCGAGATCACCCAGTCGAACTTCACCTCCCTCCTCCAGCGCCCCGACCGGGACTTCAGGGAGCGGGTCTACGAGGCCTTCTACGGCGAACTCGACGGGGTCCGCAACACGCTCGGGACGGCCCTGAACCACCAGGTTCGAAAACACGTCAAGAGCGCCGACATCCGGGACTACGAGTCGCCCCGCGCGGCCGCCCTCGACGGCTCGAACGTCCCCGAAACGGTCTACACGTCACTCGTTGCGGCCGTCGAGTCGAACCTCGACACGCTCCACCGCCACCTCGAACTGAAGGCCGACGCCCTCGCGCTCGAGGAACTGGCGATGTGGGACGTCTACGCCCCGACCGCCCCCGGAGAGAGTCCGGAAATCGACTACGATGATGCGACCGAGATGGTCGTCGAGGCCCTCGCCCCGCTGGGCGAGGACTACCAGGACCGGGTCGCGGCGGGGATCGACTCCCGCTGGATCGACGTCCACGAGAACCGTGGCAAGCGCTCGGGGGCGTATTCCGGGGGCACCTACGACACCCAGCCCTACATCCTGCTGAACTGGCAGGAAGACGTCTCCTCGCTCTACACGCTCGCCCACGAACTCGGACACTCGATGCACTCCCAGCTCGCAAAGGAGGCCCAGTCCTACGTGGACGCGGACTACGAGATCTTCGTCGCGGAGGTGGCCTCGACGGTCAACGAGACCCTGCTCACCCACCACCTGCTCGAGACCGTCGAGGACGAGGCGTTCCGGGCCCACGTCCTCGACCAGTTCCTCGAGCGGTTCCGCTCGACGCTCTACCGGCAGACGCTGTTTGCCGCCTTCGAGGCGGAGATCCACGAGCGCTCGGCGGCCGGCGAGCCGCTGACGCCCGACCGGCTGGACGAACTGTACGGAACGCGCAAGGAACGGTACTACGAACCCGCGGCCGTCGACGACACGATCCACGCGGAGTGGATGCGCATCCCCCATTTCTACTACAACTTTTATGTCTACCAGTACGCGACCGGCCTGAGCGCCGCCGTGGCGATCGTCGACCGCATCGAACGCGAGGGCGATTCGGCGGCCGAGGACTACCTCGACGCCCTGGCTCTCGGCGGCAGCGAGTACCCCCTCGACGTGCTCCGGACCGCCGGCGTCGACATGGCCGAACCCGACCCCGTCGAGACGGCGATCGGGGAGTACGGGACCCGGATCGAGGAGCTGGCCGACCTGCTGGAACACTAGTCGGCGAGCCGCTTTCGCATCTCGAGCACCCGACCCTCGACGCCCTCGTCGAACTCGTAGTCGACCTCGCGGACCGTCGAAAACCCGTTGGCTTCGTAAAACGGGACCGCGTTCAAAGAGGCCCAGACCCCGAGCGAATCGAGGCCCAACTCCCGGGCCCGGGTTTCCAGGGCCTCGCAAATCGTCGTCCCGATCCCCTGCCGGGCGAACGCCGGGTGGACGTAGATCGCCGTGATCTTGCCGTCGAACGACGCCTCGAACTTCTCGGCCGGTTCGGTGGACAGCCAACCAAAGCCCACGATCGAACCTCCCCGCTCCGCGACGAAGACGGTCCTTTCCGGCTCGTCGATTGGGTAGTCCGCCGGATCGCGGTCGTGGGCCCAGGCGTCGACCTGTTCTGGCGAGTACCCTTCCCCGCCCAGGCCGCCGATGGAGGCGAGGTGGAGGTCCCGAATGGCCGCGGCGTCCGCCGGGCGCGCCCGCCGGATCGAGAGGGACATGGCCGTCTCTGGGACCCCAGCAACCAAGAAACTCGTCGTTCCCGTTCAATTGGCCGTTTCCTCCCCTCGCCGCTCCGTGGTGGCCAGCCGCTCGGCGGCCCCTTCCGCGTCGGTGAGCCGCCCGATGATCCCCGCTCGATCCGTGTAGTTGGTGACGAACTCGATGTCCGCCGGCGGATCCAGGCGGTCGAGGGCCTCCCAGGAGCGGTCGTAGGCGGGCATGCCCGGCTCCCACCGGTGGACGTTCAACACCTCGGCGGGCGCGTCGAGCAACTCCTCGAACTCCGCCGCGGCGATGGCGCCGATCTCGCCGTCGTCTTTTTCGAGCAGGCCGTCCTCCCGACCGCCCCCGAGATAGGCCGTGTAGACGCCGTCGCGGTCGAGCATGCTTGCATTCCAGGTCATTCCCAGCGTGTCGTAGCCCGCTTCGGGGAGGATCTGGCAGCCGTGGCCGACGACCCCGGCCTCGGCGTAGAGGCTGACGACGACGATGGGGTTGTAGTTGAACTCGCCGAGGGTGGACGCGAGGGTCGCATCCACCGGCTCGAGGAGGCTCGCGGCCGTCGGTGCCGGCGCCGTCATCCCGACCGCGTCGACCGCGGTTCGACCGGCATCGGTGACGATCTCGTAACCCTGCCCGGCCGGTTCGATTACCTCGACCGGGGTGGCAAACTCGATGCTGTCCGCATACTGCTCGGCGAGGGCCTCCGGGAGTCGAGCGAGTCCGTCCTCGAAGGTGACGATCGGCGGCGGGTCCCGGCCCTTCAGCGCGTAGGGTGCGACGGCCCCGAGGATCGAGCCGTCGATCCCGTGCCGCTCGAGCGCCCGGCCCAGCGAGTACTCGACGAGCATCTCGTCGGCTGCGGTCCCGTAGAGTCCGGTATAGAGCGGGGCGAACAGCCGGTGGGCGGCTTCGCGGCCGAACTTCCGGGCGAGGAACGCTTCGACGGTTTCCCCCGGTTTGGGGCCGCTCGTTAACGGTTCGGCGAGCACGCGGAGCTTTCCGCGCCAGGAGAACAGGTCGGTCGTAATCGCCTCGCGGAGCGACAGTGGGGCGACCCGGAACTCGCCCTCGTGGTAGATGTACAGGGGCTGGTCGGTGTTGCCCTCGCGGAGTTCCGATTCGAGGCCCAGTTCCTCGACGAGGGACGTCACCGGTCCGGCGAGCCGGAGTCGCTGTGGGCCGAGTTCGACCACGTGGCCGTCGATTGTCCGCGACTGGATCGTGCCGCCCGGGCGGTCGGCCGCCTCGAAGGTCACGGTCTCGACCCCTCGTTTCCGGAGGAAATGGGTCAGCGCGAGCCCCGAGATGCCGGCCCCGACGATGCCCACTGTCGGGCTGTCGCGCTCGGTCGCCGTCGAACCGGCCGCGTTGCTCGTCGCCTGCATCGTCAGTCCTCGGCGCTCTCTCCGGAAATCAGCGTCTCGACGTAGGGGCAGAGCGGGTCACTGGCCATCGGGTTCCCGGTCGCGGCATAGGCCCGCGAGCGACTCCCGCCGCAGATCTCCCGGTGCTCGCAGGTGCCACAGGACCCGGTGAGCTGGCTGTCGTCCCGGAGCATTTCGAACAGCGCCGAGTCGCGATAGATGTCCACAAGCGAGGTTTCGGTGACGTTACCGCCCGTAAGCGGCATGAATCCCGAGGGGAACACGTCTCCCTCGTGGCTCACGAAGACGAATCCCTTGCCGGCCCGGGTCGATCCCACCCGGACGGAATTGCCGCTTGCAGCCTGCTCGACCTCGTTTGCAATCACCCGGTAGTGAGGTGCCTCGACGGTGATCGTCCGGTAAGGAGCGGACTTCTGGCGCTCGTAGAGGAACTCCATCACGTCGACGGTTTCTGCGGGCTCGAGCTGCTCGAGTTCGGTGCCCCGCCCGATCGGGACGAGGAAGAAGACCTCCCACATCGCCGCCCCGAGTTCCTCGACGAGAGCGGCGATTTCGGGGAGGTCATCGACCGTGGTCGCGGTCACGGTCGTGTTGATCTGGATGCCGAGCCCGGCGTCTTTGGCCATCCGCGCTCGCTCCATGATGAGCTCGAACGAACCGTCCTCGCCCCGGAAGGCGTCGTGGTTCTCCGCCGACGCGCCGTCGAGAGAGAGCGCGATGCGCTTGACGCCCAGGTCGGCAAACGTTTCGAGCACGTCCCGGGTCAAAAGCGGCGTCGGGGCCGGGGTGACCGCCGTCGGGAGTCCCTGGTCGGTCGCATAGTCGATGAGTTCGTAGAGGTCGGGGCGCTTGAGGGGGTCCCCGCCCGATATCACGAAGACCGGCGAGGGGTGCCCGAAGTCGGCGATCTGGTCGATCAGGGCCTTCCCCTCGGCGGTCGAGAGTTCGTTCGGGTCGCGGTCGGGCTGGGCGTCGGCCCGGCAGTGATCACACTCCAGGTCACAGGCCTGGGTGACCTCCCACGTCGCGATGAGCGGGGTCCGGTCGTAGTTCCGGCCCCCCGGCCCGCCGCCACCGCCGGGATGTCCTTCCGGCCCGTCGCCACCGCCGGGCGTACCGCCCGGATGTCCGTGAGCCATTGGGTCCGGGTACGGGGCCGACGGATAAAAGGCCAGTTCTCCGCCGGGCGAGTCAGCGGGGCGGGCGAGGAGCCGCGAATTTATATCCGGTCGGACGAATACTCCCTAGGTACACGAGTAATCGATGAACGAACTGTCTGCGCTCTCCGTCTCGCACAAGCGGGCCGCCGTCGAGCAGATCAGTCAGTTGACCGAGCGCTCGACTGACGAGCTGCTTTCCCGACTGCTCGCGGCGGGAGCGACGGAGGCCTACGTGCTGCACACGTGCAACCGGGCCGAGTACTACGTCACCGGCCCGATCGAGGCCCGCGAGGCCGCCCTCGAGGGCGTGGACGTTTCCCCGGACGTCATCAAGCGGATCGAGGGTCCCGCCGTCGCCCGGCATCTCTTCCGGGTCGCCGCCGGACTGGAGAGCATGGTCGTCGGCGAGGACGAGATCCTCGGGCAGGTCGCCGACGCGCAGGAGGCGGCCATCCCGTATCTCGACGGCACACTCGGCCCGGTCGTGGAGCGGGCGATCCGGGTCGGCAAGCGAGTCAGGTCGGAGACTCGAATCAACGAGGGCAACTCCTCGATGGGCACGGCGGCGGCCGAACTCGCCAGCCGGCAGGTCGAGGCCATCGAGGACACCCGTGCCATCGTCATCGGCGCGGGCGAAATGGGGCGGCTCGTCGCCTCCCCGCTTTCGGACCGGGGGGTCGACTTGCTGGTGACGAACCGGACCTACGATTCGGCCAAGGACCTGGCCGAGCGGGTCGAGGGCACGCCTATCTGCTTCGAGGCCGTCCAGTCTCGACTCCAGTACGTCGACCTCGTGGTCACCGCCACGGACGCCCCCCACCCGATTCTCGACGCCGCGACCTTCAAGGGGGCAGAGGTCGTCGCGCTGGACCTGGCGAATCCGCCGGACATCGACCCGTCGGTCGAACAACTCGATTCGGTGACGGTGTTCGACATCGACGACATCGGGAGCATCGTCGACAGCGTGATGGCCCGACGCAGCGAGGCGGCCGCACAGGCCGAAACGATCGTCGACGGCGAGATGGCGGCCCTTGAGCGCGACCTGAAAAAGCGGGAGGCCGAATCGATGCTCTCGACGATCTACGAGCGGGCCGAGGAACTCCGCACGGCCGAAATCAGGAGGGCGGCCAATCGCCTCGAGGAAAACGGCGGCCTGACAGAGGGGGACCGGGAAATTCTCGAGGAGCTGGGGTCGGCGCTGGTCAACAAACTCCTCTCGACGCCCACCCGGACGATCAAGGAGGCCGCCGTCTCAGAGGACTACGAGACGTTGCGGGCGGTCGCCGAGGTCTTCCAGGTACCGGAAGAACCCGCAGAGGACGAGGGGCAGAACGCCCGGACGGAGCACGCCCACTCGGAGAAAACCGACTCGGGCGCACCCGAACGCGAGCCGGTCGAGGACGAACCCGGTCCCTGAACGGGCCGAAACGACCATCGCGAACGGGTCCGCCGACCCAAAGGAACTTGATTATCCGGAC
>JBKGZU010000070.1:0-7153 GCA_046543215.1 Halodesulfurarchaeum sp. | reverse complement strand
TCCTCGCCCTCGAAAACGACGGTGACCTCCGTGACCTCGAGCGAGGGGCCGATCTGGACTTTCTCGGCGGAGAGCTCGGCTCGCCACCCCTCGCCAGCCGCGTAGTCCTCGTCGACGGTGTGGGCGCCAACCGACTCCATGTACTTCAGCGCGAGCCTGCGGGAGATACCGCGAAACGACCGTTCGACTTGCATCTACCCACCCGCGACCGGCGGGAACAGCGAGAGCCGGTCCCCGGTTCCCAGCGTTTCGTCCAGCCCGTCGAGGTGGAGTACCTCCTTGCCGTTTTTCAGGACGTTCAGCTGGGGCTGGATCTCGTCGCCGTCGAGCAACTGGCCCGACAGTCCCTCGAACTCCTCTTCGAGGGCCACGAGCACCTCGCCCACCGTCACCGATTCGGGGAACTCGCGGGTGATCGTCTTCTGACCGACCGCCTCCCGGAAGGTGGCAAACAGCCGAAGTTCCAGTTCGACCGTCCCCTCAGTCGTCATCGCCCTGGAGTCTGATCCCGTCCTCGACGAGCCGGGCGTTTCGCTCGCGGTCGATCGTCTCGGCGATGTCCTCGTGATCGTACAGCTGGGCGATCAGGTCGCCGTAGAGGTTCCGCCACGCGATCGCGTAGATCGGCGACTGGCCCCAGGCCCGGAGTTCGACGACGAACTCGTCGTACCGGTCGCGGCGGTCCTCGAGCCGGTCGATGGCGTCGACGATACCGCTTGCGGCCTCCTGGTCGGTCGGGGCCTCCTCGATGATCGCGTTCAGCCGGTCCTCCCAGGCCGCGACGGCCGTCTGCATGTCAGTGGCCGCGTCGTCGCCGTCTTCGGGAAGCGACTCGAGAATCTGGCGTGGGACCCCAAGCGTGAGTTCGTCCATGCCCGTGGATCCACGCCGCAGGCACAAAAACGCCGCGTCGGGGGCGAGCCACTCCCCGTCGGATCGGCCGGCTTCGAAGCCAGCGAAAACGAGCCGTCGCGTCTCCGGTCGGGTTACTTGACCTTCGAGGGCCGGAGCGGGTAGGTGTACAGTCCCATTTTGACCCGATCCCAGAGCCCTTCGGCCGACTCGTCCTCCTGGGTCTCCCGCTCCTCGCGCTCCTTGCCGGACGGCCCGCGACTCGCCAGCTGCTCGGTCATCTCGCGAATCCCGAAGTCGAACTCGACGTAGCGGACCGGGTAGTGCCACGGACGAATCCTGACCACGAGCCAGAGACTGGCCAAAAGTACCACCCAGCCGACGGCGGCGAAGCCGAGGTATCCGAGATTGATCGCCATACTCGAACCGAGGTCATCGAGGACCGAAAAGGTATCGTCATCGTCCCGCTGGCTCGATCGCGCGCACTGCTAGCGTGGATCGGTCACGTGCCGGACGTCGACGGCCTCGCCCCGGGTGCTCTCGACCATCGCCGTGCCGTGCATCTCCGCACGGCCGATCCCGAACGCCTCGGGCCCCTCGATGACGACCTCGTCGCCGACCCCGATTGACGCCGTGGCGTCGAGAATCCCCGGTGCCAGGACGCTACCGTGGGGACGGAACGCGTCGATTTCGACCCGCTTCGTCGGCAGGTCGCTTTCGACCCAGTCCCTGGCCCCGGCGATCGAGAGCGCGAGCGTGCCGTACTGGGGAACCAGTGCGGCCAGCTGCTCGCCGTCCTCCCCGAGTGCCTGCAACCGGGGATACCGGCCCTGCAGCTCGAAGGCGTCGAAGAGCGTGTCTCCGGCCCCCGAACCGAACTGGTAGTCCGCGACGGCCCGCAGGGTCAGTCGCTCCTTCTCCTCGACCCGGATCGTCCGCTCGCCCTCGAGGGCCGCCTCCAGGGCGGCGAGCGAGTCGCCCGTCGTCGGGTGATCGCTTACCGTGTACTCGACGGCGAGGTCCCGGCCCTCGAGTGCCCGCTCGACGATCTCGCGCTCACCGTTCGGGGGGACGTGGGCCACCACGCGGGAGTAGTCCGTGGCGTCGAGGAGCGCCTCCAGCCGGTCGGCGATGACGGCGATCTCCGTCGGGCTCCAGTCGTGGGTCACCGCCGCGTCGTAGTGCTGGGCGGGATAGGTCAACTCCAGTTCCTGTGGCACCACCCCGAGTGGCGCCGTGATGGAGACCTTGTGGGCGCGATAGCGTGCGGCTTCCTGGAACCGGCGATGGCTCTTCGAGTCGCTGTAGGGCTTGCCTGCCGAACAGGGAACGAGCAAGAGCGGGACGTCCTCGAACCGGTTCTCGTAGCGCTCGGCGACCCGGTCGGCAAAGCGAATCACTTCCGGGCGGTGGAGCGAATCGTCCGTCGTCGCGAGCAGCTCCGAGCGGCGGAAGAGTGGGCTGTGCTCGCGGACGAACGCCCCCTCCTGGTCGAACCGGCGCAGGGCAGCGGTCATCCACGGCGCGTGTCTGGCCTGTCCCTCGAGGTATTCCCGAAGCCGCCCGGTGCGGATCCGCTCGCGGACCCGCGCCAGTTCGGCCTCGAGTGCGGCGACGTTGTGGTCGATGCAGTCTTCCCGACCGAACGCCGCGAGGGACTGCTGGCACGCCGGACAGGGACAGGACAGCTCCGACCGATCTTCGAGGCGTGTTTCCTCCGTCGCGTCGAGATACCGGCCGCGGGTCCCGGCCACGACGGCCCGGTCCGCGTCGACGATATCCACGCCCGCGTACGCGAGCAGCCCGACGTTCGCGGGGGTGGCGACGCCCGAGAGCACGAGCGCCGCGTCGTCTGGAATCGCCCGGCGGACGGCGATCAGCGTTTCGACGAACGCCCTGGCGTGGCCCACGAGCGGTCCCGGCGCTGACAGCACGTAGGCGTCTGTCCCCCGATTCCCGGCGGTTTCCCGCGAGATGACTGCCGCACTCGGCCCGTCGACGTCCGGGGCCGTCACGTCGAGATCCGACTGGACCGCCCCCGGCGTCCCTGCCGGGAACGCCCGGTGGGGGAGCACCGTGAGTTCGTCCTCGCTGCCCGCCGGGACCGCCCGATCCGCGGCCCAGAGACTCCCGGCGTCCTGCAGGGCCTCATCGATCAGGGCGGGAGTCCGCAGCGGCTCCCCGAGGCCGAGCTCCCCGACGCGGGCGGTCCCGTCCCGGTCGAGCACCTCGAAATACTCCGTCATGCCACCTACTGCGTGGCCGCCGGGGAATTATCTTCCCATCGCGGCATCGTCCCCCGGTCCGAGCCGTTCGGTGGTCACTCGGTCGGGGAGCACTGCGAGTGCCGCCGCCGGCCACTCCCAGTAGGCGACCGTAACCGACGCCGCAGGGTTGGCCTCGACCAGTCGGGCAACGCCCTCCGCAGCGGCGACGTACCCCGAATCGTCCATCTTCTCCGGGACCTCGGCAGTCAGCGGGTAGGTCGTCGAGAGTCCGGGCGGGATGGGACCGAATGGCGGTTTGAGCCGCCACGTCGCGCCGAAGCGGTCCTCGGCGCTGCCCTCCGTGAGCAACAGCGACCCCTCGACGTCGAGGCGTTCGAGCCGTTCGTGATGACGCCTCACTTCCGGCCGGCGGGCGCTGTCTTCCGAGCAGTAGAAGAACGTCGACTTGCTCGCCGGATCGGTAGTTTCGAGTTCGGCTGCGTGTTCGACGAGGGTTCGATAGCCGTCGAGCAGGCTGGGATGGGCGTGGGCACGCGCCTCGACCAGTTCGAGCAGCGACCCCTCCCGGATGGCCTCCCTGATCCGGCGGATCTCGGCGAGCGAGACGTGGAGGTTGTGCTCGGCGAGGAGGCGGGTTCGTCGCGTCTCGTCCATCGCCTGCAGCTCGGCAGGGTCATGTTCGACACAGACCGCACAGGAACAGGGAAACTCCGTCATGTCCTCGAGGTGGGTCGTTCCCCGCACGGTCAGGTACCGCCCCTCGCGGGCGAAGAGGGCGTAGGCGGCCGAATCGAAGAGGTCGGCGCCCATCGCGACCGCGAGCGCGAAGGTCATGGGATGACCGGCGCCGAAGAGGTGGACCGGCGCGGCCGGGCCGAGCCCCCGCTTTGCGGCCATCACGAGGTCGACGACCTCGCTGTACCGGTAGCTGTTCATGAGCGGCACGACGGCACCGATCGGAAACACGTCGAGGTCGGTCGCGGCCGCGTTCCGCCCGGCCGCCTCGCGCAGGTCCGAAAACGTTCCCCCCTGGACCGGCGCCGTCACCAGCATGTCGCCGGTCTCGACCGACTGGGCGATCTCGAGGCGGCGTTCGGTCTCCGCGAGGTCGGCCTCGACGGTCTCCCGGTCGGCGTCCGGGTGGGTCGGGATGTCCACGGGCGTGCCGACGTCCGAACCGATCGCGTGCTGGAACGCCAGGATCTCTTCGGTCGTGACCGAGATGTCCCCGTACTCGGCGAGCTGAAAGGACCCGGAGTCCGTCATGATCGGCCCGTCGAAGCCGACGACCTCGTGCAGCCCCTCCCGCTCGGCCCGCGATCGCAATTCCTCGTCCTGGTAGATGATGTAGGCGTTCGTAATGAGCATCGAGACGCCGAATTCGGCCAGTCGATCCGGATCGATGGTCCGGTAATGCGGGTTGACGACCGGCAACAGGGCCGGCGTCTGGACGGTCGTCTCGGCCCGGGGGATCGACAGCTCCCCGATCCGGCCGGCGGCGTCCTGGGATCGAATCTCGAAGTGACCCGCCATTGCCCGGGAATTACCCGCCGACGGTCATACCCGTTGTGCTTGCCGGGGCGGCGGTCGTCGTGGCGGTTCTCAGTCCCCGGTTGGCGGTCCGACTGTCACCTGATCCATCTCGCTCATTGCGTACCGCAGCAGCCCCAGGGCGGTTCGCCCGTCCCCCATGTTTCCCGAATGCAGCCGCTCCAGAAGTTCCCCGAGTGTCGTCGTCGCCACTCGAATCGTCTCGTCCTCGTCGAGGCGTTGTGTTCCCGTCGGTCGGCAGTCGGTCGCGACGAAGTAATGGAAGATCGCGTCGCTGATTCCCGTGGCGGGCTCGAACGTATCGAGGTGGGAGACCGCGGCTGCCTCGTAGCCCGTCTCCTCCGCCAGTTCCCGTTTTGCGGCCTCACCGAGTTCCTCCCCCGGTTCGACGCCGCCGGCTGGAAATCCACGGACGACCCGCTTGACGGCCTGGCGCCACTCCTCGATCACGACCACCTCTCCCGTCGGGGTAAACGGGATGATCACGACACTCGGGACGTCGTGGAGGTAGTCGAAGTCCGTTTCAGTCCCGTCCGGAAGGGTCACCGACTCGTGGACGATCGAAAAGCCCGGGCATTCGTAGGCACTTTCGCGCTCGTCGGTTCGCCAGGTGAGCGACGGGGGCTCTGTCGGGCCGGACGCTGCCGTCTCGTCGGTCCCGCCGTCCTGCGCGGCGTCCTTTGGCCCCTCGCCTCCGGCGTCTTTCATGATCCAACCCTCTCCTGTCCGGGGCAAAAACGTCCCGGTGGTCGCGCTAGCTGCCAGGTTTGGGGCTCAGGTCGGTGTCGATTCGTTTGCGGACCGGTCTCTCGAGGGGGCGAACGTGCGAGAACGTCGGCAGCAGGAAACGGGATATCCGGGAAACGGGGACCCGACGGGGGAGATCGGGGTGGTGGCGGACTCAGGCCGGACTGACGCGCCAGGTGGTCGCGCTCGTGTAGGACCACTTCTCGATCTCCAGGTCCGAGGCGCTGTCCTTGAGCTTGACCATCAGCGCGCCGATCTCCTTGGGCGAAAGTCCGACCTCGTCGGCGATGAACTTGCTCTTGAAGTACATCTCGCCTTCGGCTGCCTTCTCCCGCAGATACGAACGCAGTCGCGCTTCCTTGGGTTCGGCTTCGGTGGTGGTCGTGGAGGGACTCATCACTACCGCCTATTGGACCAGCCGTCTTATACCAGGGTGAACGTTTGGCCCTTTTCGACAACTTTCACGATCTACGAAACCTTTCACGACATTTCATAAATATACGAAAACGCCCGAGACGTTTTATAACGCGTTCTAAACGATTATTGCCACTACTGCAGCTCACTCGTGACAACTTTCTAGAAACCAGCGTATTGGGGGATTCGCGGCCAACACGAGCCGTTCGAGACGATTTCGCGCGGAGCGCGCGACTCGCAAACCCGTCCTGCAAATCCGGACCTGGACCGCTTTCCACTGGCAACGAATCCGGGCCCGGGACGATCTGCCGTGGCTACACAATCTGAACCCGGGCCGAACACGCCCCGGGTTTCCCCCGCTACTGGGTGCCGGGCTCCCGCTCGTGTCGCCAGAACTCCTCCTCGACGGTGGTCTCCTTCTTGAAAATGGGGACCTCGTCTTTGAGCCGGTTGATACCGGCCTCGACGGCTTCGAAGGCCTGGCCGCGGTGTCCGGCGAGCACGACCACGAACACGATGTTCTCGCCGCGCTCGATCCGGCCGACGCGGTGGTGCATGGCGACTTCGTACACCTCCTCCCGGTCGGTCAACTCCCGTTCGATTTCGGCCATCCGCTCTGCGGCCAGGCCCTCGTACTTCTCGAAGGTCAGCGACTCGGTCGGGTCGTCTCCGGGCCCCTCCTTCGCCCGGACCTGGCCGGTGAACGTCGCGATCGCCCCCGAGAACTCGGTCTTGGGCGAGGCTTTGACCGTGGCGATGAGACTCTCCAGCGTCTCGATCGGCTCGCCCGCTTCGAATGCCTCGAGAACGGCGTCGAGGTCGACCGAATCCGGATCCGAAAACGACACTGCCGGTTCCGCCACCGTCGCCTCGCCGACGGCTATCTGTGGAACGGAAAGCTCCGGAACGTCCACGACCAGTCCGTAATCGTGGGTTTCGGCGAGTTCGAAGAGCGCGTCCTCGGCGTCGAGGCCAGTCCCCCTGGCCGTAAAACCGCCCACGCCGACCTCGTAGACGGTCCTGTCGGGGGCCGTGTCCCCGCGCTTGACGATACCGACCGACCCGCGTGAAGCGAGTCGGTCGAAAATCGGCTCCAGCACCCGATCGGTGTCGACGGCCGGGCCCGTGACGATTCCAAGCGCCTGCATGTTCCCACGCAGGGGCGCGGACGCTTTGTAGGTGTCGTCGGCAGCGAGGATGGGGAGGAGTTCCCGTTCGAACGGGATCGTTGGGGATGTGGAACGATCGTCGCGCCCGGCGGTCGTCGGGGGTGGGTCCGGGGATACCAATCCTTAAGAGCGCTACAGGGTTAGCTGGCGGCAATGAGGGTCGTGATTTCTCTCGGTGGCAGCGTGCTCGCG
>JBKGZU010000069.1:0-7230 GCA_046543215.1 Halodesulfurarchaeum sp. | reverse complement strand
TCCTCTTTCGTGCTCTGCTGGAGGTAGAACTTGGCGAATTCGGCGACGTGCTCCTCCGCGAGTGCATTTTCGTTCACGTAGGTGAAAAGCGGACGGGAAAGGGGAGTGTACTCCCCGTTCTTGGCGGTGTCGACGGAGGGCTTCACGCAGCCGTCGCCGCCGTCGATGGCGAGGGCCGTCACGCTGTCCGGGTTCATGTAGTAGTAGGAGAAGCCGAAGTACCCGATGGCGTACTCGCTCCCTTGCACGCCCTGCACGATCGAATTGTCCTTCTCGGTGGGCTGGTAGTCCCGGGTGTGGTTGTGCTCCTCGCCGAGCACCATCTCACGGAAGTAATCGAAGGTGCCGGAGGTGTCCGCCGGGCCGAACCGCTTGATCTCCTCGTCGGGCCAGTTCTCGTTGACTCCCTGCCAGGTAGTCGGCCCGTCGCGCTGCCAGAGCTGACGCAGTTCGTCGATCGTCAGACAGTCGATCCAGTCGGCATCGTTGTTCACCACGACGGTCATGGCGTCGGTCGCGACTTTGAGCTCCATCGGCTCGACGTCGTTGTCCTCGCATTTCTCCCGCTCCTCGTCGGTGATCTGCCGGCTCCCGTTGTTGAACGCCGATCGCCCCGGACAGAAGTTGTTCGAGAAGCCCCCACCGGTGCCCGTGGACTTCACGGAGACGTCGACCTGTGGATACTCTTCCATGAACCGCTCCGAGACCGCCTCGGCCAGCGGAAACACCGTCGAGGACCCGGAAACCGAGATCTCGCCGCTGAGTTCTTCTGAATTCCCCTCGTCGTTCGTGCTCGTGCAGCCCGCGATGAGCGTCGCGCCCGCTCCGGCGGCGCCCGTGAGGAAGCGACGCCGATCCACGAATTGATCTGATGCCATCAGCAGTACGGAACCCTCCCTAAAATAAAGAGTCTGCTATGTTCCCTATATAGAGACTTATAGTCACGGGGATCCGCCGAACCGCTCGCGGTCGGTGCACCGCGCCGCCGTCGCCTTGAACGTCGCGACGACCGCCCGGCCCGGTTCGAGTCCGAGTCGCGCTCGGCTCTTCTCGGTGACCAGCGCCACGAGGGGCGTCCCCGCGCCCACGTCGACGTTCACCTGGTGAATCCGCTCGCCTGCCGTGACCGACTCGACGGTCCCCGGGAAGCGGTTTCGGGCGCTCGTCCCCCCGGCCGGCGGAGCCTCCTCGGGGGCGTGGAGCGTGACCGCGTCGGCCCGGATGCCGACCCTTACCCGGTCGCTCCCCGGCGGTACCAGCCCCCGGATCGTTCCCGCCTCCGTTTCGATTTCGGCGATTTCCCCGTCCCGGCTGGTGACCTGTCCCTCGAGGACGGTCTCTGTTACCTCGGCCACGGCCGAAAATCCCGTTCGAAGTCGTTCGAATCGGGCCAGGAGGGCTTCTCCCCCGGCCGTCACGGTCGTCCCACCGCCACCGGAACCCCCACGGGTTCGCTCGACGAGCGTCCCGAAAGCGGCCTCGAGTTGATCGAGCCGGTTCTGGCACCGCGAGTAGGACCGACCAAGCGTCTGGGCCGCCAGGTTGAGCGACCCCTCCTCGCGGATGGCTTCGAGGAGCGAGGCGTCCCGTTCACCGAAGGTGACCCCGTCTTCCCGCAACTGTGCCTCGAAATTCGCGTCCATGGAGGTAGCTACACCGCAGTTGGGGAAAACGGTTCGGGCTCCCGTCGCCCGGTCAGTACACGAGCTCGCCGGAGATAAACTTCCGCGTTCGCTCGTCCGCCGGGTTCTCGAAGATCGTCTCGGTCGTCCCGATTTCGGTGATCCCGTCGCCGAGGACGACGCCGACCCTGTCGGCCACGCGCTCGGCCTGGTGCATGTCGTGCGTCGCGACGACCACGCCCAACCCCCGGTCTCGGGCTTCCCCGATCGCTTCCTCGATGAGGCCCGTGTTGCGGGGGTCCAAGTCCGAGGTCGGTTCGTCAAGCAGCAGGTAGGCCGGGTCGTAGGCCAGCGCTCGGGCAAAGGAGGCCCGCTGGGCCTCCCCGCCGGAGAGGGAATGAGCGGCCTGTTTCTCCTTGTCTTCGAGCCCGACCAGCTCGAGTGCCTCTTCGACCGCGTCGGGGGTCCCATTGCCGCCGACAATTGCGTGCAACCGTTTCCTGACCCGGGTCTCCCACGGCTGTCGAACCCGAAGCCCGTATTCGACGTTTTGGGTCACCGACCCGTCGAACAGGCTCGCCTCCTGGAACACCATCCCGATCTGTCGGCGGAGCGCGAGCCTGGTTCCGTTTTCCGCCTGCCAGACGTTTTCCCCGTCGAGTTCCACCCGTCCTGCCGTTGGCTCCAGAAAGAGCCCCATTATCCGCAATAGCGTCGTCTTGCCGACGCCGGACGGCCCGATGAGTGCCACGACTTCGCCGGGAGCGACCGACAGCGAGACGTTCTCGAGGACGGGTTCGTTCTCGTAGGCGTGGGAGACCGAATCGAGGCGCATCATCGGTTCATCGCCTCCGAGTCCCCGAGTCGAATCACGATGGCGTTGACCACGAGCACGAGGAGGACGAGAATCGCCCCCAGCACCATCGCCGTCTCGTACTGGCCCTGCCGGGCTTCGAGCTGGATCGCCGTCGTCAGGGTTCGGGTCTTCGAAATGCCGTCGGCACTCGTGATGTTCCCGCCGACGATCAGCACCGATCCCACTTCGCTGACGGCCCGGCCGAACCCGGCCAGGATGGCCGTGACGATCCCGTACCTGGCTTCCTTGAGCACGACCAGCGCGACGTCGATCCGCCGGCCCCCGAGGACGCGTGCGGCGTCCTGCACGTTCTCGCTGACTCCGCTGATCGCGGCGAGGCTGATTGCCGTGATCGGCGGCGTCGCGAGCACGAACTGGGACATGATCATCGCCTGTTTCGTGAAGACGAGATCGAGTCCCCCCAGTGGTCCCTGGTTGGAAATCGCAAACAGCACGACCAGGCCCACGACGACGCTGGGAAAGCCCATGCCCGTGTTGATGACTGACTTCACGAACTGCTGGCCGGGGAAGTCGGCAAAGCCCATGAAAATGGCGACCGGGATCGAAAAGAGCGCACTCAGCGCCACGGCCGTCAAACTCACGTAAAGAGACACGTATACGGTACTCCAGACATAGCCCTCCCTGAACGGCAGGTCGAGCAGGGCCGGGAGCATCTGGAGCGTTGATTCAACTGTCACGGTTGTTACTCGCCGGAGCTTTTATTCCACCCTTCCGGGACGTACTGCTGGAAGTTGGGATCCGCGGAAACGGCCTCCGGGTAGAACAGCTGTTCGTCGTTCGTCGTGTAGTCCGCGATGGCTTCCTGGGCTTCCGGACTGGTGATCCAACCGATGTACGCCATCGCCAGGTCGTAATTGGCATTTTCGTGAACGCCCGGGTTGACGGCCAGGATACCGTAGGGATTCGCGAGAATCTCCGGTCCGTCCTCGATCGGGCCCTGAACGAGGATGGTGAGATCAATCTCCGAGCGCTGGGAGATGAAGGTCCCGCGATCCGAGAACGTGTAGGCACCCTGCTCGTTCGCGATGTTGAGTGCCTCGCCCATCCCGGTGCCGGTCTCCTGGTACCAGTCGCCCCCTGGCTCGGTCCCCGCGGCCTCCCAGAGGTTCAGTTCCTTCGTGTGAGTCCCCGAGTTGTCCCCGCGGGAGACGAAACTCGCGCCGGCCTCAGCGATGGTCGTGAGGGCTCCAGTCGCGGACCCCGCCCCATCGATTCCCGCGGGGTCGTCTGCCGGGCCCACGATGACGAAGTCGTTGAACATGAGGTCCCGGCGGTTGATTCCGTATCCGTTCTGCATGAACTCGTCCTCGAGTCCCCTGGCGTGGACCATCACGACGTCCGAATCGCCGTTGCGGGCGGACTCGAGCGCGGCTCCTGTTCCCTGCGCGACGGCGTCGACGGTCACCCCGTACATGTCCTCGAAGTCGGTGTGAATCTCGTCGAGGAGGCCCGTGTCGTAGGTGCTCGTGGTCGTCGTGAGCGTCAACGTTTCGCCGGCAACCGCCGGCTGTGCGCCCTTCGATCCACCGACACCGGCACAGCCAGCGAGTCCGGCCAGCCCCGTAGCGCCCAGACCGAGCAAAACCTGTCGTCGCGTTCGGTTCCCGCCGAACGGGTCACAGGTCCGTTGTTCCATTTACGATATAACGGTTGCCGGCAGCAATAATAAATGCTGGGGTGTCGGGGAGCAGTCGACCGCCAGCAGCGTTTGCGGAACGATCGAGCAGCGTTTGTGGAAGGATCGAATCGTGGGGCCAAAATTCGCCTGAATTCGGTGCAAGCGTCGAGATTGATAAACCCCCGTCTCCCCCATGAACTCGATATGGACCGTCGTACGTTCATCGCCGCACTGGGGACTGGGGCCCTCGGATCGCTGGCCGGCTGTCAAACCGCCGTCGGTGCCGTCGCGTTGCCGGACGTCCCGGAGTCGCTCTTGGAGGAGGGTGGCTGGGAGCTGCGGGAGGATACGAAAGACGAGACCGTCTTCGAGGAGGAGTACAGTTTCCTCACCGTCGAGGCGGTCGCCTCCTCCGTGGTCTATGCGGATGCAACGCTCAGGGAACAGGTCCGGTCGGACACGCTCGACACCCTCGATACGGATCTGTCCCTCTTTTCCGCGTCCCGGATCGACATGGCCCCGTCCGTGGACGAACTCGGCCCCGTTCGGTCCGAGGTCAAAAACCGCATCCGCGAAAACGCCGTGGGGGAACTCCGGAGCCGGATGGAGGCGGCCGGAATCACCGACGTCGAGCAGACCGACACCGGGTCACTCGACGTGGCCGGCGGCATCTCGGCCGACCTGACCGAACTGTCGGGCGTCTTTCCGGTCCAGGACATCGAGTTCCCGGTGCGGGAGGACACCACGCTGACGCTCGCGGGCACAGACCTGGCAGTCGACGCAGTCCTGGCCGTCTGGGCGGCGGACGGCAATTACTTCGTGGCCGGTGGGGCTTATCCGGCCGAGAACTTCGCCCGGGTCACCGAGGCAGACCTGAGCGAGGCAATCTCGGTCACGATCGACGTGGATCTGGGGCTGACGCCCGAGGCGTATCGCGAAGAACTCCTCGAACTCGTCACGAACGTCACGTGACCCCAGCCGAGGCGCTCGGACTACACCACCCTACTCGAGCCAATCGGCGAGTTTCGTCAACGCGCGTGCCCGATGGGATAGTTCGTTTTTCTCGTCCATGGAGAGCTCCGCGAAGGTCCGGCCCTCGACCTCGAAGATCGGGTCGTAGCCGAACCCACCCTCGCCCCGCGGTGCGACCAGTGTCCCGTCGACCCGTCCCTCGAAGGTTTGCACCTGCTCCCCGTCGGCGTACCCGACCGCACAGCGGAACGAGGCACTTCTGTCCGGCAGGTCGCTGGCGAGCTCCCACACCCGCTCGATTCCGAGCGTGTCGTCGACGTACGCGGCGTAGGGGCCGGGAAACCCGTCGAGGGCGTGGATGTAAAAGCCCGTGTCGTCGACGATGACCGGATCATCGCCATCGAGGGCCTCGAAAGCCTCCCGTGCGCCGCGAGCGGCGATTTCCGCGACGGCCGCGGCCTGCACCTCGTCGTAATCGTAGTCGACCTGCCGGACGGCGGTCTCGCCGAGGTGATCGCTCGCCTCGGCGGCCTTCTCGGCGTTGGTCGTCACGAACCGGAGCATACCGGTCTCTTGCCGACCGACGAAAAAGGGGTTCCGCTTTCGCCCGCTACTCCTCGATGACCACGTCGACCGGTTCCTCCTCGCCCGCCTCGTCGCTCGTCTGCTCCTGGTAGACCAGGAGGGCGGCGAGCCCGAGGACGAGCCAGGACCGCCAGTTCGCGAGGTTGAGCGAGTAGCCGATCCCGAAGGGCGTCTCGACGACCATCCCCTTGCCCGGCTGCCAGTAGGAGGAGAGCAGTCGCTTGAAACTCGGCCGTTCGAAGTTGTAGGGAATGCCGAAGATCGTTCCCGATGCCTCTTGGCTCATGCCTCGGTATAGGCGCGCAGGAGCCTAAACCGTTGTGGGCCCGATCTGCTCGACCCAACCCTGCTGACCGGGCCCCGACGTTTACCAGGGAGGACGGGGCCAACCCGACCCATGTAGCCAGTCGCCAGGCCGGCCGCCGGACTGCACTGCAGTCGCCACTGTGGGCCCCGCAGTGAGTGGGAGACCCCGGTCTGAATCCATCCTTCCCCTGTTCGCCCCCTGGGGCACCAGGCACCGTCGGGCTGCCGGACTACTGGTACCGACCGCGACCCTCGATCTCCCGCAATCGATCGATGACGGCCGTCTCGCCGCGTGCCGCGTAATGCTCCTCCGCCGCCGCGGCCAGCTCGTCCGGGTTGGTGGCGGTGCCATCGAGGGACTGCTCGAAGACGTGCAGGTCCATCGCGTGGTCCTCGACGTCCTCGGTCGAGTAGCCGAGGCCGAAGTCGATGAGCACCGTCTCCGGCCCCGACTCCACCTCGCGCACCCGGACGTTCCGGACGGTTGGATCGCCGTGGACGAATCCCGCGCCGTGAATCGTCGCCAGGTGTTCCCCGACCTCGGCCACCCTGGATAGGGTCAGGGCGTCCCTGAGGTCCCGTTCGCCCACCCGCTCGAACTCCATCGTCGTCTCCAGCAGGTCGATATCGCGGATGATCGGGGTCGGGACGCCCAGCTGGCGCGCCTGCTGGGTCAGTCTGGCCTCTTGGACGGTCCGCTCGCGGCGCAGTCGCTCGTCCAGTGTCGGATGCCGGTAGGACTTCGGCTGTCGGATCTTCCGGACCACGCTCTCCTCGAATTCCACGACGGCCTCGGCCCCGGCGAACTCCGCCGCGGCGCCCCGTGGCTCCGGATCGTCGCCGTCTCGCCAGGTCACCGGCACCTGATCCGGACGGAAGTCCGAGTCGATGCGCGAGTCCTCGATCGGAATCGTGTCACCAGCCTCGGCCATCGTGGCGCCGAGTACGGCGATCATTCCCGCGTTGTCCCGCAGGAGTTCGGGTTCGGGGGCGTAGAACTCGGCGCCGCGCTGCTCGGCCATCTCCCCGAGCATCTCCCGGAGCCTGGCGTTCTGTCCGACCCCCCCGCCGAGGACGAGTTCGTCCCGACCCGTGAGCGAGAGTGCCCGCTCGGCGACCTCGGTGAGCATCGCGAAGATCGTCTCCTGGAGCCCACAGCTCACGTCATCGACGGGGACACCCTCGTCGACGAGGTCCTTGGCGGCGCTCATGATCCCCGAGAAGGAGAAGTCCATCCCCTTGACGACGTA
>JBKGZU010000068.1:0-7284 GCA_046543215.1 Halodesulfurarchaeum sp. | reverse complement strand
GGAAAAACGGCGATTTGCGGAGCCGGGTCGAGACGAGCATCTCGATGCCCGGATCGCCAGTTTGCCGGAGGTTTCGGGGCAGTACCCTGTCGGACTGGTCGACCTGCGGGTGATTCGGGTGCTCGGGTTCAGCCGGTCCCTGCGATTTGCTTTCGTGTGCCATACCAATACTTACCGATACAGACGGAAAAGGTGGGAGTTAGGGGAGGTTGCCACCGAAAGGTCGACACAGGTCCCGCTACTCGCCCACTTCGGCTCCTGCTTGCGGCCCCATGGCCCGGGCAAGGAGCACCGCCCCACCCACGATCCACCCGAGTGCCACGTCGATTGCCACCCACATGACGAAGTAGTTGATACCCTCCAGTCGGAACGTTCGACGCAGCAGGTCGTTCAGCCCCCCGATCGCGAGGACGTTGTCGAGCAACCAGACGGCGACCGCGAAACTCGCCGCCTGGAAGCCCGCGGTGAGCGATGGAAGGGCGAGGGCGACACCCGCCGGGGGCAGGAGGACGATCCCGATCAGGAGCGGGTACAGCGCGAAGACGGCGAGTGGGGTCTCGGCCCGTCGATAGATGAACAGCGCCGATCCGGCCGTAGCGCCGAGGATGGCTCCCCCGACGACGAGGACGATCAGGGCTGCCCCGACGAGCCGAACGAGCAGTGGGTTTGCCGCGACGACCGCAGCAACCACCAACAGAACCAACGTTCCCTGGAACCAGCGTTGCTCGAGGAGCTGTTTCAGCAATTCCGCCGAACGGTCTTGCTGGGTCGAGAGCCACCCGATGAAGACGATCGCCCCACCGAGCGCGACGACCCCCAGTCCGAGGTAATAGCCGGTAAACGTGCCGAGATATAGGGCATCGGTCACGAGTCCCCAGGCCCAAGAGTGAAGATCGGCTTCGGTGGCGAGACCGGTGATCGAAAGCGAGAGCGAGAACCCTTCGGGGAGTGCCGGGAGACTGAGAACGCGGATCGGCGCGTAGTGAAAACTGGCGCTCAAACTGGCCATTGCCAGGCTGAAGATCCCGCCAATGACGGTCAATCCGACGCCGATCAGGAGCGAAAAACTGAGAATCCGAGAGTGGATCGGCCCAGAATCACTCATCGTGAATACTCCGGGACCGGACCACGTGAGGATGTCGTTTTTTCACCGACGCCGCAACCGTATCGGGGACATCCATGAGTGACGAAGCCGTTCGCCCTCGACATCCTCGCCGCTCCCACATCCGCGACCGACAGACCTACCCCCGACCGTCCGCTATCCGCCTCCGATGAGCGAGGAGACTATCGAGGTCCGGGGAGCAGCCGAACACAACCTCAAGGACCTCGACGTGTCCATTCCGCGGGAGACTCTCACCGTCGTGACCGGTCTCTCCGGGTCGGGGAAGTCCTCGCTGGCCTTCGACACCATCTACGCGGAGGGCCAGCGCCGGTACATCGAATCCCTCTCCGCCTACGCCCGGAACTTCCTCGGCCAGATGGACAAGCCACAGGTCGAATCGGTCGAGGGACTGTCCCCGGCGATCTCGATCGACCAGAAGAACGCCGCGAACAATCCCAGATCGACGGTTGGGACCGTCACCGAACTGCACGACTACCTCCGGTTGCTGTATGCACGGGTCGGCACGCCTCACTGTCCCGAGTGCGGACGGGAGGTCGGCGAACAGAGCCCCCAGCAGATGGTCCGGCGCATCTTCGAGTTTCCAGTCGGGACCCGGGCGAAAATTGCCGCGCCGATCGTGCGTGATCAGAAAGGGGCTTTCGAGGACCTGTTCGATGAATTGCTGGGCGAGGGATACGCCCGGGTGGAAGTCGACGGCGAATCGTACGATTTGGCCACGGAGACGCCGGACCTGGACGAGAACTACGATCACACGATCGACGTGATCGTGGACCGCGTGACCGTCCGGGAGGACGCCCGCTCGCGGATCACGGACTCCGTCGAGACGGCCCTCGAGGAGGCCGACGGGATTCTGAAGGTCATCCTCCCGGACCCGCCCGAGGCGGTCGAGGTCGGGTCGACGGCGCGCTCGACCGGGGATCTGGCCGCCGACGAGGCAGACGAGTCCGTTGCCGTCGAGTTTTCCGAGGATCTGGCCTGTACCCACTGCGGAATCGACCTGCCGGAGATCGAAACCCGGTCGTTTTCGTTCAACAGTCCCCACGGGGCCTGTCCGGAGTGTGAGGGGATCGGCGAGACCAAGGAGGTCAGCGAGGACCTGGTCGTCGTGGATCCGTCGAAGCCGCTCCGCTCGGTCTTCGAGCCCTGGAGCTACAACCGCTCGTATTACCGCAACCTGCTCGACAACGTGGCCGAGCACTTCGGCGTGAGCGTCGACACCCCGTTCGAGGACCTCGACGAGGAGGTCCAGGAGGCCTTTCTCTGGGGAACGACCGAGGAGGTCCACTTCGAGCGACAGACGAAAAACGGCGTCCGGCGGAAGCAGGAGCGCTTCGAGGGTGTCATCCCCAACCTCGAGCGGCGCTACGTCGAGACGGACTCCGATCGGGTGCGAAACCACATCGAGGACTACATGTCGGTGACTACCTGCCCGGTCTGTGAGGGAACCCGGCTCAAAGCCGAAAGCCGGGCCGTCTTCGTCGATGGCACGGCGATCACCGAGGTGAACCGGATGAGCGTCAAGGACGCTCGCGAACACTTCGAGGGAATGGAGGCGAACCTCTCTGACCGCGACCGGACGATCGCCGAGGAGATCCTCAAGGAGATTCGCGCCCGCCTCGGCTTCATGGAGGAGGTCGGCCTCGACTACCTGACCCTCGACCGCGAGGCTTCCACGCTTTCGGGCGGGGAGAGCCAGCGCATTCGGCTGGCGACCCAGATCGGCTCGGGGCTGGTCGGCGTGCTCTACGTCCTCGACGAACCGTCGATCGGCCTCCACCAGCGGGACAACGACCGGCTGCTCAACACCCTCGAGGAGCTCCGAGACCTCGGAAACACGCTCGTCGTGGTCGAACACGACGAGGAGACGATGTGGCGAGCCGACTCGATCGTCGATCTGGGACCAGGGCCGGGTCGCCACGGGGGACGGATCGTCGCTCACGGTGACCCGGAGACGGTGATGGCCGAACCCGAGTCGGTCACAGGCGACTACCTCGCCGGTCGGAAGCAGATACCGGTCCCTGACTCCCGTCGCGAGCGAAACGGCATTTTGACCGTTCGGGGAGCCCGGCAGCACAACCTCGATGACCTCGACGTCGAGATCCCGCTCGGCGTCTTCACCGCCATCACCGGGGTTTCGGGCTCGGGAAAATCCACGCTCATGCACGACGTCCTCTACAAGGGCCTCGCGCGGACGATGAACGACAACACCTCTGTCGACCCAGGCGAGCACGACGACATCGAGGGCCTGGAGGCGATCGAGTCGGTCAGACTGATCGACCAGTCGCCGATCGGTCGAACGCCCCGTTCGAATCCCGCGACGTACACCGGCGTCTTCGACTACGTCCGAGAGCGATTTGCCGGCACGAAACTCGCCAAGCAGCGCGGGTACGACAAGGGTCGCTTTTCCTTCAACGTGAAAGGCGGTCGGTGTGAGGCGTGTGGCGGGCAGGGCACCGTCACGATCGAAATGAACTTCCTTTCCGACGTGCAGGTCCCCTGCGAGGAGTGTGGCGGGGACCGCTACAACGACGAGACCCTCGACGTGACCCTCCGCGGCCAGACCATCGCCGACGTCCTCGACATGACCGTCGAGGAGGCCCTGGAATTCTTCGAGTCCGACACCAGGATCAGTCGTCGGCTCCAGTTGCTGTCCGACGTCGGCCTCGATTACATGCGCCTGGGACAACCGTCGACCACGCTTTCGGGGGGCGAGGCCCAGCGGGTCAAACTCGCGGAGGAACTCGGCAAGCGCGATTCGGGTGAAACCCTCTACCTCCTCGACGAGCCGACGACGGGCCTGCACAAGGCCGACGAGCGGAAGCTCATCGACGTGCTCCACCGGCTCGCCGACCGCGGGAACTCGGTGGTCGTCATCGAGCACGAACTCGATCTGGTGAAAAACGCCGATCACGTGATCGACCTCGGGCCGGAAGGTGGCGAGAACGGCGGCGAACTCGTGGCGACCGGCACGCCTGAGGAAATCGCGATCGTCGAGGATTCCTATACGGGACAGTACCTCCGCGATAAGCTCCCCGCCGTCGATCTCGACGGGCCGCGGGCGGGCGAGCGGCCGACGAGTCGTGCGAGCGGGGACTGATCGGCAGTCGGACCGTTTTCGCGAGGTTGACGAATCGAGGGGGGTCTGTCCCGCCCCTAAAACCAGATATGTGCTTTATTACAAAGATATTTGTTTTCTCCGCACCTTGGAACACACATGAGCGAGGAACAGGCCCGGAGTCAGTGGAAGGCAGACCGGACGACATTCCAGCGGATCTACGACGTCCTCGCGGGGACCAGAACGTTTTCGACGGCAGCTTCGTACGCCGAACGGGCGGACTGCTCTGAAACGGCTGCTCGAAACGCGCTCGAACAGTTGGCCGAGATGGGCATCGCCGCACGTCGGGACGGCCGTCCGGCCGGATATCGGCGGAACGAATCCTACTTTCGATGGAAACGAATCGAATCGCTGGCCCGGGAACACACCCGGGAGGAGTTACAACAGCGGATCGAGGACCTCGTCGCTGAAGACGAGGCGTTCCAGACCGCCTACGGAGTGCCGGAGCCGGCCGCGGTTTCGACGACTGACCTCCCGCCCGACGACCACGATGCTGTCCAAGAGCGCTGGGAGGAGGTGAGCAACTGGCGAACCGTCCGTCGGGACATCAGGGACCTTCGACGAGCGGTCGAACGAGCCGAAACTCGCGCGGACGACGGTGTCTTCGCGTGAGCGAAGACGAGTTCGCCACGGGCCCACTCGATATTCCGACACTCGAAATACTCGGGCAGCGGGCCGAAACCCATCCGCTCGTCGAACGGTGGGCGTTCAAGCCCGATAGACTGTCACCTCGGCGGCTCGAAATTCGAATCGACACGCGGCACTTTCCGGCCGCTGTCGAATCCGTCAAACTTGACGTCAGGTGGTACGAGGGTGGAAATTACACATTTCACTATCGAGAATCGTGGACCGAGGCGGACTGGCAATGTCGCTGGGACCGCCATCCGAAGCCAGACGGCCCCAGATGTCACTTTCATCCACCGCCCGACGCTTCGGGGGCTATCGAGCCATCGGAATTCGGGCAGACCCATCCGCTCGATGTCTTCTTTTCGGTCCTGGATTGGGTGCGGGATCGGATCAAGCAGCTGCACGACACCTGAAGCAATCAGTGGACGAATCTCGAAGGAGACCGATCCGTGCAGAACTGGCTCCTACTCTTCGCGCTGTTCTTTGGCCCGCTCTGCCGCTGCCAAATACTCCTCGAGCAACGCCGGAAACTCCCGCCCGCGGAGATAGCGAAGGCCGAACTCCTCGGCCCAGTTGATGATCCCGGCGTCCTCAGTGACGACCCCGGCCTCGAGTTCGCGGGCCAGCACGAGCAAGTCGAAATCCTCTCGCGAGTCGAGAATCCCCTGTCTGAGCGTCCGTCGGTACTTGTCCCGGAGTTCCGAGATCACTTCGTCGGTGGCCGTCTTGTACTCGTGTTCCCCGAGTTCCTCGGCTTCGGCCTCCTGGGCGTCCCGCACGGCCCGTTCTGAAACCCGGAGCCCTCGATCGACCCGATCGGACATCTCCTGGACGAACTCGTAGACGACCTCGGCCGGAATCATGACCTCGTAGTGGGCGGGGTTTTTCCTGATGATCCAGGTGTTGAGCCGCGACTTGAGTTCGGGGCTCACGGAGCGGTCATCGAGCATTCGCAGGAGCTCCTCCTGGATCGACGGCGGCATGTAACAGGAGATGCCGAGTTCGAGCTTCGCGTTCGCGATGAGGGTGACAAAGCGCTCCAGTGCCGCCTCGAGGTCCTCGTCGTCCCGGCGGATCTCCTCGGTGAGAAAGGCCGAGGTGTCGACGACGAACCGCTGCTTGAGGGGTTCCTCCGGCATACCAGACACTTCGGCAGCCGAGGATAAAGTTCAACCGCCGTGGCAAACGCCGCTCTGGACTCCGGCGAACGGTCGGTGGGTCGGCGGATTCCTTTTTGCCCCGCCACCCGTATACTACGTATGGACGAGGCCGCCTTGTTCGACGTCGATCCGGCGGACCTCGAGGCGATTCACGCGGAACTGAACAGCGAATCGTATCGGGGTCGGACCTACCAGTCGCTGAACCGGCCGGTTCGGGGCGTCGAGCGGGGGACGGTCCGCATGGCCGACACCCTCGTCAGGGGCTACCCGAGCACGCCGCGTGTCCTGTTGATCGACCCGGGTGTTCCGAAATTCTTCGACGGTCCCATCGCGATCGAGGAAAAGCTCAACGGGTACAACGTTCGGATCGCCCACGTCGGCGAACCGCTCGCGTTCACTCGTGGTGGCCACGTTTGCCCCTACACGACCCACGTGGCCCGCGAGCAGCTGAACCTCGAGGCCTTCTTCGCCAGTCATCCGGAACAGATGCTCTGTACGGAATTTATCGGGCCGGAGAATCCCTACACGGCATCGGATTACGACGTCGACTCGATCGAGCCGCGGGTGTTCGACATCCGTCACCGCGAAACGGGGCGGCCCCTCCCGGTCGACGAACGCCGGGACGTGGCCGATCGGTTTGACTTCCCACAGCCGACGTTCTTCGGGGTCGTCGAACCCGAGGCGTCCGTCGAGGCGGTCAGGGAGGCGATCGAGGAGCTGGATTCGCGGGGTCGGGAGGGGGTGGTCATGCAATCGGTCGACGGCCGGGACTTGCTCAAGTACACGACGGCATCCCAGCACCGCTCGGACCTGGAGATGGCCTTCTCGTTGCCCTTCGACTACGGCCAGGATTTCCTCTTCCCGCGTTTGATCCGCGAAGGCTTCCAGGCCGTGGAGTTCGAGGCAGACGACTCGGAACTGCGCGAGCGGGCCCATCGGCTGGGTGAAGCCATCCTCGAGCCGATGGTCGAGACGATCAGGGCCGTCGAGGCGGGGGAGGTCGTCGGCGAGCGTCACACGGTTCGCGGGAGCCCGAGTGCTATCACCGACCTGCTCGCCCATTTCGACGAACAGGGCCTCCGGGTCGAGATCGAGGCGGATCGCCGAGTGGGCGAGGAGCGGGTGGTCGAACTGGTCAAAATCTCCGACGTGACCCGGGACAAGATCGAACATTTCCTCGAGGGCGGCACGATCGATCAGTGACCGCTTTCGCTTCGAACCAGTTGTCGAACCGAAACCGTGTCCCGATCGATCGACCG
>JBKGZU010000067.1:0-7587 GCA_046543215.1 Halodesulfurarchaeum sp. | reverse complement strand
GCCGAACACCTGGCCGACGTGGAGACCGAGACGGTGATCCGACACGCCCCGGTTCGGCGACGGGGCGAGCGGGTCGAAATCGAGTATCGGGACATCGAACTCGACGTGGACGACTTCGAGGATCTCGGGGCCGACTTCGAGGACGACGTGGGGAGCGAAATTGGCACCGTCGGCGAGGCAGAGACGAGGATGATCGACCAGCGGACCCTCGTCAACTACGCCGTCAAGTGGTTCGAAAAAAACCGGTAATCGTCTCCGGACCCGGGGGTCCCGGAGGACGAAGTCCAACAGCTACTTTGCTTATCCAAGCTGACTTGTTGATAATGGGGCTTCGTACCCGGACGCTCACCTGGAGTGTGGCACTGAGCGCGCTCCTCTTTGCCATCGTGACGGTGAGTGCCGGGATCGGGCCCGTCTCGATCGCCCCGGTAGACGTCCTCAAAGTGCTTCTCAACCAGATTGCAGTGCCGTCTTCGATTTCAATGGGCGGGACGGGGTCGGTTTTGGGACTGTCCGTTCCGGTTCCCCGGCTGGGCTTTCAGGACCTCTTTCAGTTCGAGCTCGCCTCGACGACGACCACCATCGTCTGGACGGTCCGCATGCCGCGGATCGTCCTCGGGGCGCTCGTGGGCTTCGCGCTGGCGGTCGCGGGATCGGTCATGCAAGGATTCTTCCGGAATCCGATGGCCGATCCCTCGATCATCGGCGTGTCGACCGGCGCCGCCGTCGGCGCGGTCGCCGCCATCGTGCTGCCGATCCCGATCGGCTTGCGGTTTGCGGCCTTCATCACCGGCCTCCTGGCGGCATTCGGGGTCTACCTCATCGCGACCGAGAACGGCCGGACGCCCGTCGCGACCCTGCTCCTGGCCGGGGTGGCCGTCCAGACGTTCCTCGGCGCGGTCATCTCCTTTATGCTCACGATGGGGGGACAGAGCCTCGAGCAGGCGGTCTACTGGCTGATGGGACACCTCCACAACGCCACCTGGGACGAGGTCGGCTTTGCCTTGCTGTTCGTCCCCCCGCTGTTTCTCGTCCTGGCCTGGTACAGTCGCGACCTCAACGTGCTCCTCCTGGGCGAGGAGGACGCTGCGACCCTCGGGATCGAGGTCGAACAGACAAAGCGAATCCTCCTTGGCGTTTCGAGCCTGATCACGGCCGCGGCCGTCGCCGTCTCGGGTGTCATCGGGTTCGTCGGGCTCATCGTCCCACACATGATGCGGCTGGTAGTCGGCCCGGATCACCGCATCCTGTTGCCCACGAGCGCGATCGCCGGGGCGGCCTTCCTCGTGGCCACGGACACCGTCGCGCGAACCTGGGCCGGCGAAATCCCGGTCGGGATCGTGACGGCGGCCCTCGGCGCGCCCTTCTTCCTATTCTTGCTCCGTCGTCGGGAGGTGCATGCCCTGTGAGTTCGCGACTCTCCGCGCTCCTCGACGGGATCACCGGAACGACCGAACGGGTCCAATCGACGGGGGATCGCGCCGACCCGATCGTGGACGTGGACGCCGTTTCCGTGCGGCTCGGCACCGTAGAGGCCCTCTCGGACGTCTCCGTCGACGTCGACCGCGGCGAGTTCATGGGCGTCATCGGCCCGAACGGGGCCGGGAAGACGACCTTACTTCGAGCGATCAGCGGCGTTCTCGAACCGACCGGCGGGTCGGTTCACGTCGACGGCCACGACGTCACCCGACTCCCCTCGAAGGCGAGCAGCCGCCTCGTCGCCGTCGTCCCCCAGGAAACCAACCTCGCCTTCGACTTCACCGTTCGAGAGGTCGTCGAGATGGGCCGAACCCCCTACCAGCGACGAGTGAGTTTCGACCAGTCCACGGACGGCTCGATCGTCGACCGGGCGCTCGAGCGGACCCAGATCGCCACCCTCGCGGATCGGGACATCGGCGAGGTGAGCGGCGGCGAACGGCAGCGGGTGCTGCTCGCCCGCGCGCTCGCCCAGGACACGCCGGTCATGTTGCTCGACGAACCGACCGCCAGTCTCGACATCAACCACCAGATCAGAACCCTGGAACTGGTCAAATCGCTCGTCGAGGACGGGAAGACGGTCATGGCCCCGATCCACGACCTCAACCTCGCGGCCCACTACTGCGACCGCCTTCTCCTGCTCTCTGACGGGGAGCGGACCGCCCTCGGCCCCCCGAGCGACGTGCTGACGGAGCAGAACCTCGAAGCGGCCTTCGGGACCGACGCGGTGGTGACGAACAATCCCGTCACCGGGTCGGTCTACGTCATGGCATTGCCCGACGGCGCCCGGGATCGTGATGGCCCACACGTCCACGTCGTCGGCGGCGGGGGGGCTGGCGCCCGGTTGCTCTACCTGCTCGCGGCCAGCGGCTACCGGGTGACGACCGGGGCGCTCAACGAGGGCGACGCGGACGTCGAAACGGCCCGAATGCTGGGCATCGAACGCGTCACGCTCGAACCGTACGCCCCGATCGACGACGCGACTGCCGAAGCGGTAACCGAACAGGTCGCGGAGGCCGCCGTGACGGTGGTCGCGGACGTGGCGATCGGCCACGGCAACCTCCCGAACCTCCGGGCTGCGGCCAGCGCGAACGAACTGGTCCTGATCGAGGACCGGCCTCTCGAGGAGCGAAACTACGCCGGCGTGCGAGGCGAAGAACTCTACGAGTCGCTCAGCGAGCAGGCGACCACGGTCCACTCCCGAAACGTGCTCGAAGCGGTCGAAGCCGCCATCGACGAAGAGCCCCAGGCAGGTCAATCCTCGCCCTGAGCGGCAAGTTCGCTGGCGATTTCGGGGTCGATCGGCGGTTGCTCGTAGTTCGCCAGCAGGTGTTCCACGCGTTCTGTCGCCCGCTCGGCCACCGACGGCTCGCCCGCTTTGGTCCAGGTGTCGTGGCTGCCCCTGATCCCGATGGTGTCCTCGAAGACCGGAGCGTCAGGAAGGGTGTCCGGATCCCGTTCGTCGAAAAAGGGCGTGCGTGGCTCGCCGATCGGCATCGAGTCCACTATCGATCCGGATTCGAGGCGCGTCGCGACCGCGCTGGCCTCCGAGCGGGACTGGCGGAGGAGCCTGATCCGTTCGGCGTCGAGGACCGTCTTCTCGGGCGAAACGGCGCCAAACGTGTCGAGACCCCCGGTCGCGTTCAACAGGAGATCCGCTCCCGAATCGAGGCCGGCGGCGAGGTGATGCATGGACTCGGCTCCGCTCTGTTCGTCGATGGCCTTCGCGTCGGTGGCGGCCCCGTGGCCCCGCGACGGAAGCCCGTAAAAATCGGCCATCTCGATCATGACCCGCTGGAGCGTGGCGCCGGGGATTCCTGCCGAGACGGCCTCGGCCGTCCTGTCGTACATCGTGCTCGCCCGGCCGAAGACGACCGGCGTCCCCGGATTGGTCAACTGGACCAGGGTCACCCCGAAAAGCGATTCTGCCGTGGCCTGGACGGCCGTCTCCGCGAGCGAGTGTGGTGCCGACGCTCCGGGGATCGCTCCCGAGGAGACCACGAGCGGTTGACCGGCCTGAGCGTACTGCAGCATCCCGTCGACGATGGGCTCGTTGAACAGCCTCGGTGATCGGAGACAGAGGATGGCCAGTACGTAGGGCGCCGTGAGTTCCGCTTCGTCGAAGGCGATCCGGGCCATTTCCAGGGACGCCGCGGCTTCGCCGCTGCTCCGGGCCGAACCGACGATCGGCTTGTCCGTCCCGGTGAACAGCCCTTCCAGGAGCTCGTACCCGACAGCCGCCTCCTCGAGCCCGCCCGGGTTCCCCGGCAGCGAGTACCCCGCTGGGCTCGTGAGGTCATAGCCCACGACGTCGATGGCCGGCTCCACGTGGGCGAGTTTGACGAGCGTGTGGAAGTCCGCCATCGTCGCCCGATGCCGTGGTTCGCCGGGTCGTTTGACGTATCGCGGACCACGGGTCGGGGCGATGACCGGCTCGCCGGTTCCCACGGTCACGCTCTTTTCAGGATCGCGAGCCCGCCACCGGAACGTCTCCGGGGCCGAGGCGAGCGCGTCCTCGAGAAGGTCCGGGGAAACGGTGACTAGTTCGCCGTCCACGGTCGCGCCGGCGGCAGCGAGTTTTTCCCGCGCCGCCTCGTGTTCGACCCGCATGCCGTGCTGAGAGAGCAGTTCCATCGCTCCTTCGTGAATCGTCTGCCGGGCGTCCGAAGCGAGCAGGTCCATACCCCACCCGGGACGGGATCGGACATGGGTTTTCGGGTCTACCGCGTTGCCCGGTTCTCCACCCGTTCGACGAGCATCCGGCTCTCGCAATCCGGGCACGCCCAGCGGTCGGTCGGGCCAAAGCCCATCTCGCCCCAGGCGACCGTTTCGTAACCACATCGGGGACACAGGAGTTCCCACTCGCCTGGATCCCACTCGGCGTCGGGGACGTATTCCAGGCGGGTCGAGCGGAGACAGCCCCCGTAGGCGCCCTGACATTGCGTGTTTCCGCGCGTCTGGGGTGGGTCCGCCGGATCGACGTCCCGGACCGGCTGGCGGGTCCCACAGACCGGACACTCGTAGACCGGGAGGCTCACTCGAAGAGCACCTCCTGGACGAGTTGCCGGAGCGCCCGACGGAGCTGTTCGGTTTCGGGCGGGACCGTCACCTGGCGGTGGAACTCGCTCTCCCCGGCGGCCTCCTCGGTCGTGAGATTGACCCCCAGCACGGGGACGGTAAAGCGGTCGAGCGCTTCGCGGTACCGGTCGGGCTTCGAGGGCCGGCCGTCGGTGACGACGATCACGAACCGGTTCCCGTCGGCCCGCTTGAGATACTCCCGGGCGATGTGCAGGGTGTCCGTGAGCGGCGTTCCCCCGCCGACCTCGCCGTGATACAGTCGCCCGGCCGCCCGATCGACGCTCCGGTCGACCGGTTTGGCCAGCCGGACCTCCTTGTCGAGGAGTTCGAGGACGGAAACCTCCACGTCGACTGCTTCGAGAGCGACCGCGAGCATCCCCATCGCCCGTTCGGCGACGCGGACGTGCTGACGCATGCTTCCCGAGCGGTCGAGCACGAACAGACACCGGTGGTCGGTTTCGTCCGGCCGCTCCCGTCGCTGTTTCACCCGTCGATCACCGGTCGCGTGGCGATGCAGGGCGGCCGGATCGATGCGCCCGCGACGGGTGTTCCGCTGAATGGATCGCTTTCGCTGCTTCTGGAAGCGGTTTTTCAGGACGCGTGCGAGGCGGGTCCCGTCCGCCTCGGCGGCCGCCCGGGTGGGTTCGTGGGGCAGGGGATCGTCGGTCGGGATCACGACCCCGTCGCTCTCGAGAGCTGTTTCGGCGGCCGAGACGGCTGCCTGGAGGTCCTCGAGGGATTCTCGCCGTTCGTCGATCGACCGTCCCTGTCGTCGTTGGGCCTCGATTTCGGCGGCGAGGTCCGTCGAAAGCTCCTCGTCGAGAAGCGTTTCGTCCGCGAGATCTTCCGCCGCCGGGTCCCCTTCAGGGTCGGCTTGCCCGTGCTGTTCCGCTTCGACCTGGCCTCCCGTCGTCGATCCGACTGGTCGGTCTTGGTCAGTGCGCTCGGATCCAGCAACGTCGATTTCGACGTGCGGAAGCGGCTTCGCGTCAGTCGAAAGCGGCCCGTGGGATGCGGCATCCGGCATTCCCCAGTGGTTTCCGGCCCAGGCGGCGACCTGCGCGCGACCGTCGGCGTCGGCTTCGACGATGGCCCCCCGGATCGCCTCGAAACACGCGATTGCGAGCCGGTTCCGTTCGGCCGGATCGGCTACGTCAGCAAGGCTCCGTTTCGTCTCCTTGATCGCCGGCAGGACCGTCGATTCGAAGCGCTCGCGGTCGGCCTCGGTGTAAAAGTGATGGCGGTCGGTAGCTTGGTCCAAAAGCTCCGACAGCGGTCCCGACTCGATCACTGTTCCGTCCATAACTGCGAGCACCGCCGCTTGTGCCAGGGGATAGACGAACCCGCCGTCGGGATCGGAAATACCCGGCCCGGTCGAAGCGAGGAGGTTCGAGTGGACCGTCCGGAGCCACGAGCCGTAATTCGGCCACTGCTCGCGGATCACCGCCTCAATTGCGACGTCCTCGAAGGCGTTCCAGAGCGCCGCGGCGACCGGTCGGAAGCCCGCATCGATGGCCTCGAGCCGCTCGTGCAAATCCTGGAAGTCGGTGTACGCGAGATGCGTGAGTTCGTGGAGCACCCACACCCGCTGGACGAGCAGGCCCCATTCGCGCTCGGGAAACGCAGTCACGGGCTGGAGAACGAGGTCCCCGGAGAGGGTCACGGTCGGGGTGTCGTCGGTGACAGTCAGGATCGCCGGCGGAAACCCCGACTCGATCCTGACCTCGAGGTCCCAGCGACCGGTCCTGATGCGGGCGTCGCGCTGGAGGCGGTCGGCCCGGGCCTCGCTTTCTCGCAGCGACGCCGTCTCGGCGGCGAGGTGGGCCGACACGGCCTCGGGGTCGGTCGAGCTGTCGATGTGCATCTCAGAGTTCGGCGGTGATGGTGTCCCGGATCGTGGCCTTGTCGAGTTTGAGCGTGGCGTGACCCACGAGCACGAGCCGGGCGGCCTCGGCGATGGGCATGAACTCCTCGGTTGGCCCGGCCATCTCGATTACCTTCAGGAGTTCCCGGTGGCTGATCGGGGTCTCGAGTTCGTCCCGGCGGTGGGCCTCCCGGAGGCGCTCGGCAACCGCCGTGAGCCGTCGGGCCGTCTCCGGGTCGACGCCCGTCTCTTCGATCAACAGCTCGGCCTCCTCCTCGGGCGGCAGGTACTCGACCGGCAGGACGACGAAGCGGGACCTGAAGGCGTCGTTCATCTCGCTCGTCCCGGCATACGAGAGCGGGTTCGCCGTGCCCACGAAGCGGAAGGCGGGGTGGATGTACCGACCGAGGTGTTTTTCGGGGTCCCACTCGGTGTCCGGGGGCAGGTCGGTCAGCGTTCGACCGGTTCCCCTGAGCGTGAGTCGCCGACGGCCGGCCTCCTCGCAGATGGCGTGGAGATGGGAGGTGATGTCACCCTCGGCCATGTTGATCTCGTCGGCGACGAAGATCCAGCCGAAGAGGGCGGCCTTCGCGAGTTCCCCGAGGACGTAGACGGTGTCCCCGCCTACGAGGTCCTTCTCGCCGATGAGGTCGAAGACGGTCGTATCGGCCCCGAAGTTCATCCGGGTGACCGGCCGATTCGTCTCGCTGGCAAGGGTCAAGACGGCCGTGTTCTTCCCGGTGCCGGCTTCGCCCTCGAGGAGGACGGGTTTGTCGAGTTCGCCCAGCGCGCGGGCGATGATCTCTTCGGAGTCCCGACTCCCGGTCATCGCGGAGGGGTGATACGCCGTCCGGACCGTCGGCACCTGCTGGGGTCCCGGTTCGTGGACCGGGAGTCCGTAGTAGGCCGAATCCGTCGGCGGGCCGACGAGGTGGGAGGCGGGATCGACCGTGACGCGGATCCCGGCGAGATCGTGGTACTCGGCGGGCCGACGGGCCAGTTCCGAGCCCGACTGGTCTCCCGGGGTCTCCCGGGTCATCGGTTCCTCCGAACGCGTAACGCAGTCGCTACGGCCCGTTCCGGCAGATCGGTGTCGAATCGCGGCGATCCGGCCATCGAAATCACGTATACCTGCTCTTGGCGGCCACGAATAGAAAGGCTTCGACCGG
>JBKGZU010000066.1:0-7626 GCA_046543215.1 Halodesulfurarchaeum sp. | reverse complement strand
GAGGCCGAATCGCCCTCGACGCCCTGGGTCTGGATGAACTGGACGTGGATGTCCTTCTGGGAGATGTCCTCGTCGGAGAACTTCTTGATGATCGCGGAGACGTTCGAGACGGCCTCCTGTGCCATCTCCTTGAGTTGCCCGGTGGCGATCACGCGGCCACCCTCGCCCTGCCGGGGAGTCACCTCGGCCATGACGGGGAGGACGATCCCCGAGTCACCGCCCATGACCGCGAGCCCGTTGACCCGGCCGATGGCGCTGCCCTCGGTCTCCTTCAGTTCGTAGTCCTTCCGGCGCTCGATGTAGTCGTCGGCGAACTGCTGCTCGATCGATCGCGACCGCTTTTTCGCCTCGAGAACGTGTTCGCGCTCGACGAACTCCGCACCCTCGGCCTTGGCGATGTCGCCGGCCACCCGGACCAGCCCACCCAGATCGCGCAACCTGAGCGTCAACTGCCCCTTGCGGCCCGACCGACGCTTTGCCTCGAGGATGACCTCCCGGACGGCGTCCGGTTCGAAGTGTGGCAACCGGCCGTCCTTATCGACTTCCTGGGCCACAAAGCGCGCGTACTGGCGCCGCGTGGTCGGATTCTCGTCGATGGTGTCCTCCATGTAGACCTCGTACCCGTAGCCCTTCAGGCGGTCCCGGAGCGCCGGGTGCATGTTCTCCATCGCGTCCATGTTCCCCGCCGCGACCATGATGAAGTCACACGGCACGGGTTCGGTCTGGACCATCGCGCCCGAGGAGCGTTCGGACTGGCCGGTGATGGCAAACTCGCCCTCCTGGATGGCCGTCATCAGCTTCTGCTGGGAGCGGATGTCGAGGGTATTGATCTCGTCGACGAACAGCACGCCCTTGTGTGCCTTCTGGATGGAGCCGGCCTCGACCCGGTCGTGACTCGGCGTCTCCATGCCCCCGGACTGGAACGGGTCGTGACGAACGTCCCCCAGGAGTGCGCCGGCGTGGGCGCCCGTCGCGTCCTCGAACGGGGCCACCGTGCGGTCGCCGTTGTTGACCAGCAGCTTTGGCACCATGGCGTCGGTGCCCCGGTTCGTGTAGCGGAAGGCAAAGTAGATGACCGCGGCGGCGAGCAGGCCCAGCAGGACCTGCCCGGCGATCAACAGCGCGTAGCCGACGATGATCGCGATGACGATCCACATCAGGAACGAGCGCATCTGCTTGCGCTTGCGAGCCTCCTCCTGGTGGGCCTCGACGATCTGGTCGCCCTTCCCCGCCGGGACCGTCCTGACGCGGGGTTCGTTCGAGTCCTCCGGATTGTGGTAGATGAGGACGTCCTGAAGGGATTCTTTCGGCAGCAGACGGCTCATCGCTTTCGCCAGCATCGACTTCCCGGTCCCCGGGGAGCCGATCATCATGACGTGACGGTGTTGCTTCGCGGCGCGCTTGACGATCTCGCGGGCCTCTTCCTGCCCGATCACCTGGTCGACCAGCCGGTCTGGCACCTCGATGTCGGCCGTCGAATCGATCTTCAGCCCGCCGAGGAGATCGTCTTCGGCGTTCTCCTCGTCGATCGTGAGGTCCCCCTCGACGTCGACTTCGCTGCCGAGATCCTCCTCGAGCGGAATCCGCTCTGCAGCCTGCTCCCGATCATCGGCCGGCGCCTTCTCGGGTGGCTTTCGGATCGGCTCGGGGTCGTCTTCGGGAGGAGGGTCACTCGTGGGATCGTTACTCATTGAATGTCTTCGTCGGTGGAATCCAAGGTTCCGCTATTGATATACTTTCTCCCTTCGGCGATCGGCCGAAGCCCGCCCTTTCCGTCGGTTTGGGCGTCTCCGTGCGGTTCGGTCGGGACCCAAAAATGGATGCCGAGACACCGGACCGCGATCGACCCGCCCTCGAGAACAGGCCCGGGTTCGCCGTGGAGGCGGATCGCACCCGCGGAGGCGGATCGCCCCCTTTGATGTACGTGCCCGTCGTAGCCCCGGCAATGACACGGGGGTTCTACATCGGCCGGTTCCAGCCCTACCACCGGGGCCATCATCGCGTGGTCGAGCAGATCGCCGCGGAGGTCGACGAGGTCGTGGTCGGGATCGGCAGTGCCGACCAGAGCCACACGCTCGAAAACCCGTTTACGGCCGGCGAACGGATGATGATGATCACGAAGTGTCTCGCCGAACTGGACCTGGTCACCTACGTCGTGCCCATCGAGGACATCAACCGGAACTCCGTCTGGGTCAGCCACGTCACCGCGATGAGCCCGCACTTCGACGTCGCCTACTCGAACAATCCGCTCGTGATTCGACTCTTCGACGAGTCCGGCATCGAGGTCCGCCAGTCGCCGATGTTCGAACGCGAGCAGCTGGAGGGCGAAACCATCCGGGAGCGAATGCTCCAGGACGAGGGCTGGGAGGAGCTCCTCCCCGAGCCGGTCGTCGAAACGATCGCGGAGATCAACGGCATCACCCGCATCCAGCACATCGGCGATACGGACAAGAGCGGGGCGGCCGATCCGGAATGATCACCCTCGCCAGCGACTTCGGGTCGCCGTATCCCGCGGCGATGAAAGGCGTCATTCTCTCGCGAAGCGACGCCCGGCTCGTCGACGTGGCCCACGATTTGCCCCGCCAGAACCCCCATATTGCGGCGTTCTGGCTCAGCGAGATCCTCCCGTACTTCCCGCCGGCGGTCCATCTGGTCGTCGTCGATCCCGGCGTGGGAACCGATCGACGGGTGCTCGTCGTCGAAGCTGGCGAGCACCGCCTCGTCGGGCCCGACAACGGTGTGCTCGTTCCGGTCGCCGAGCGGTTGGCCGAGACGCCCACCTACTATGCCAGCACTCCCGAGGAGCCGGCGAGTGCAACGTTTCACGGTCGAGACGTGTTTGCACCACTCGCCGCGTCGGTGGCGGAAGCGGGGCTCTCGGCGGTCGTCGACGAGGAGCGTTTCGCCGCCGTCACGGACGTCGAACGGATCGACTTTCCCGATCCGACGATCGACGATGGCGAGGCGGTGGGGGAAGTGCTCGCCATCGACGACTTCGGCAACACGATCACCAACGTCCCGGGATCGTTCCTCGAGGACTCGTTCGGGGAGTCGATCCTCGTCGACGGCCGGGAAACGGTGGTGGCCCGGACGTATGCGGCGGTCCCGCCGGACGAACAACTGGTGACAGTCGGCAGTCACGGCAACGTCGAACTGGCCGTGAACCGGGGAGCGGGCGACGAGGCGTTCGGCCTCGAGGTCGGATCGACGTTCTATCTCGCCCTCGAGGCGTAAACCCGAACGGGAAACCGGCGGGACCGTTAGTCCGATATGGAATGCCCTCCGAGTGAGGCACATGCTGGAGCTGGAGCACGGGTTCCAGGCGTTCGACGTCCACGCTCGCCTGCACCCGGGACCGGGCCGCCCGATTCGGGGAAAGACGATCGACGCCGAGGGCCTCCAACGGGAACTGCATCAGGCGGGGATCGCCCAGGCCGTCGTCTTCCCGGGCCCGGTCAGTGGCGAACGCGGCTACCTCCGGGCGAACAACGCCATCGCCCGGCAGACCGTCGAGCGACCGCTGATCGCGATGGCGCGACTTGACGGCCCCCGCGAGGGGTCGGGAACGGTCACGGCCACGCTCAAGGACGCGGTTGCCAGGCCGGATGCCGCACACGCGACGCCGGACGACGTGAAACAATACGCCTACGACGACCGGTTCCACGGGTTCAAACTCGATCCGCCGCGCGACGGACTCCCCACCCCCGAAGTGCTGGACGCATTGGAGGACGTCGGGCTGCCGGTGCTCCTCTACGGCGGGGCCGAATTTCCACCCGAACAGGTCGACGAGTTTTTGCTCGGACGGTCGATCCCGATCGTGCTGGCCCACTTCGGCGGCAACCCGGCAAACCGCGAGTTGATGGCCCGGGCCATCGAGCTTCTCGATCGGCGCGATTCGCTCTATCTCGACACGAGCGCGGTGCGATACCGGGATCTCCTCGAACGAGCCATCATGGAGCACCCAGACCGGATCCTCTTCGGGAGCGGCAGCCCCACGGTCCACCCGAACGTCGGCGTGATGGAGATTTTGACCCTCGACGTTCCGGAAAACGTGATGGAGCGGGTGTTCACGAAGAATCCGGCCCGAATTTTACCGGCCCTCGACGGTGGCACCCAGCAGAACCGATGAGCGAGTCCTATGGCTCACACCGCGAAACGGGTCGATTCTGCCGGGCCGAAAGCCCGTGTGGATTGCGCCGTGTGCTTCGGTCGGCCAGCCTCGCAGTCAGCCCCTCTTTGACACCGCGAAGCATCTGGGTCACCGCGTCGCGGCCGTTTCCGAACCAGAGTGACGGTTTGACGTCGCCGACCGCGACGGATTTCGCCGCCGAAAACCCGTCCAGGGCGAGGTGTCCGACCAGTTTCTGTGCCGTCTGCCGCCCGAGACCGTAGTTCTTCGCGACACGATATCCCTGGGACCGGTACGCAAGCGAGTGGCGCCGGCCCGCCGACTCCCGCTGCTGGGAGGGATCCGCCGTCGACCTGAGGACGGCCGCGTCCGGCTCCCACCGCAGCGTTCGGTCCTGGCCGGCGAACCGATGGGCCAGGTCCCGGGCCGCCCCGACCTCGAGGTGCTCGTCGAACCCGTCGAGGGCCTTGATCGCACTGCGGGAGAAGACCACGTTCCCCCCGTCGAAAAAGCGAACCGTCCGCGAGCCGAACCGGGACTCCTCCAGGGATTCGGTGGTCACATCCTCGCCCAGTTTCCGGTGGACCGGCCCGGTGACCGCGTCGGCTCCGGCCGCGAGGGCCGTCTCGACGGCGTCCACCCAGCCGGATTCGACCGCCGAATCCTGACCCAAAAAGGCGATTGCCTCCCCGGAAGCGGCCGCGACTCCCGCGTTCCGGGCGACGTTCGGATTCCGCTCGGAGAGTTCGAGCAGCACGTCGACTGCTTCGTGTTCGCAGACGTAGCCCGAGGTGCCGTCCGCAGACGGGCCGTTGGCGACGATCACCTCGGCGTCCGGAACGTGTTCGGCGATGGCTCCGAGCGTCGCCGGGAGTTCGGCCCGGCCGTTCAGCGTCGGAATCACCACCGAGAGATCCATGCCCCGGAGAGACCACGGACACGCTTAAAACGTCTCGGGTTTCCGACCCGCCAGGCGCGCTCGTTGTGGCGTGCTGGCATTTGCACCGACTGACGCGTTCTCCGCCCGGCAGGCGGTCAGAACCCCATCGCAGTCAATCACCGACGCGCGCGGTCCAGTAGGAGACAGTGGCCAGCCGCTCTCCGAGTTCCGATTCGACCGTCGACTGGTCGAGATCGCGGAGCCCGTCGGCCATCCAGTCCGGCATCTTCCGGTACAGGCCGTAGGGAATCACGAAGTCGTGGGACTCGCCGGCGAGTTCGAGACCGGTTTCGACGACCAGTTCCCGGACTTCCCGGTCCTCGTAGAGTCGAGAGCCCATCGGGAGCGCCCAGTTGTAGACGCTCCTCGCGCTCCCGGCGTTGAACGTATCGAAAAAGATCAGTTCCTTCGACACCCGGGCCATCTCGGCGAGGAATGCCTCGGGCGTGTCGGCGAGGTGGAAAAACCGCATGGCGAAGACGGCGTCGAAGTGGTCGTCGGGAAACGGCAATCGACCCGCGTCCCCGCGCATGAACTCGAGGTTGTCGCTAACCCCGGCTCGCGTTGCCTTTTCGCGGCCCTGCTGAAGCATCGGTCCCGAGATGTCCAGCCCGATCACGTCCGCGTCCCGCTCGGCGAGCATGACGGTGAACCGACCCGTCCCGCAGGCGATCTCGAGGATCTTGCGATCCGCCAGGGGCGACAGCGCGTCGAGGACCGCCTCCTTCTCCCGTCGATCGATAAGGCGGCCGCCACGGGAAAATCGCTTGTCCTCGTAGGCCTTTGCGACGGCGTCGGCCTGGTACCACTCCTGACCCTTCACGTCATCACAAACACGCCGGTCCGTAGTTAAAACCATACTGGAAACGATCGAACGGGGCCCTCGCGCGGTCCCAGATTGGGGCGAAATCTGCCGTCTTCCGGTCCGCCAACCCGTCAGACGCAATTCCAAGGTTCCGAGAATTCGCCGCCGGAGCGGGCCTAATATAATTTAAGGAATATAGTCACAAGTATAGATAACCTTTACCTTGGCCCATATGTGAAGCCTAGCCATGAGCACGACGGCCACCGGCCAATCCCCGATCCAATCGAACGACGAGTTTCGCGAACGCCTCCGCGAGCTCCCGCCGAGTGCCAAACTGGTTGCAAAAGTCCTCGAGACCGAAGAGCCACTCTCCCAGGGCCAGCTCGCCGAAGAGAGTCTCCTTCCCGACCGGACGGTCCGCTACGCACTCAACCGCCTGAGCGAGGCCTCCCTGGTCGATTCCCGGTACAGCTTCCGCGACGCCCGAAAGCAAGTGTACTACCTCGACGTCTGAATCGAGGTCGGCTCCTGTAGTCTTTTGGCCGTCGGCCACGTCCATCCGCTATGGACCGCCTCGAAGCCGCCCACGAATGGGCGCAAGCGATCGATCCGGAAGCGATCGCCGCGGACGTCCGGGAGATCGGCTTCGAGTGCACCCGCTGTGGCCGCTGCTGTCGCGGAACCGGGACCGATCCCCACACCGCGACCGTGTTCCCGGACGAGATCCGGGCGATTCAGTCGACCACCGGGAGGGCCTGGGACGAAATCGCGCGGCCGATGCCCTTCGGCGTGCGGGAGGGTCGAGGAGAGACCTTCGAGTGGGCCCTCCAGATCGATGACGGCGGTGACTGTACCTTCCTCGAGACCGCGGACACCCAGACTCGTTGTGCGATCTACGACGAACGACCGCGACTCTGTCGGACCTATCCGTTCAGCCTGGGCCTGCCTGGCACCGGCGAGTCCAGGGCGAACGCCGTCGCGATCGCTGGTCGCGTTCGGGCTTCTGAATGTCCGGGACTCGGTGCCGAAATCAGCCGGAAACGGTCGTTGGCGATCGCCAAAACGCTCAAAGAACGAGCCGTCCGGGAACTCGAGGAGATACTCGCGCTTCGGGAGCAGTACGAGCCACACTCGGCAGCAGACGGAATCGTCGTTCACGATTCCGAAGGGGCAAAGGACCCCCACGGAACGCCGCTTGGGCCATCGTCGGGAGACCGTGCAGATTGGTAGTCGTTCGCTTCACTGCGTGTTGATTACATCCACGATGTCAAGTCACGTGGCATTCACCTTGGGCCACCTCTGAATTTCCGAATTCGCGTAACTCTCGTTTAGTCGAGAGTCGCAAAATTTGATTTCGAGCTTCTAAACAAGGCCCTTACGGCCATTGTCGCGGCCCTTTTCCGGGTTTCAACTGACCGTGGCCGAGAATTTCAGCAGCCTGGCCAAACTTCGGCCGACGCTTCTTTTGGCCACAATTGTGTTCTCCGCGGTCTTCGCCCCGTTCGGAGACATCGCCTGCGAGCACGGCGAAATTGCGAGAAAAAGGGCTCACTCGCTTCCCGACTGGAAAGACGGGTGAGAACGGTCCGGACATGGAGCATAGAGGGCCACAACCGGGTGGGTTCGTCGGGCCCGCCTGGAGGAACTCGATAAAAAGAGTTACAAATAGGTGTCCAACAAGTTCAAGCGGAAAATGGATTTCCAACCAGACCGCCGATCGTTTCTCGTATTAACAGGGACGAGCGCAACCGC
>JBKGZU010000065.1:0-7814 GCA_046543215.1 Halodesulfurarchaeum sp. | reverse complement strand
GAGTCGACCCGCCGTTCGAGCGAACCTCGACCGAGCTCATTGACGCCGTGATTACCGAGCAGGGTCGCCTGTCCGCGGGGGACGTCGGGCGCGTGGCCGATCGCCACGCCGACCTCGCCGGGTGGATGGACAATCGTTAACCGAATCGGGAACGAAACCCGCCCGGGCGACAGTGACGAGGAGTTACCCCCTCCGAGCCCCTTGTGACGAGGCATTCTCCCGAGTCGCCCGTTCTGTTTCCGAGAGAGTCAGGTGAAAAACTGCTTGAGATCCTCCGCCTTCGCGTCCTCGAGATGCGTACAGACGGCCTCTTCGAGGGCGGTGATCCGGCCCTGTTTGGCCGAGATCGGGGCGATGACGTCCCGCCACTGGGTCCACGGCGGCATGCGGCCCAATCGCTCGGCGATCGCATCGAGGCGCTCGTCGCGGTTTTCCACCTTGTCGATCTTGTTCACGGCGACCACCGGCTGGATGCCGAGCTCCTCGAGCAGACTGAAAAACTCCACGTCGTGGGGAATCTCGCCGGCCTCGGTGTGACGGTCGATGATGTCCACTGCGGCTTTCCCGTCGAGCACGAGAATGCCGACGAGGATCTGGTCGGCGTATTGCTCCAGGTAGCGGACCACGTCGGTCTTGATCCGCTCGCGTGTCTCCTCGGGAACCCCGGACATGAACCCGAATCCGGGCAGGTCGGTGAGCATGAAGTCCTCGCTTGCCCAGTCGTAGTGGTTGGGCGAGCGGGTGACGCCGGGGCTTCGACCGGTGTCGAAGGAGTGCCCGGTGAGTTCCCGCATGAGCGTGGACTTCCCGACGTTCGAGCGGCCCACGAGAACGACCTCCCGCGATCGCTCCGGTCGCGAGTCGAACATACCGCCAGTTCCCGCTCCGGCGATATACGGGTTGTGTCCCGGACCGGCCGCAACGGACTGCCCGGCCTTGTCCACCCTTGGGGGATCCCGCCTGAACGTTTATACCCGAAACCGACGAACCCGGACACGTGCGGCTGGTGCAAGTCTCCGTTCCGACGGGCAAGCAGCAGGCGGTCAGGGAAACCCTCGACTCGCTCGACGTGGACTATACGGTCACGGAGGAGACGGGCAACCGCGACGTCGCAGCCGTCGTGTCCGTTCCGCTGCCGACCGAGGCCGTCGAGGAGGTGCTCGAGGCGCTCCGCGAGAACGGGATCGACGAGGAGTCGACCAAGGTCGTCCTCGAGGCCCAGACGATCATTTCCCGCGATTTCGACGCCCTTCAGGACCGGTACGAGGAGGAGACGAAGGAAGACCCGGCCAAGATCGCTCGCGAGGAACTCGTCTCGAAGGTCGATGCCCTCGCGCCCGACATCTGGACGTACGTCGTCCTCTCGATCATCAGTGCCGTGGTCGCTACTGCCGGCATCCTGCTCGACTCGCCGGCGGTGGTCGTCGGATCGATGGTCATCGCCCCGCTCATCGGCCCGGCGATGTCCACGAGCGTGGGGTCGGTCGTCGCCGACCAGAAGCTGTTCGTGCGCGGGATCTCGAGACAGGCGATCGGCTTCGGTGTGGCCATCCCGGCGGCCGCCGTCTTTGCGCTGTTCGCGAGGGCCGTCAACCTCGTTCCCCCGGGGATCGACCTGCTCGCAATCGAGCAGGTGAGTGGCCGACTTTCGCCGGATTTCCTCTCGCTCGCGGTGGCCCTCGGGGCCGGGATCGCCGGGGGGTTGAGCCTCTCGACCGGCGTATCGACCGCGCTCGTGGGCGTCATGATCGCGGCGGCCCTGATCCCACCCACCGCCGTCATCGGGATCGGGGTCGCGTGGGCCATGCCCCAGGCCGTTCTCGGGGCCTCGGTGCTCGTTTTGGTGAACGTATTGTCGATCAACCTCGCCGCCCTCGTGGTGCTCTGGTACGAGGGCTATCAGCCCGAGGACTGGTTCAGACTCTCCGAGGCACGCAGTGCAACGATCAAGCGCATCGCCGTCCTCGCGGTGGCGATCCTCGCACTCTCCATGTTCCTCGGGGCGACCACCTTCGCGACCTATCAGACGGCGACCTTCGAGGACCGTGCCCAGACGACCGTCGAGGGGACCTTCGCGGAGTACGACGACGCAGAACTCCTCGACGTCGAATTCGAGTACCGCCAGACGATGCTCTATCGGGACGTGGACCGGGTGGTGGTGACTGTGGGCGTGGAGTCGGGGGTCGATCCGCCGACCGATCTCGCCGCGACGATCGAGTCCCGACTCGCCGACGGTGTCGGAGAAAGCGTCGGCGTCGAAGTCCGCTATCTCACGGTGGACGCCTCAGACTAAGCCTCTCTCTGGGATCCGGCCCGAAATCACTTCTCGAAGGGGAGCTGTAGCTCGACGTCGAGTGCCTCGATCGCCGCATCGAGGACCTGCTCGGGCGTCTGCCCCTCGACCGCGGTGTCGGTCTCGGAGGGGATCGTCATGTAGAAATCGGCCTCGACGTCCCGCGAGAGATCGGCCTTGTTGCAGACGACCAGCATGGGGACCGACAGCGTCGACTCGACGTCCTCCCTGAGCGCTCGCTGATCGCTCAGTTCGTAGCCGCAGGTCTCGCTGGGATCGAAGAAGTAGAGGACCAGGTCGGCGACGTGGGCCAGCGCGCTCGTGGCCTGGGATTCGATCTCGTTTCGTTCCGCCTCCGGTCGATCGAGCAAGCCCGGCGTATCCACGATCTGGTAGGTGATGTGATCGCGCTCGACGTGGCCGACGTCGATTCCGGTGGTCGTGAAAGGGTACGCGGCCGTCTCGTTGTGCGCCCGCGTCACGCTGTTGACGAAGGCCGTCTTCCCGACGTTCGGGTATCCGGCGACCGCGATCGTGGGGACCTCCGGATCGATGTCGGGCAGCGAGTTGAGCGTGTCCCTGGCCTTGCCGATGGCCTCGAGGTCGTCGGCCACTTCGTTCATGACCGATCCCATCCGGGCAAAGCCCTGCTTGCGGATCTTTCGGGCCGCGTCGGCGTCGCCCTTTGGGAGTCGGCCGATATACTCGCGACCGAGGTCGTGGGTCTTCTGGCCGGCCCAGGAAACCTCCGAGAGGTGCTGTCGCAGCTCGTCGACCCCGACGAGCGCGTCGGCGAGTTCGTAGTAGAAGGGGCCGACGGCGTCGAAGTCCGGCCAGTCGCGGACGACGTACTGGAGGTTGTCGCTGAGCACGTTCGAGGCCGTCTGGAGCATCGACTGCTGGGCCTCGACACCGTGTTTGGACCGGCCCGCCCGAGCGGCCCGGGAGAACGCCGTGTCGAGGAGCTCCGAGGCGGTGGGCGTGGTCTGGAGGTCCTCGAAAATCATGTCAGTCGGTAGTTCGCCGGGACGTAAAAGGCCGTTTATCGGCGCGTAGCAGTCCCCGATTCGCTCGGCGAGTCCTCACTCCCCGCGTCGGTCCTCGAGCTCAGAAAGCAGGTCCTCGACGTCCATGTCCTGCATCGCGAGGAGCACGAGCAGGTGATAGACCAGGTCGGCCGCCTCGTGGGCGACCTCCTCTGACCGGTCATCCTTCGCGGCCAGCACGAGTTCCGTCGTCTCCTCGCCGAGTTTCTCGAGGACGGCGTTCTCGCCCTTCTCGTGGGTGAAAAGCGAGGCCGTATAGGAGTCCTCGGGGAGGGTTTCCTTGCGCGACTCGATGATCTCGAAGAGCTCCCGGAGGACGTCCTCGCTCATATTTCGGTCACCTCACGGATGTCCTCGAGATCCTCGAACTCCTCGCGGGGCCGCCCACCTTCCTCGAAGACCGACTCCTCGATGGCGATCGGGGCGTCCGTCCGGGCCGCAAGCGCCAGGGAGTCGCTCGGCCGGGCGTCGATGACGGCCTCGTCGCGGGGGGTCTCGACGTACAGGTCGGCGGTGAACGTGCCTTCCGTGAGCCCGCTCACGACGACCTGGTTGACCCGGCCGCCCAGCTCCTCGATGACGTCGAGCATGAGGTCGTGGGTGAGCGGGCGTCCGATGCCGCGGGCGTCCATCCCGCGCGCGATGCTCACGGCCTCGTCGAATCCGATAAAGATGGGAAGCTGCCGGGTGTCGCCGTTAGCCACGCCGAGCAGGACCACCGGAACTGGCCCTTCGGTGGTGCCGGCGACCCGGACCCCCTCGATAGATGCGTCCATACGGGCGCTGGGAGTTGCAGGTAGAAAGGCGTCCCGTTCAGAAGGAGACGATGGTCAGGATCCGGACGAGGATGCCAAAGAGCGCCCCGAACGCGATCACCGTCTTCGGATCCATGGCGATCGAGTTCGAACTCTCGGAGTCGAAGTACCGGACGAGGCCGGCACTGGACATCAGCCCGCCCGAGTTTTTGCCGCTGCTCATACCTGCACAAAGCGGGGAGCCCCGCCTAAACCTTTCGGGCGAGCCCCGGGGAGCAACCCTTATGCGACCGGCGCGGATACCTCGGGATATCCGATGACTGACGTTACGCTGATCGACTTTCACGCGGACTGGTGTGGCCCCTGCAAGACACAGGACCCGATCATCGAGGAGATCGAGGACGACTACGCGGACCGGGTCAGCTTCGAATTCGTCGACGTCGACAGGAATCCCGACATGGCAAACAAGTACCAGGTCCGATCGATCCCGACGGTGATCGTCGAGTCAGGCGAGGACGTGATCGAGCGCTTCGTCGGGGTCACCCAGCGGGAGCCGATCGTGGAAGCGCTCGAAGCCGCGGGCGCCTGATCAGCTGATTTTGATTCCGGGGTCGGCGCGATCGTTTTGCTCCCCGAGCGTGAGCAACAGCGGGGTCAGGGACTCCACGCTCGCGGCTCGCTCGAGCGGGCCGGCCGCGAGCGAGCCCAACCCGTCGATTCGTTCGGCCAGTTCTCGCACCCGGTCGACGGCCCGCTCGTCGTCGCCGACCACGAGCGTGTCCATATCGATTTCTTCCTCCAGGCTGGCGAGCCGGCCGGCGGGGAGCGTGTGAAACGCCCCGACGACCGGATTGGCCTCCGGGACCAGCTCGCGCACGAGCGCCGCGACGCTTCCCTGCGGTGGCGGATCGTAAGCGAAGCCCGATTCCGTCCGTTCGATGCCGACAGCGGGGCTGACGACGATGGCATCCCCGCCCAGTCGGTCGGCCACCCCATCGAGCAGGTCCGACAGGTGATAGGGCGAGACCGCCAGCACGACGACGTCGCTCCGCTCGGCGGCCATGCCGTTCTCGAACCCGCCGATCGACCGATCGGTGCCGTGCTCGGCGAGCCTGGTTTCGTATTCGGTCGCGGCTTCTCGCGCCCGCTCGGGATCCCGCGAGCCGACGAGCAGGTCGTGGTCCGTATCCCGGCCCCACCGCAGCGCGAGGCCGGCGCCGAGATCGCCAGTTCCGCCGAGAAGTGCGATTCGCATGGCCAGAGAAAGTCACCGCCCGGCGAAAAGGGTTGTGCGCCCGGGAGCCGCTACCGGGCTTCGAACAGTGCCGGCAACTCGTTGACCGACTCCACGACGGCTTCGGCGCCGACGGCCTCGAAGGCCGCTCGCCCCGCCTCGCCGGAGAGTCCCCCGGTGAGCACTCCGATCCCGGCGTAGGTCCGTTCCGGATCCTCCCCTTGGGCATTTTTCGCGGTCCGGATGTCGTCCCGGGTGTCCCCGGCGAAGGCGACCGCCTCCGCATTTGCCCGTTCGGCCACCGTGATGAGCCCTGCTGGATCGGGCTTTCCCGCCCAGTCCTCCATGGCGAAGAGTCGTTCTCCCGGAACGTCGAGCCCGACCCGGTCGAGCGCGAGTTCGGCCTCGGCCCGGGGTCGCCCGGTCACCACGCCGAGTTCGAATTCCGCCGCGAGGGCCTCGATTGTGTCCGGCTCGATCAGCACCGGCTCGTCGGCCATGAATCCCTCTGGAGGTAGGTCCACGTTCCCCTCGCCCGACTGGTAGAGATCCGGCTCGCCGCCCTCCAGTTCGCGATACCCCGCCGGGCCGAGGTAGAGCTGCTGGAAGACCGATCGCAGTCGCTCGGGGGTCAATCGATCGAGGACGGACTCGGCCGTGCCCTCGTCCAGTCGGTCCCGGATTACTGACCTGGCCCCGTCGAGACCCCCACCCGCCTGCTCGATTCCGTCGGTAAACTCCTGGACGTCGAGGGGGAGGCCCGCTTCCCGGGCCAGCACGAAGAGCGAGACGGCGTCCGTGAGGACCCAGTCGTTGTTGAACCCGCCACTCTCCTTGAAGTATTGCACGTCGGCTTTCGGAATCGTCGTGCCATAGACCACCTCGACGCTCCGGACGATGGCCCGGCGGTACGAGTTCGAGACGTCCACCAGGACCCCGTCGACGTCGAGGACGACCGCGTCCACCTGCATATCGGGTCAGAGGCGAACCCGCCCGATAGGCGTTGTGGAAATGCTGCCCTCGATGAGTTGGGTATCATTTCGACCGTCCAGGCGCCCTGCCCGGTTCGTACACGTACAGGCTTCCTTCCTCGATGGTCCGGACGTCCGTCGGGACGACCGGCGGGTCGGTGCCGAGGGTCGTGAAAAAAAGCGGGACGTCCTCCCGATCGGCGATCGCGGCCACCGGCTCCTGGATGTCCGGCGGGAGTCGCAGGGCGTAGATCGCGTCCGCGTCCGCGTACACGGAGTGATCCGGGTCGGTCACGTCGTCTCGGACGAACGCGACGCCGTCGGGGACGTCACGTTCGGTCACGTCGACGGCGGTCACAGTTACGCCCGCCTCGCTCAGGGCGGCTGCGAGGTCCGTTCGCCGCCCGATTCCGACCTCGAGCAGCCGCTCGAATCCGGCGAGGACGTCACGGAGCCGGGGTGGCGATCGGTCGGTAGCGACTGAATCCCAAAATTCGGTCACGGCGAGACGTTTATGACCCACGGGACGAAAAACTCTGGCATGCGAGTCGACGTGGTCCCGATCGGGGAGATCCCTCCACCGGTCAAACGCGAAGCCTCGGCCGTCCTTCGATCGGTCTACGACGCTGACGTGACGATCACCACCGATCAGGACCTCCCGGAAGACGCCTATGACGCTGGCCGCGACCAGTATCACGCGGAGTCGTTCATCGAACTTGCCGCCGACGTTTCCCGGGCGGAGAAGGCCATCGGGATCACGGAAGCGGACCTGTTCTATCGCCGGCGGAATTACGTCTTCGGGCTCGCCTACCTCGACGGACGGAGCTGCGTGGTCTCGACGAACCGCCTGAGCACCTCCTCGGACGGCGGCTTCTCGCGGCTCTCCGCGAACGAGGTCTTCGAGGACCGGCTCCGGAAGGAGGTCATCCACGAGGCCGGGCACATGCTCGGGCTGGACCACTGCGAGAACAACCGGTGTGCGATGAGTTTCTCCCCGACCGTTCAGGAGGTCGACCGGAAGGAGGAGAACCTGTGTGGGACCTGCCAGCGGGAACTGTTCTGAAGGGCCCAACGGTCGTCGTGCGCCCGGACCAAGCGTGGGCCCGGCAATGACGGATTTTCCGATCGAACGTTCAGCCCGGCGATAGTTGGCCGAGGGAACAAACCTAAATGACCGTCCCGAATGGTTGAGAACGTTCACCATGCCTGCAGACGAGGAAACGGGCGATATCGAAGCACGACTCGACGAACAGGAGTACTTCCGGCCGCCACCGCAGTTCGTCGGCCAGGCAAACGAGACCGATCCCGAGGTATACGAGCGGTTCGAAGCCGCGTATCCCGAGGCCTACGAGGAGTGGGCCGAGCTGCTCGAGTGGGAGTCCCGGTGGGACACCGTCCTCGACGACTCGAACCCGCCCTTTTACGAGTGGTTCAAGGGCGGGACGCTGAACGCATCGGTGAACGCCGTCGACCGCCATCTCCCCGAGCGCAAGGACCAGACGGCCCTGCTCTGGG
>JBKGZU010000064.1:0-7899 GCA_046543215.1 Halodesulfurarchaeum sp. | reverse complement strand
TCGCCGGTTCGAATCCGGTCCCACGCATTTTCAATGACTCTCACCGGCGAGGGACGCTTGTGTCCCGAGCCGTGAGATCGCGGACGTAAATGCGGTCACCGGATTCGAGCCCTGGAAACCGAGCGAAGCGAGGTTTCCTCTGGTTCGAATCCGGTCCCACGCATTCCTTGCCCACTCTCACCGTCAAGCCCCCAGCTTGCTGTGGGGCGAGACGTGTGATGGCTGGATGCGGTCACCGGATTCGAAGCCTATCAGTCGCGCGCAGCGAGCGGAGTGAGCGAGCACGTCTGATTTCGGTTCGAATCCGGTCCCACCCATCCGTTCCCATCAATACCAGTCCTCGATTTCTCGAACCGACAACCGAGCGCCGAAAACCCGCCGCTGGGAACGGATCACACGGAGTGGAAAATGGACGTGCGAGTTATCGAGTTTGAAAAATCGACCCATAGGGTTTTATTGGAGGGTGCAGATCGATTATTCATATAGCTACTACTATGCCCACAGAGAAACCCCGCGGCCTAATGGGACACTATGAACGATTGCTCTGGGGCGTCATGGACGCCCTCGGCGTGACCAAAACCGTCGAGCGGAAGATGCTGGTGGCGACGCTCCTCCAGTTCGGGGCGATCGTCTCGATCTTCGTGCTCGGGGTCGCGCTGCTGGGATTCCAGACGTTCCAGGAAGTATTCTCGACGGCCGAAATTGCGGTCTTCGGGGTCGTATTCGTCCTCGCCGTCGGCGCACTCCTGAACACCATCCTGATCCTCAAGCGTGATTTCGTCACGCCGGTGGTGAATATGGAACGCGTCGCCGAATCGATCGCCGAGGGCGAACTCGACGAGGAGGTGCCTGAGACCGACCAGCGAGACGAGATCGGCGACCTCGTTCGTTCCTTCGACCGAATGAACTCCTATCTCGACACGGTCAGCGCGCAGGCAAACGCCCTGAGCAACGAGGAATTCGATGCGGCGGTCCTCGAAGCGGACGTTCCCGGTAGCTTCGGGGCGGCCCTGAGCCAGATGGAGGAGAACCTCGAACAGCGGATCGAGGACCTCCAGGCCGAGCGGGAGACCATCGAGCGACGGAACGCCGAGCTGACCGAGACCGCCGATTCCTACCGGCGGACCATCGCCAGAGTCGGCGATGGCGATCTCACCCAGCGACTGGACACCTCGACGGACAACGACGCCATGGCCGCGGTGGGACAGTCGCTGAACGAGACCCTCGACGAGTGGGAGGAAATGTTGCAGGACCTCATCACGTTCGCCGAGGAGGTCGCCGAGGAGAGCAAGGGCGTCGAGACGAACGCCGTCGAGGTGAAAAACGCGAGCGAGGACATCAGCGAGTCCGTCCAGGAGATCTCCGCCGGCGTCGATCAGGAGAGCCGCCGCCTGGACGAGGCATCGAACGAATCCGAGAACCTCTCGGCGACGATCCAGGAGATCACCGCCTCCTCGGACAACGTCGCTCAGCTCACCAACCAGACCGCAGAAGTGGGCGAATCGGGTCGTGAAGCGGCCGAACAGGCCGAAACCGAGATGGAGACCCTCAGGGAGCGCAGCGAGTCGGTAACCGAGGCCGTCGGCGAACTCAACGAGACCCTCGAGGAGATCGGCGACATCACCGACGTCATCCTCGACATCGCCGACCAGACGAACATCCTCGCCCTCAACGCCGGTATCGAGGCGGCCCGGGCCGACGCGAGCGGCGATGGCTTTGCCGTCGTCGCCGAGGAGGTCAAGTCCCTGGCCCAGGAGACCAAGGAGTCCGCCGAGGAGATCGAGGCCCTGATCACCGAAGTGCAGGAGCAGTCCGAACAGACCGTCGAAGAGATCGAGGAGATGGACGAGCGGGTCGAAATCGGCGCCGACACCGTCGAAACTGCGACGGACGCCTTCGAGGAGATGGCCGAAAACGTCTCGGAGATCAACACCTCAATTGAGGAGGTCAACGACGCGACTGCCGAACAGGCCGAGTCGATGCAAGACGTCGTGGCCATGATCGAGGACATCGCGGCGATTAGCGACCAGACCGCGGCCGAATCCCAGACGGTGGCCGCCGCGGCCGAGGAGCAGGCCGCGACGCTCAACGAGGTCGCCCAGAACACGAGCGATCTGGCCGATAACGCCGAGAGCCTGGAGGCGAAACTCTCACAGTTCGAGGTGCGGGCGGCAGCCGGTGGCCGGGCCGACCGGCGGTCCCGGTCGGGCGCCGGTTCGAACGCGAGCGCGGGAGAATTCGAGTTCGGAACGACCGGCCAGGAGGCCGACGGCGGGCCGTCTGCCTCCCAGGACCTGAGCGCGGGAAGCGACTCCATGGAATGGGAGTCCATCGCCACCGACGGGAGCGGCGACGAGTAAGTCCCAAGCGGATTATTCAAATGGACTGATCCAATACGTGAGAGTATGGCGAAATATTCCACCGGCGGCACCGACCGCGGTGGCGAGGGCGGGACCTGTGAGCTCTGCGGGGCCGCCACCGACAAGCTCGAGCAGGTGACCGTCGAAGGAGCCACACTTTCGGTCTGTCCGGACTGTTCGTCGCTCGGTGAAGGGGCAGGCGGGGGATCGGGTTCCGGAGGCGGTGGTGCAGACGGACGGGAATCGCGGGGGAAGCGAGCCGCCAGAAACACCGCGAAAGCCATGGACGCCGTCGCTGGCGATTCCACACACTGGGAGAAGGAGGGAACCGATTACGAGGCCGATCGGCTCCCCTATCTCGTGTCCGATTACGGAGAGCGGGTGCTCGCGGCTCGACAGGACGCGGGGTACCAGCGCGAGGAGCTCGCGGCCGAACTCGGGATCGACGAAAACGACCTGCTCGCCGTCGAGCAGGGGCGGGCGACCTCGGCCTCCGTCGGCGGGTCGGTGATTCGGGCCCTGGAGGCCGAGCTGGACGTCGACCTCGTCGAGGAGTAGCGAGCGGCGACCGACCCGTTTTTCACGAATCGGTGGCTTCGGCAGGGTAATGGCAGGCACACGAGGCCCGAACGAACCGTACGTCACGCAATTCGAGGCGAGCGTCGAAGCGATCGAAGGGACCGACGTCCGGCTCTCCGGCACGTACTTTTACCCCGAAGGCGGTGGCCAACCGGCCGACCGCGGGACGATCGAGGGAATCCCGGTCGAAGACGTGCAGTCCCGAAACGGCGACGTGATTCACACACTCGAGACGGTGCCGGCCTTCGAGGTGGGCGACACGATCGGCGCCGTAATCGACGATGAGTTCCGGACCTACACGATGCGAGCCCACACCGCGAGTCACGTGCTCTACGGGGCCGGCCGTCGCGTCTTCGAGGACATCGGCTATGGAGGCTTCGACATCGCAGACGAGAAGGTCCGCGTTGACTTCGAGACCTCGACGGACGTCGACGACGACCTGCTCGTCGAACTCGAGCGCCTGACGAACCGCGCGATCTGGGACGCTCGCGAGGTGACCTGGGAAGAACTGCCCCGCGAGGAGGCCCTGGATCTCGACGAAATCGCGTTCAATACGGCCACCGAGGAGGGCGTCATGGCCGAGGCAGACACGGTCCGGGTCGTCACTGTCGAGGAGTGGGACGTCGGGGCCTGTGGCGGGACCCACGTCTCGAACACGCGGGAGGTCGGGCCCGTCACGGTACTGGACCGCTCGAACCCCGGCGAGGGACTGACCCGGGTCGAATTTGCGGTCGGCCCATCGGGCATCGAACGTCGAGCCACCGAGAATCGGGCGCTCAGGCGGGCAGCCGGGGCAATCGGAACACAAGTCGAGGACCTGCCGGCCGAGGTCAAGCGGCTCCAGTCCGAGGTGGACACACTCGAGAGCGAACTCGAATCGTTCAAATCCACCGCACTCGCCGACGAGTTAGGGGCCATGGAGACCGTCGGCGACTGGCAACTCGGGATTCTCGAGGGCTACGATGCAAACGAGGTGGGCGAGCAGATCCAGAACCTCGCCGGCGAGGAGGCACCGCTCATGGCAGCGACTGGAGGAGACGGACGACCGTTCGTCGTCGTCGCCACGGACGGCTCGATCGACGCTGACGAGGTCGTGGCGGCGGTCACCGACGAGTTCGGCGGCGGTGGCGGCGGTGGCCCCACCTTCGCCCAGGGCGGCGGGCTCGACGCCGACGCGGAAACCGTCCGGGACTTCCTCGCCGAGCTGGCCGAAAGCGGAATATAACCCCATCGCGTACACGTCGCTATGCACGAACAGAACCCAGCAACCGATTCCACGAGGTGGCGCTGATGCCCTGGGGCGTCCACAGCGAGTACACCGACGACGGCGGCCCGGAGGTCGAAATCGACGAGGAGCAGGAGGACGTTGAACGGGGCGAGGAAGGCGAGGAACGAACCGAATCCTTCGACGTCGAGGACGCCCTGTCACGGCTCGGGTGAGGAGCCCGGCTCGATCGAGCGTGTTTTTAAGCGGGTTCGGCCCGGAGGACGCGATATGATAACTGTCGCGGACGTCCGTACGTGGCCCGGTGAGCGACCGCTCACCATGCTCACGGCCTACGACGCGCCGACGGCTCGCCTCGTCGAGGAGAGCGGCATCGACCTGATCCTCGTCGGCGACAGTCTCGGCAACTCGATTCTGGGATACGAGTCGACGATCCCGGTCACGCTCGAGGAGATGGTGAGCCACACGGCCGCGGTCGTGCGCGGGACCGAAACCGTCCCGGTCGTCGCCGACATGCCGTTTCTCTCCTACGGGGCAAATGACGGCGAAAGTATCGAAAACTGCGGGCGGATGATCAAGGACGCCGGGGCCGACGCCGTCAAACTGGAGAGTGGCCCGCACACGGTTTCGCTCACCGAGCGGCTGACCGAGATGGGGATCCCGGTCATGGCACACGTGGGTACACGGCCACAGCACAGCCACCAGGAGGGTGGTCTCGGAAAAGCGGGCACGTCGAAAGCCGAAGCGGCCGAAATCGAGCAGATTGCGGTCGAGCACGAAGCCGCGGGCGCCTTCGCTGTGGTCGTCGAACACGTTCCCGAGGCCGTCGGAGCCGCCGTCACCGACGCGATCGACGTCCCGACCATCGGGATCGGGGCCGGGTCCGAAACCGACGGGCAAGTGCTCGTGCTCGCCGACGTACTCGGACTGACCGATCGAACCCCGCCCTTTGCAGAACAGTTCGGGGACGTCGCAGCCGAAATGCGGCGGGCCATCGAAGGCTATCGGCGGGCAGTCGAGCGAGAGTCGTTTCCCCGAGACTGAGACAGGGGAACGAGCACGGCTCCCAGCGGGACGAATCACAACACCATCGTTAATTTCCACCCGGTTGCTTTCTGTGGGTTATTGAACGCAACCCTTATATATAAGAATAGATTACTCGGAGTTAGTAACATGTACACCAACGCGGAGCGACTGTCGGACGTTCCGGTCTTCCGGGAAGCGACCGAAACCGGAGCACGAATCGTCGCGGACCTCGGGCCGGAAGCAGACGAGGCCACGGTTGACGTGCTCGAGGATACCGCAATCGTCGTCCTCGAAACCGGGACGGGGGTCTCGCAGTTCGAGATTGACCTGCCCGAGCGAGGTGTCGCGGACACGTTTATCACCAACGGCGTTCTCACTATCGAGGTGAACGAAGCATGAGCGACCGGCTCAAACTCGTCGTCAAGCCCCTCAAGCAGAAGCACGCCGGGCGGGGATTGGCGGCCATCGACAGACGGGCGATGGAGGAACTGGACCTCGAGAACGGCGATTACATCGTGATCGAGGGGCCCAACCAGGGCCGGGCGGTCGCGCGGGTCTGGCCGGGCTATCCCGAGGACGAGGGAGGCAACGTGATTCGAATCGACGGTCGACTCCGACAGGAGGCAAACGTCGGTATCGAGGACCGGGTCCAGATCCAGACCGCCGACATCAAACCGGCCACGTCGGTGACGATCGCGCTGCCACAGAACCTGCGCATTCGCGGAAACGTCGAGCCGATGATCCGCGAGAAGCTCTCTGGCCGCCCGGTCACGACCGGGCAGACAGTCCACGTCTCGCTGGGCCTCGGGGGGATGGCAGCCGTTTCCGGCCAACAGATCCCCCTGAAGATCGCCGGCACCGAGCCGGAAGGGACCGTCGTCGTCACCGACTCGACGGAGATCCACGTCAGCGAGAAGCCGGCCGAAGAGATCGGTACCGGGACCGAGCGCCCGGAGACCCAGACCCCGTCGATCACCTACGAGGACATCGGCGGCCTCGACGACGAGCTCGAGCAGGTCCGGGAGATGATCGAGTTGCCGATGCGCCACCCGGAACTCTTCCAGCAACTCGGCATCGAACCGCCGAAGGGGGTGCTCCTGCACGGGCCACCCGGGACGGGAAAGACGCTCATCGCCAAGGCAGTCGCCAGCGAAATCGACGCCCACTTCCAGACGATCTCCGGGCCGGAGATCATGTCGAAGTACTACGGCGAGAGCGAGGAACAGCTGCGTGAAGTCTTCGAAGAGGCCGAAGAACAGGCTCCAGCCGTCATCTTCATCGACGAAATCGATTCGATCGCCCCGAAACGCGGGGAGACATCAGGCGACGTCGAACGGCGGGTCGTCGCCCAACTGCTCTCGCTCATGGACGGGCTCGAGGAGCGCGGTGACGTGGTCGTCATCGCGGCCTCGAACCGCGTCGACGCCATCGACCCGGCACTCAGGCGCGGCGGCCGGTTCGACCGCGAGATCGAGGTCGGCGTTCCGGACCGCGAAGGTCGGAAAGAGATCTTCCAGGTCCACACCAGGGGGATGCCACTCGCAGAGACCATCGACATCGACGAGTACGCCGAGAACACCCACGGCTACGTGGGTGCCGACATCGAACAGCTCGCCAAGGAAGCCGCCATGAACGCACTGCGGCGCATCCGCCCGCAGATCGACCTCGAGGCCGACGAGATCGACGCCGAGATTCTGGAGAAGCTCACCGTCAGCGACGACGACTTCAAGGAGGCGATGAAGGGGATCACACCCTCCGGGCTCCGGGAGGTCTTCGTCGAGATTCCCGACGTCACCTGGGAGGAGGTCGGCGGGCTCGAGGGCACGAAAGAGCGGCTCAGGGAAACCGTCCAGTGGCCCCTCGAGTATCCGGAGGTCTTCAAGCAGATGGATCTCGAATCCCCGCGCGGAATCCTTCTCTACGGACCGCCGGGAACCGGGAAGACACTCCTGGCGAAAGCCGTGGCCAACGAGGCCAAAAACAACTTCATCTCGGTCAAAGGGCCCGAACTCCTCAACAAGTACGTCGGGGAGTCCGAGAAGGGAGTCAGGGAGATCTTCGAGAAGGCCCGGCAGAACGCCCCGGCCGTGATCTTCTTCGACGAGATCGACGCGATTGCTGGCCAGCGTGGGCGCCAGATGGGCGACTCGGGCGTGGGCGAGCGGGTCGTCTCACAGCTCCTGAGCGAACTCGACGGCATCGAGTCCTTAGAGGACGTCGTCGTCATCGCCACGACGAACCGCCCGGACCTGATCGACGACGCGCTGGTCCGTCCCGGCCGTCTCGACCGCCACATCCACGTCCCGATCCCCGACGAGGAGGCCCGACGGGCCATCTTCGCGGTTCACACCGAACACAAGCCACTCGCTGAGAGCGTGGACCTCGACGACCTCGCCGCGCGGACCGAGAACTACGTGGGTGCGGACATCGAGGCCGTCTGCCGCGAGGCGACCATGCAGGCGACCCGGGAGTTCATCAACAGCGTCGATCCCGAGGAGGCAACCGATAGTGCCGGAAACGTCCGAGTGACCGCCGAACACTTCGAGCACGCACTCGAAGAGGTCTCTCCGTCGATCGACGAGGAGATCAAGCGTCGCTACGAGGAACTCGAGGAGCACTTCGATAAGGCCCGCCGGGAACCCGACGCGGCCACCGACGAACAGTTCGGACGGACGTTCCAGTAACTGAAGTTCGGACGGACGTTCCAGT
>JBKGZU010000063.1:0-7900 GCA_046543215.1 Halodesulfurarchaeum sp. | reverse complement strand
GCCAGGTGAGCCGACCGTGCGGGGTAAGCGGATACAGAACACTGGCTGATCAGAGCGAATCCTTTTGTCCGGCCGCGGGCAAACCCAACCAAATGGACGTCTTGATCGTCGGGTCCGGCGACGTGGGTCGGTGGTTCGGCTCGCTCTGGGACGGGCCCGTCGCCTTCGCGGACGCCGAACGGGCGGTTGCCGAACGGGCAGCCGGGGACGTTGCAGACGCCGCCGTCGCCGATCTCGCCGGCAGTGACTCCTTCGACGTACTCGCCGTGGCGGTTCCGATGCGCGTGGCCGAGACGGTCATCGCCGAACAGGCCGACAGGGCCGAGCGTGCGCTCGTCGATTTCACGGGTTCGATGACCGGGCCACTCGAGACGATGGCCGCGGCGGGGCCGGACCTGGAGCGGGTGAGTTTCCATCCGCTCTTCGCGCCGGAACACGCCCCGGGTCGGGTGGCGAAGTCGGTTGGAGCTCCGGGTCCCACCGTCGACGCGGTCACCAGAGCCCTCGTCGAGGCCGGCAACGACATCGTTCCCGTCGAAGCGACCGTCCACGACGACGCGATGAAGACGGTCCAGGGACGGGTCCACGCGGCCGTTCTCGCCTTCGGCCTCGCCGCCGACCCGGTGCCCGACGGGCTCGAAACGCCGGTCTACGAGGAGATGGAGGCACTTCGGGAGCGGGTCACGTCCGGATCGCCCGGCGTCTACGCAGACATCCAGGACCGATTCGACGGGGTCGAGGCACTCGATCGGGCACTCGATCGGCTTCTGGACGCGGACCGGGTCGAATTCGAGTCACTCTACGACGATGCCGGTTGACCGCGCGGCGATCAGCGACGCGGCGAAGTACCTCCGGCAGGTCCGCCCGATCGATCCCGTCGAAATCAGCGAGTACGTTCCGGAGCAGCCAGATCCACGTCTCGTCAGGCAAGTCCTACGGGAGCAGGCGTTCGAACTCGCGCTCGCCGAGGGGCCGGACGGGTCGTTTCGCCCCGCCGCGACGGGCCCGTTTCGCCGCGAGTTCGACGGCGTCGAGCGACTTCCCGGGCGGGACGAAGAACGACTGACCGACCTGCTCGTGGAGCAGTACGGGCCGGACTGGAACCACGGGGAGACGGGGGCCGAGATCCGCGAGCGGATCGACCGCCTGAAGGCGGATTACTTCGACGGCCGGTCGGTGACCTACGACCGGGACGTCGCGCTCGCCTACGCGATTTACCACCTCGCGGACTACTACGCGAGCATCCAGTACGTGCTCGCGACCCTCTCCCGGGACGGGCTCCTCCCCAGTCAGGCTCGGGTGCTCGACGTCGGCGCGGGAGTCGGGGGGCCAGCACTCGCGTTCGTCGACTTCTACGCCGTCGACCGCAACGCGGACGACCTCCCGATACTCGAGTATCACGCCGTCGAACCCTCGTCCGCGGCCGACGTGCTCGAGGCACTCCTCGGGGACGGGCCGCGAAACGTCACGACGGCGATCCATCGCGAAACCGCGGAGGCCTTCGATCCGTCCGAGACGTTCGACCTCGTCTTCTTCAACAACGTGCTCTCGGAACTCGACACGCCCGTCGAGACGGCTGCCCGGTACCTCGACTGCCTCGATGAGTCGGGCTCGCTCGTCCTGACGGCCCCGGCAGATCGGAACACGAGCATCCAGCTTCGATCGGTCGAGCGCGAGCTCGAGGACCGGGGTGCGACAGTTTATGGCCCGACGGTCCGACTGTGGCCGGGCGAACGCCCCACCGACACGTGCTGGTCGTTCGACCGGCGTCCGGACATCGAGGTTCCGTCATTTCAGTCCGCGCTGGCCGGGGAGGCGGATCGACCGGCCTCGGTCACGAACACTGCCGTCAAGTATTCCCACGCGGTGCTCCGCACGGACCGAATGCGACGGTACGATCTGGCACTCGACCGGTCGAACGTCGCGATGATGGCCGAGATGGAGACCCACGTGGGGAGCCGCATCGATCTGGTGGCCGCCAAGCTCTCGCGTGACCTCTCGGATGGCGGTCATCCACTTTTCAAGGTGAGCGACGGGAGCGAATCGGTCAGTCACTTCGCCGTACTGGTTAACGAAACCGAACTGAATCGCGATCTGTTGGCGGTCGAGTACGGGGGCTTGCTCCAGGTAACCGGCGGGCTGGCACTGTACAACGACGATCAAGACGCCTACAACGTCGTCGTCGACGAGGAGACGATCGTGGACGCGGTCTGAGTGTCCCACCGACAGCGGTGCGCTTTTGCGGTGGGGCCTCCTCGACTTTCCTATGTCCGGGTCCCCCGACATCCTCGTGACGAACGACGACGGCATCGAGAGCCCCGGCATTCGGGCCCTCGCCGCGGAACTGTCGACGGTCGGGGACGTGACGGTCGTCGCGCCGGCGGACAACCAGAGCGCGGTCGGCCGGGCCAGCTCGCGGGAGGTCCGGGTGCAGGAGACGGACCTCGGCTACGCCATCGAGGGAACGCCCGTCGACTGTGTCGTCGCCGGAATCGGATCGCTGGCGCCCTATCCAGACGTAGTGGTGGCCGGGATCAACAAGGGCGCGAATCTCGGCATGTACGTCCTCGGTCGCTCCGGGACGGTGAGCGCCGCCGTGGAGGCCGCCTTCTTCGACGTCCCGGCAATCGCCACATCCCTCTACTTGCCCGACGAGAAGTGGAAGCGATCGCTGAAACAGGCCGACTACGAGCACGCCGCCCGGGCGACCAGGCACGTCGTCGAACGGAGTCTCGAAAGCGGCGTCTTCGAGGACGCGGATTATCTCAACCTCAACGCGCCGGATCCGGACGTCGAACCGAAAGGCATGCGGATCACTCGCCCGTCCCGGGCCTACGACATGACTGCCGAGCGGGACGGCACGTGGGTGTCCCTCAAGGACCGGATGTGGCAGCGGATGGAAACCGGCAGTCTCGCCGACGATCCGGACACCGACCGGCGGGCTGTCGTCGAGGGCCAGATCAGCGTCTCGGCGCTCACGGCCCCGCACACCCCGGAGGGGCAGGGATCCCTCGAGGAGGTCGTCTCGTCGTACCGCACACCCTGATTCCGCGGCGCTCGCGGCAGCCTACCGCTTCTCTCGCTGTTCGACCTTGTTCAACTCGATGAGGAGCCGGAAAATGGCCTTGACCAGGTTGGCGTCCACGTCGAACTGCTCGGCGTTCTCGCCGGCCCGCTCCATGACGGCCTGTTCCTGGGTCTCGTCGGTCGTCGGGAGTCCCTCTTCGGCTTTTACCTCGGCGATCGTGTCCGCGACGTAGGTCCGACGGGCGATCAGTTCGACGATGTCGTGGTCGATCATCCGGATCTCCTCGCGAAGGTCCTCGAGGGACATTTCCTCCGTCGGCTTCTCGCCCCGTCGTGTTTGCGATGGTTCGCTCATTCCACGATCGCCCCGTCGGTCTGTGTTCGTGTCCGGAAGGCCTTCCCGTTTCGCTTTTGCCATCGGTCCATGACGACGTCGATCGCGTTTCGCTCCCCGACGGCCACGTAGCTCGGGCCGGTTCCGGAGAGTGAAACGCCTCGGGCGGCCGGCAGCGCCTCGATCATCGGCTCGCTCGGGCGTTCGAGCGCCGCCGCGTACGCGAAGCCGTTGATCGTCATGGCGACCTCGTAGCGACCGGCTTCGGCCAGTTCCCGGACGACCTCGGCGATCGGAGCGATTCGTTTACACCGCTCGACGTTCGCATCGGCGCTAAACCCTTGCTCGGGCGGCATCCAGACGGCCACTTCCCAGTCCGGGGTTTCGCGCTCGATCAGCCGATCTTCGGTGTTGTCCGTGATCGTCAGGCCCCCGAGCATGCTGGCGCTCGCGTCGTCGAAGGCACCCGTTACAGTCACGCCAGCGTCCCTGGCTGCCTCGACCCCGATCCTGGCGGCGTCCTCCCGGCTCACGCTATCCGTCGTGTCGAGGGCCGAGAGTGTCGCCAGGACGGCTGCGTTTGCGGCCGCGCTCGAGCTTTTGAGTCCGGAGGCGAGTGGCACCTCGCTCTCGGTCCTGACCGTCGCTCCCTCCCCCGTCCCGAATTGCTCGAGCACACGCTCGACGGCCCGTTCGACGAGACTCGTATCCGCGTCCGGGTCCCCGGCGATTTCGCCCGTAACCGCCTCGCCGCCGAGGGTCACCTCGGCGGTCACGTAGCGGTCGATCGCGAACGCCGATCCGTACCCCGTGGCGAGTGCGTTGAGCACCGTCCCGGCAGCCGGGGCCCGTGCACGTCCGTCCATGCTCCGCAGTTCTGCGAGAGGTCACTTACGGTTGCCGGTCCCGCGGAACGCGGGGCTTTTGACGCCGGGCGGGAAACTTCTTCCATGACCGGTCGTGGAGACGTGGCACCCCAACCACTCGAGGTGGAGCTTGCCGAGGACGGTATCTACGTACAGTACCTGGACAACCGGCGGGTGTTTTACAACGGGATCCCCGAAGTCGTCACCGGGACGCTCCGGTGTCGGCCGGGGAAGGACGTGCAGGTACTGGTAACCGACGAATCCGAGTCCGAAGGGGTGATGACCTACGTGAACGAGCGTAAAACCGAAGACGACATCCTCGAATCGAGCGGAGTGGGCCGCGTCTTTCTCGAGTCCGGCGAGGAGACGGTACTTTTCGAGGGCGTGACTGCCAGCGTCGACGGGCTCGCCGTGGAAGTGACCGCGGACATGAAGCGGGTCGAGGGCCGGGTCTTCGTCTTCGAGGAGGACGAACTCGGCGAGGAGATGTACGAACTCCGGGACGCCTGATTACTGGAGATAGGCCGGATCCTCGGCGTCGCAGTTTTCCTCGTGTTGACTGGCCTCCTCCCGGTCGTCGAACATCATCCCGCACTTTTCACAGACGTACCAGGTCGTGCCGTCTTTGACCGTTTCCTCCACCATGGGCCTATATCGATTCGCCGGCAGTATAGGCATTCCCCCGCCACGCTTTAGGCCGTCGGCCCGAAGACAGCTCATGAGCGGCAACGCGGCGGTCGAGGCCGTCTTGCGGGAATCCCGGTCCCGAGACGCGGGACAGGGAGTCGTCAGGCTCTCGCGGGAGCTCATGCGAGAGCTGGGAATCCTCAGCGGCGAAACGGTGCAGATCGAGGGCGGAGCGACCACTGTCGCCAGGGTCTGGCCCGGCCGGGACACGCTCGGCCGAACCGAGATCCGGGCGGACGGGGAACTCAGGGCAAACGCCGAGGCAGCGATCGGCGACCGGGTCCAGGTGAGCGCGGTCGAGATCGTCGACGCCGAGGCGGTCACCCTCGTTCCGACCGCAGACCCGGGACCGGATCGCGAGATGATCGAGGAGGCTCTCGAAACGCGCCTGCTGAACCGTTCGGTCCGTGCGGACCAGCAGGTCAAAGTCGACTCGCTGGGTTCGATGGGCGAATTTCGGGTCGAGACGACCGTACCGGCCGGGCCGGTCCGCATCGTCGAGGAAACCAGGATCGAGGTGGGCGATGCGACGTCGGGTTCGGGCGGCGTCGGCGTCACCTACGAGGACATCGGTGGCCTCGACGCCGAACTCGAGGCCGTGCGTGAACTGGTCGAGGTGCCACTTGCAGAGCCGGGCCTCTTCAGGCGATTGGGAATCGACCCGCCGAAGGGGATCCTCCTCTATGGTCCGCCAGGGACCGGAAAGACCCGGATCGCCCGGGCGGTCGCCAACGAGGCAAACGCCCACTTCATCTCGGTTTCGGGCCCGGAGATCGTCCAGAAGTACAAGGGCGAGTCCGAACAGCGTATCCGCGAGGTCTTCGAAGAAGCCCGTTCGGAAGCCCCGAGTGTGGTATTCTTCGACGAACTGGACGCGATCGCCGGGAAGCGGGACGGTGGCGGCGACATGGAGAACCGGATCGTCGCCCAGTTGCTCGCCGAACTCGACGGGCTGGAGGCCCGCGGGGAGATGGTCGTCATCGGGGCGACCAACCGGGTGGACGCGATCGACCCGGCCCTCCGCCGGCCCGGGCGATTCGACCGCGAAGTCGAGATCGGGGTCCCCGACCGGGACGGCCGCGAGGAAATTCTCCGGATCCATACCCGCGGGATGCCCCTGGCCGAGGACGTCGACCTCGCCGATCTCGCCGATCGGACCCATGGCTTTGTCGGCGCCGACCTCCAGGCGTTGGTCGTCGAGGCCGCGATGGACGCGCTCGCCCGGCATCGGGACGGTGACGCCGCGGAACTGCTCGTCGAACGGGCAGATCTCGAAGGGGCACTCTCGGCGGTCGAACCCTCCGCGATGCGGGAGTTCGTCGCGGAACTGCCGGAGACGTCCTTCGATGACATCGGTGGTCTCGACGACGTGAAACGGACCCTGCGAGAGGCCGTCGAGTGGCCTCGCACGCACCGGGATCTCTTCGACGAGACCGCCACCGATCCACCGTCCGGAATTCTTCTTCACGGTCCTCCGGGAACGGGGAAGACGATGCTTGCACGGGCCGTCGCGAGCGAGAGCGGGGTGAACTTCGTGCGCGTCGCCGGTCCCGAACTCTACGACCGGTACGTCGGCGAATCCGAACGGGCGGTCCGCGAACTGTTCGAACGGGCCCGGCAGGCGGCCCCGACCGTAGTGTTTCTCGACGAACTGGACGCGATCGCCGGGAAGCGAGGGGACTCCCAGGAAGTCACCGAACGGGTCGTCTCCCAACTTCTCACCGAACTCGACGGAGCCGCAGCCGATCCGAACCTGGTCGTACTTGCGGCGACCAATCGGTACGAGGCGATCGATTCGGCGCTCCTTCGACCGGGCCGACTCGAGCGCCACGTCTACGTCCCGAATCCGGACGCGGTGGCTCGCCGGGAGATCTTGCAGGTCAAGACGGAGCCGAAACCCCTCGCGGACGACGTGGCTCTCGACACCCTGGCAGCCGACACGAAGGACTACACGGGCGCCGACCTCGAAGCACTGGTCCGGGAGGCGTCGATGCGGGCGATCAGGGACGCGGTGGCAGACGGCAACGAGGCTGGCGACGGAGTCACGATTACCGCGGCGCACTTCTCGGAGGCGATGAGTGTTCTGAACCCAGACGCGCAACCCACTCGACAGGAGTGAGCGCAGGTCGAATCGACACGTTCTCCCCGCTCTCGGTCTCACGGGTACCTATGATAGAGGCCGTCGTGTTCGACATGGACGGGGTGATCGTCGACACCGAGCAGTACTGGGTCGAGGCCGAACGCGGGATCCTCGACGCGGCGCTGCCCGAGGGACACGACGTCGATCCGCACGACATCACCGGCATCAACGTCCACGAGCAGTACGAGCTACTCGCCGAGGAGTACGATCTCCAGGTCAGTCAGGAGGAATACTTCGATCGCTTCGACCGCGAAGCGGAAGGCGTCTACGAGCAGGCCGATCTGCTTCCCGGGTTTCACGACCTCCTCGATGCCATCGCGGAACGCGATCTGCCAGTCGGCCTGGCGACCTCCTCGTATCCCCGGTGGATCGATATCGTCTTCGAGACTCACGGTCTCGACGGTCGGTTCGACGAAGTGCTGAGCGCGGCGAACCTGGACGGGCCGGGCAAACCCGAACCACTGATCTACGAGACAGTGGCCGCGCGGCTGAAGGTGGACCCGTCGGCGATGCTGGTGATCGAAGACTCGGCGAACGGGGTCGCCGCCGCTGCGGCCTCCGGTGCGTACACGATTGCCTACGCTGCGAACGCACACGACGGCGTCGATCATTCGCCCGCCGACGAGGTGATCGAGACGCCCGAGAAGCTCCACGATCGGTTGCTGGCCCGTCTCGACGCGAAATAGCGAACAGGCGAAACGATTTTTTCGACGGACAGGCGTTTCGCACATCCGCGGCCCTGCCCGTCGCAGTTCTCAGCGCATGGGCCGTTCTGGCCCCATGCTCCGATAAAAACCTTCACCAGAAGGCCCTCGTTCGAGGATCACCAGAAGGTCCTCGTTCGAG
>JBKGZU010000062.1:0-7949 GCA_046543215.1 Halodesulfurarchaeum sp. | reverse complement strand
CCTTGGCGGCGCTCATGATCCCCGAGAAGGAGAAGTCCATCCCCTTGACGACGTACGGCAGCTCGACGTACTCGCCGTCGCGGGCGGCTCGCTCGACCTTCGGTCCGCCCGGGTGGGACCAGCCGACGTGTCGGGTGAACTTGTCGAGCGCGTTGCCCACGCCGGTGTCCATCGTCTCGCCCAGCACGCGGTACCGGCCGTTCCGGAAGCCCAGCACGTGGGCGTTTGCCCCGGACGCGTTCAGACAGATCGGCGAGTCAAAGCCCGACTGCTGGCGCCCGATCTCGAGATGGGCGATCATGTGATTCACGCCGACGAGTGGCACCTCGAGCGTGCCCGCGAGCGTCCGAGCGGCCGTGCCGACGATCCGCAGGCACGGTCCCAGCCCGGGACCCCGCGAGAACGCCACGGCATCGATAGGCCCGTCGGCGGCGTCGAGGGCGGTCTCGACCACCTCTGGAATCGCCACCCGCATGTGCTCGGCCGCCTCTCGCGGGTGAATCCCGCCGCTCTCGGGCTGGTACGCGTCGGTCTCGATGAAGCGTTCGTCGGTGGTCGAGTCGTAGACGGCGGCGCTCGCGGCCCACGCCGTCCCTTCGATGGCGAGGACCCGCGTCACTTCCACTCGGTGTAGCCACACCGCCCACAGTGCTGCCGATCGCTGTGGTCGGCGAGGAAGGCGTCTTCACACCGCGGGCACCGATCCTTGGTGAGTTCGCCGTCCTCGTAGTAGTCGCCGCGGGCCATCACTCGGCCACCTCCTCTTCTGTCTCTTCGCCGATCTTGTTGCGGTCGAGCATGTACTCGGACTCGATTTCGGCCGCGTCTTCGGCCGAATCGTAGACTTTCGCGTAGCCGATGGTCTTGCGCATGCCGAACTTGGTGTCCAGCTTGTGGACGACGACCTGGTCTGCGTCCTGGTCGAGCGCGGCGGCGAGACTGTCCCGCACGGAGAGTCGGGATGGCGATGCGTCCTCGTGAACGACCTCGAAGGTCACGTCAGTCCGGTGGAGAAGGGAGTTTTCCTCCTCGTCGAGTATCTCGATGTCCATGGTCAGTTACTCATAGGTCAGCCCGAAATCTGTAAAAGGATTTCGAAGGGCGAGCCGGGTTTTACGCGATAGCATCCCAGAACGCCGAATCGCGGTCCATTCGGTCGAGCAGCGACCCCACCCTGGCCCGCAACGCCTCGTCCACCGCGACGGCGACCATCCCCTCGCCCGGTTGCCCGTAAACTACCGTGGCGCCAGCTGGAGCGAGCAGGATCGCCGGCAGGACGGCCAGGTCCTCCTCGCCGGTCACGAGGACCCGCACCGGCTCCGGGTGTTCGAATCCGGCTTCGATCGCCTCGACCAGCTCGGCCGTGATGGTTCCAGCCGGGTTCTCGACCGTTCGTTCGGTCGCCGCGGCGGGTCGATCCGCCAGGACGTCGTCCTCGATCGGCCCGCGTTCGGTTCGGCCGTCGACGATCGAGAGCGCGGGGCTCACGCCAGCGCGTCCCAGGTGAGCGAGGACGACGTCGCCGACGGCGACGATCGGTTCACCCGCGTCCGCGAGCAGTGGCTCAGTGGCCTGGTATACCTCGCCCAACGGATCCTTGAACGCGTCGCGTTCCGCGGCCGGGAGCCGGGCCACGACGGTCGGCACGGTTACCGGACCTTCAGCGCGTACTCCCCGCCCTCGGTCACTTCCATCTTTTCGGCAATCTCGCTTTCGGCGGGGTGGGTGATGACCACGTAGCCAGCCCAGTCTTCGGTAAGACTCGAGGAGCCACAGTACGGGCAGGCGTTCTGGTCGGCCTCGACGATGTGGTGACACTCCCGGCACGACAGGCGCTTTTTGGCCATCTACTCGCCCTCCACCGCGGCTCCCTCTTCCTGCCGGGCCTCGCGAAGCCAGCCGTGCTTGCCCAGCCCGGGTTGTTTCGCCGTGAGCCCGATCTTGGACTCGCGGGGGTTGCGCTCGTCGATCGATTTGGTGACGATACGGCCGCGGACGGCGTCGCCGACCCCGAGGCTGTTGTTCGACTCCCGGGAGGCGAGCATCTGGTTCTCCTCGTCGAAGGCCAGGTACTCATCGGAAATCTGGGAGACGTGAAGCAGCCCGTCGACGGGGCCGATGCCGACGAAGGCACCGAAGGAGACGACCTCGACGATCTCGCCGTCGACGACCTCCTGCATCTGTGGGTCGAAGGTCAGCGCGTCGAACTCGGCCTCGTAGTAGACGCCTGGTCGGTTCGGGATGACCGCGCCCTCGCCGATGTCGTGGACTGCCGTGACCGTGACGATGGAGCCGACGTCCTCGTCCATTCGCCCCTCCAATTTGTCCTGCAGGAGTCGTTTGATGAGATCGGGGGTGACGTCGTCGAGTGCCTCGGGCGGCACTTCGACCGTATCTTTGAGTCTAGCTCGCTTGTACATCTATGGTTGAGTACGGGTTAATTGATTCCGCCCCCTTAAATGGATTACCTGAACGCCCGCCTCGAGGAGGCGCTCGCGAAGGGGGGCGTCGTTCGTGACGACGGCGTCGACCTCGCCAGCACGGCCGAGGGCGAGTAACGCGTCGTCGGCGTACGGTTCCGCTGCACTGATCGGGTCACAGCGATCGGCCAGGTCCAGTCCGACCTGGGCCGCGCGACCGGCCTGTCCACTCGAATCCGCGAGTGATTCGAGCTCCGCCCGGACCACGTCCGGGACGACGGGCGTGTACTCCCCGAGGAGCCGGTCGAGTTCCTCGAAGACGCGCAGATCGGCCTCGACCGGCATCATCAGTGCGTTCGCGTCCATGGCGACTCTCATCCACGAAGGGTGCCGATACCGATCAGCCGCCAGCGGGTGCCGACCCGGCGGTTGATCGCGATCGTCGCTCCTTCGGGGGCACAGACCGGGCGCTTGAGATTGACTTCGGCTTCGCCGCCACGGGCGCTGGTGACGGCACCGACGGTGGTCGCGGTCCCGATGGTCAGCATCAGCGGTTCGCCCGTGGTGATCGGCTCGACCGATCCCTCCTCGTCGGCCCCGACGAGCCGATCCAGGAGGTCGATATCCATCTCGAACTGCTCCCAGACCGGCGGGAGCGAGCCCGGCTCGCCCGCGACCTGGCCGGCAAGGGAGTCGCCCTTGGTGAGGCTCGGGTCGAGTCCGGTGCCGACCCCGATGAGTCCGCCCGGCGAGGCCGAATCGACCAGTGCCTCGCCGGACTGGATCGACCGGACGGTCGAGGTGACGGGCTCCCAGTGGGTCTGGCCGCCTTCCTCGATCTCCCGGCCGGGGCGGATCTCGAGTTCCGTCTCGGTCTCGAGGACGCCCTGAACCAGACTGCCGCCGATGACGCCGCCCTTCAGGCCGCCCCACTCGGTTCCGGGGCGGTTGATGTCGAAGCTACGGGCGACGTACATGCGGGGATCCGCGTCGGGGTCCCGCTCCGGCGTGGGGATGGTCTCCTGGAGCGCCTCGATGATCAGGTCGATGTTGATCTCCTGTTCGGCGCTGATCGGGACGATGGGCGCGCCCTCGGCGACTGTCCCTTTCACGAACTCCGTGATCTGCTCGTAGTTCTCCCGGGCGGTATCGCCGTCGACGAGGTCGACCTTGTTCTGGGCGACGACGATGTTCTCGATGCCGATGCTGTCGAGGGCCATCAGGTGCTCCTCGGTCTGGGGCTGGGGGACCGACTCGGTCGCCGAGACGACGAGCACGGCCCCGTCCATGAGCGCCGCCCCGGAGAGCATCGTCGCCATCAGGGTCTCGTGGCCCGGGGCGTCGACGAAGGAGACCGTACGGAGGATCTCGGTCTCGACGCCGTGCTCGGGGCAGGTTTCCTCGACCGTGTAGGCCTCGGGAGCTTCACACTCGGGACACTGGCGCAGGGTCGTATCGGCATAGCCCAGTCTGATCGAGATGCCCCGCTTGAGCTCCTCGGAGTGCTGGTCGGTCCACTCGCCCGAGAGGGCCCGGACCAGGGTGGTCTTCCCGTGGTCCACGTGCCCGACGAGTCCGATGTTCACCTCCGGTTGACGGTTGTCGGCTTCCATGGTCACGAAGTAATCTTGTCCGATTTTCGCGAGGAACGACTGATAAACCTACTGTTCCGGCGGTCCGCGACCCCGGCGTGTGTCGTCCCGTCGCGGCCTCCTCGTCCAAAGTGGTAAGACGATTGCTCCGGTAAAGCGGGTATGGAAAAGAACGTCGGCGACACCGATCAAACCCTCCGCGTAGGGGCCGGCATGCTCCTGGCGATCCTCGGTGGGGTCTCGGTGCTCGGGCAGGGACTCGGACTGGCGATCGGGATCGTATTCCTCGTACTGGGTCTCGTGTTGCTCTATACGGGCTATACCCAGCAGTGTCGCCTGTACAAGCCCCTGGGGATCAACACGATGCGATAGCCAGGCCTCGAAAACCCGGCGAGCAGGCCCGGCAGGCCATGGAGGCCAGGGAACGGCTTTTGTCCGTCTGCTGGCTACGGTGAGCCGTGCGCGAGTACGACTTCGAACTGCGGCTTGCCGCGCTCCTCGAGCGCGACGGTCTCCCCGGCTCGCTCGGATCCGTCGAGTCCGGGATCCTCGCCCGGCAGCTCGGAACCAGCGTTGTCGGCGCTGGTTCGCGGATCCTCGACCTGATCGCCGTGGGGCCCGGCCCCGCGTTCGACGACCGGATCGCGCTCACCGGGGCGACGATCCCGCCGCTCGCGGTCGAGAGCTCGATCCCGGCGGGGACCGCTCGTCCCGTGACGGCGGCCATCGACGCACCCCCGGAGGTCGCCAGGCGGGTGGCCGAACGGGCGGCCGAGATCGGCTTCTTCGAACTCGCTCGCCGGGACGGCCAGCTGATCGCCCGCCAGGTCGCCCGGTACCCGGACTGGTTTTCCACGCTGGTCGGGATCGAGAACAAACCCGACCTGGGCACGCCCGGCGACCTCGCCGCCCAGCTCCGTCGAGACGTGAGCCTCCAGGTCCTCGATTACGTGGTGCTCGCGACGGCCTCCCACGTGACCCGGGCCCATCGCCACCGGCTCCCGGACCCGGTCGGCATCTGGCGCGTCGAGCCTGCGGCCCCGGCCGTCGAGGTGATCCGGGAGCCGAAACCCCTGTCTCCGGCCGACCCGAGCGTCGAAATTCGGGCAGAACAGCCCGGTCAGTTCGACGTGGCCCACGTGACGGCCCGAGAGAAAGCTCGCCAGCGCCGCCGGATCGCCGAACGGGCCTACGGGAAGGGCTGGCGTCCGGAGACCGTGCCGGGCTGTGAGAACCTCACCCCGGAACGGGTCGCGGGCACGGACGGACTGCCCGGGTGCTCGTGGGCCGGACGGCTGGTCGAACCGTCTGCCGAGTGCGGCGCCGACTGTCCGGGCTTCGAACCGGGTCCCGAACCGGAGGTGGACCCGGTGTCCGAACGCGCCCGGCGGACGCCGTGGGAGCCGGACCCGCCTGGGCTGGCCCGGCGGCAGGCGTTTCTCGACCGGTTTCGGGAGGATTGAGCAGGGGAAACGGAGAACGGCCATCCCGTCGGTCACTCCCCACCGACCCGCTCGAACACCAGCCGAACGACGTTTCCACGGGGTTCGTTTTCCTCGAATTCGACGTGACCGTTCACGTGTTCGACGATGAGGGTGACAAGCCACAGGCCGAGTCCACTTCCGTGATACAGGGGGTTGAGTTCGTGTTCGCCGGTGAGCACTTTCCGTTCCATCCCCGGGATCGGCGGATTCTCGTCCCGGACCTCGATGTGCACGGTGTCGCCGTCGATATGGCTCTTCACTGTCGCTCGCGGGTGGTCCGCCCTCGAGTACATGACGGCGTTCGTGAGCAACTCGGTGATCGCATCCTCCATGGCAACGCTACCGCGGATCATCGTGCCCTCCGGGCCCGTCGTGACGATGTCGGCTTCGGGATGGTCCCTCGTGACTCTCCCGACGGCCTTCTTGACAACCTCCCCGATCCCGATGGGTTCGACCTCGGGCGGGTCAGAGAGGAACTCCGTAATGAGCCGCTCCTTCTCGACCGTCGCGCTGAGTCGGTCCGCGGTTTCGACGATCCGATCCGCGTAGCCCGCGAGGTTCTCGGCCCCGTTCTCGCGGATCAACTCCGCGTTCCCGCCGATGACGGTCATCTCGTTGTTGAAGTTGTGCTGGAGGATTCGATCGATCATCCACAACTGGTGGAGGCGGTCCTGTCGCCCGGAGACGTCCCGGATGATGCCGATGAAACCCACGATTTCGTTTTCGGCGTTCCTGAGGTGGAACACGTTCGTCTCACCCGGGAACGTCTGGCCGGATTGTTTCTCGCAGGTGACGGTATGGGTGAACTGCGGGTCGCCAACGTGTTCCCGAATGGCTTCGCCCATCTCCTCGTATTCGGCCCCGCTCGCGTAGACGTACTCCGTCGACTTCCCCTGAATGTCCGCCAATTCGTACCCGAATAGGTCGGTGAAGCCCGGATTGCAGTCGATGATCCGACGGTCCGTGTCCGCGACGAGAATGGCGTCCCGGATGCTCTTGAAGAGCGACTCGTAGCGCTCCTTGGCCGCGGCCAGTTGCTCCCGCAGCGCCACCTGCTCGGAAATATCGGTCTGGATTGCGACGAAGGACTGGATGGCTCCCTCCCGGTCGGTGATCGGAGCGATCGTCTGGTTGGCGTGATACAGCTCGCCGTTCTTCCGGCGGTTGACGACCGATTCCTCCCATATCTCGCCGGCCGATATCGTGTTCCAGAGCGTCTCGAAATACGCTGTTGACATCTCTCCCGAGTTGAGAAGCCGTGGATTCTCCCCGACGGCCTCCCCTTCGCTGAACCCGGTGATCGTCTCGAAGGCGGGGTTGACGTACTCGATCGTCCCGTCGACGTCGGTCACGTAGATCGCGTGGCCGGCGGCCTCCACCGCTCGCTTGAAGCGCCGGAGTTCCTGGATGCGGGCCCGGCGTTCGGCGACGTCGCGGAAGATCAGGAGAATCGACGGTGCCCCATTCCATTCGATCGAGGCGGCCGTCAGTTCGACGGGCGTCCGGGCCCCTTCCCGGCCGAGAACCTCCTGTTCGAGTCGGTCGATCCGCTTTTCCCCGGCCTGAATCCGGCGGATGGTCTCGGTCGTGATCGCCGCCGAATCGGGCGCGATGACGTCGGCGACAGTGGACCCGTCGAACGCGGCGAATTCGTCGACCTCGAACAGCTCTAGCGCGTTCCGGTTCGCGTAGACGAAGCCGTCCTCCCGGACGATCGCCATCGGGTCCAGACACGCCTCGAGGATGTTTTTGGCCCGGGCGTCCGGATCCGCGAGCGACCGGTTGGATCGATCCGCCTCGATGGATCGCTCGATCAGGGCCCCCAGTTCGGCCCACTGATCCTGGAATCGCTCCTTGATGAGGTAGTCGGTCACCCGGGCAGCGATCGCGCGGCTCGCGACCCGTTCGGTCCCTTCACTCGTGAAGAGGATGAACGGGAGGTCGGGGAACTGGGCCCGGACGGTCTGGAGAAAGGCGAGACCGTCGATGTCGGGCAAGTCGTAGTCGCTGACGATGCAGGCGACGTCGGGGACCGTTGCGAGGCTTTCGAGCCCACCGTCCACGGTCGACCGCGTGTGAACACTTAACCCCGTCTGTCGTTCGATTTCCGTGGCGAACTGCTCGGCCTGACCGGTGTCGCCGCTGACGTAGACGACCGTCGTGTCCCCCGGCTTGCCGGCGGCAGGTGCCATTCCTTCGTAGAATGTGGCGACGAAGGTATGTAAGTCTACTTCGCGTGACAGGAACGCGGCCGACTCGGTTCGGAACCGACGGCGTTTTACAGCCAAAACGTTGCAACTGGTCGACGAGACGGCTGCCGCCTGGCCGGGTCTGGCGCTGCGCTCGAAAGCGGTCACAGCCGAGGCCAGGGGCGTCGAAAGCGACGTTGGAATCCGTCCCCCTACAACTCGATCTGCTCCCCGTCAACGCCGAGTTCCGGGTCGAAGGCCTCC
>JBKGZU010000061.1:0-7973 GCA_046543215.1 Halodesulfurarchaeum sp. | reverse complement strand
AGTCAGATCCGATCGAGGTCGAGGCGACGATCGACTGGGAGCCACTCGACGAGATGCACGATGATCTGACCGAGGTCGCCAGACACCTCCGCGCGGCCGTCGCCGAAGGTCGTCCGATCCGCATCCGCCACCACGCTGACGGCGACGGGATGTGTGCCGCCGCACCGGTGGAACTGGCCCTCGAACGGTTCATCGAGGACGTTCACGAGGACCCGGCCGCCTCGCGACACCTCCTCAAGCGGCTCCCCAGCAAGGCCCCGTATTACGAAATGGAGGATGCGACCCGCGATCTCAATTACGCACTCGGCGACCAGGAGCGACACGGCCAGAAGCTCCCGGTGTTACTCATGATCGACAACGGCAGCACCGCCGAGGACACCCCGGCCTACCGCACCCTCGACGAATACGACATTCCGATCCTCGTCATCGACCACCATCACCCCGACCCGGAGGCGGTCGATCCCTACCTCACCAGTCACGTCAATCCGTATCTCTACGGCGAGGATTACCGGGTGACCTCGGGGATGCTCAGCATCGAACTGGCCCGCATGATCCACCCGTCCCTCGAGGGAACGCTCGATCACGTGCCGGCGATTGCGGGGCTTGCCGACCGTTCCAAAGCGAACGCGATGACGGACTACCTGGATCTCGCCGGGGAAGCCGGCTACGACGAATCCCACCTCGACGACATCGTGTCCGCCCTCGATTATGCGGCCTACATGCTCCGCTATGACGCCGGGGGCGAGTTCGTCACGGACATCCTCGGAATCGAAGCCGCGGAAGACCGGCACGAGGAACTCGTGGCCCTCCTCGCCCGTCGTGCGAAGGCCGATACCGACGCCCAGCTCGAAGCGGGCGACACCCACGTCGAACACGAGCGACTGGCCAACGGCGCGCACCTGTATCGGCTCGATCTCGAGGAATTCGCTCACCGATTCACCTACCCGCCGCCCGGAAAGACGACCGGGGAACTCCACGACCGGAAGGTCGAAGAAACCGGGGAGCCGGCCATCACCGTCGGCTACGGACCGGACTTCGCCGTACTCCGGAGCGACGGCGTGCGCCTCGACATCCCGGAGATGGTCTCGGAACTGAACGCGGAGCTTCCGGGGGCGGGCGTTTCCGGCGGCGGCCATCTGGTCGTCGGGAGCATCCGGTTCGTACCCGGAATGCGAGAGCCAGTCATCGATTCGCTCGTGGAGCGCATGGCAGACGCGGAACTCGACGAGGCGCTCAGTAGCTCCTCGACGGCCTAGTCGGTCTCGAACGTCCCGATCCGTCGGACCCACCGGAGACTACCCAGCACCGCCACCGCCACAGCGACGAGCACCCCCCAGGGGAGGCGCCACGCAGCACCCCGCCAATCGGCACGAAAGGCCCGCCGAAAGTAGGTCGCCGTCGCGGCATCGTCGATTCGAAGCACCACCTCGCGGTTTTCTTCGCGAGCGTTCTGGTTCCAGTTGAGACTCCCCACGAGGACCGTCTCCCCGTCGACGATCACGCCCTTCGCGTGGATCTTTTCGTACCGGCTGCGCGGCTCTGCCAGTGCGATTTCCAGCGGGAGATCCTCCCGGGCTGCACGGTCGCGGAGCCGGGTCGCCACCGCCCGGTTCTCGCGCTCGGCGTACCACGCCTGGGAGAGGAGAATCCGGACGTGCACCCCCCGTTCCGCAGCCGCGATGGTGGCGTTCGCGAGCGGGCCGGACCCGTCGATGGTAACTTGCTGGATCCGAATCGACTCCGTCGCATTATCGAGGGCCCGCATCACCCCGTCTCCAGCCGTTTCGGGGGCCGCAAGGACCGTCACCGCGTCGGCCCGCGACCTAGTTGAGGGGAACCGATTCGGATACGTCGACGTATCCGGTTCCTCCGCAATCGACGACTCCGGTCGCGATTCCGCCCAGGACGTCGTATCGACGTACCCGGTGTCCGCAGCGAAGATGCGGGCGAGGTCGGCGGCAATCCGGCGGTCCCGGACAATAACCCCCCAGCCGCGAGAGCCGTGGCCCCCAGTTCCGCCCGGTTTCCAGTTTTCGGAGGTGACGAGGGCTCGGTCGTCGACGACCGCGTATTTTGCGTGATGAAACCGGTACCTGGCCACGTCGGTGCCCATCGCGAGGACCGGAATTCCGGCAGCTTCCAGGCGGTCGAGTTGCGTGACCTGGGGCCGGGAAACGCCGCCAACGGGACTGCCTTCGACCAAGACGCGAACGGTGACGTTGCGCTCGTGGGCCTCGATCAGGGCGTCGGCGACGGCCGGATCGGTAAACGTGTACCCCGCGAGGAAGATTCGCTCGGATCCGGATTCGATCGTCTCGAGCAGTGGCCCAGCGTCGTCCGGAAGGAGCACCGACCGGAGGGACACGTTTCGAGCGGTCATCGGCTCGAAATCGGTCCGTCCAGGGGGCCGAAACTGTCCGTCGCAAAACAGTTCGCCCTCGGTCGTGCTGGGATAGGAGATGTTCTCGATGGTCCGGTTTCCGGCCCGTAGTGCAACCCACTCGCCACCGTTCGAGAGGGAGAGGAACGAATCGACGACGTGGATTCGATGATCGGTCAACTTCGACGCGGGCCCGGGATCTGCAGTCACCACCACCTGTTCTCCCGTGGGGAGATCGTCCAGTTCCACCACGTCCTCGCCGTCCGTGATGGAGAGATTCGCGACCGATCGATTTTCCGGGAGAGTCACCACGACGAACTCGCCACGATCGCCGTCGGTGGTCGGGTCCGGATAGACGCCGTCGATGGCCGGCGCCTGCGCGGTCGCCAGCAGTGCCATCAGGGCGATCGCTCTGAACACGGGGCCACGTGGCCCGGTCTGTGTGCAAAAACCTTCGGACCCTTTATTGGATTCGCGGGCCTCGCTTCGGTATGGACCTCGCGACACAGCTTACTCTCGCCGGATCGGCGCTCGGGGTGCTCGGCGCGATGTTGCTCTTCGTGGAGTTCTTCCAGCTCCCGAGTTACGTCACGTTCGACACCGACTTCGAGAGTTACAGCGTGCAGATATCGCCGAACGACGCGTCCGAATACACGGCTTTTGGCCGGGTCGGGGCCGTTCTCATCGGTGTCGCCTTCGCCCTCCAGCTGACGGCGACGTTCCTCGGATGAGGAGTTATTCCTCGGCTTCGTCGTCGGCCCCGTCCTCGGTCTCCTTCTCGGCTTCCTCGGCGTCGTCGGATCCGTCTTCTGTTTCCTCCTCGGCTTCCGATTCGTCGTCGGTTTCGCCACCGTCTTCGCCCGCGGCTTCCAGACCGAGTGCCGCCACGGCCGTGGCCGCTTCCTGCTCGACCAGATACGAGCCGTCAGTCGCGTAGTCAGCGGCGATCTCCAGAGCGTCCTCGGTTCCGATTTCCGTCAGGGCCCAGGCCGCACTCGCCCGGACGGATGGCTCGACTGACTCGTCCTCGAGCACCTCGGCGAGCGGATCGATGGCCCGCGTGTCGCCGATCATGCCGAGCGCCCGTGCGGCCGCGATCTGTACGCGCTCGCTGTCGGCCACGAGCTGATTTGCGACCGTTTCCGTGGTTGACTCGGAGCCAATTGCCCCCAGCGCGGTCAGCGACCGCGCCTGCAGTTCGGCGGTGTTCCCGGATTCCGCGTGACCTTCGACGGCGTCGATCCCTGATTCGGCGCCGATCTTGCCGATCGCGTCGACCGCGTTGAGGTTCCGCCGCTTCGCCAGGTTGGCGAGTGGCTCGACTCCCGCCTCGTCGCCCATGTATTCGAGGGCCTCGATGCAGTGGCGGGTGATGAAATCCGTATCGCCCATCAGTTCGAGCAGGAGGACGACCATGTCGACGTTCCCTCGTTTCTCCCAGGTCTTCAGTGCCGCCCACTCCGGCGGGAAGTCCTTGTGCTTTGCACCCTCGATCGGCTCGTAAAAGCCCTCGCGGTCGAGCCGTTCCCTGATTTCGAGGTCGGTCCAGGCGGTGGCAGCGTCGACGGCGTCGGAGAGGGTGTCCGTCTCCTCGAGCAGGTCCGCGATCGTTTCGGCGTCGTCGTCGGCGTCGAAGTCCGCCTCCTCCACCGCATTGGCGACCGTCTCGAGGGTGACCGACAGCTCCTCGGGATCCGGCACGGCCGACCCGAAGTCCGCATCGAGGATCGATTCGGCCGAATCGATGAACGTCTGGACGCCCGGTACGAGTTCGGTCTCCCCCTCCTCGGCCCACCGCGTGTCGGTGATGGTGCTGCGCACGTCGTCGATGGCATCGATGACGTCTGCCCCGTAGGGCCCCCGCTTTTCCTCGACTGCGTCCTCGAGGTCGGACAGTTCGTCCTCGAGGTCGTCTTTCGGGTCCTCGGGTTCCTCGTCCTCGTCTTCCGGTTCGGGCACCGGAATGTCGGCGTCTTCGAGGTCCGCGGCGATTTCCTCGAGTGTCGCCTCGACGTCGTCGAGATCGGCCTCGGTTTCGGCCGCCTCGACGGCCTCGCTTGCCGATTCGAGTCGTGTTTCGAACTCCCCGACGATGGGATCGACCGCCGACTCCGCTGGCTCCTCGTCCCCGTCACTCATAATTCGGACTTCCGGGAGTAATCCTATGAGCGTTTCCCTTCCGGTCCGGGATAGAAGGGGGGTGCCAAGAGAAGGTAGGCCACGGCCCATGCGAGCAAGGCACGCGGAAACACCGACCCGAGTACCGCTGGAAAGGCGATTGCCGCCGCCTGGATCCCGCCCATGATAAAGGCATCTCGAACGCGGAGGTCGGGATACACTCGCTCGCCGAGCATCAACAGGGCAAAGACGCCGAGGCCGACGACGAGCGTCCAGCCGGGGGCTCCCGAGAGGAGGCCCGCAGCCAAAATCGTCGCGGCGAGGGTCGTCTGGACACCCTCAGTAGATGGCTTTCCCGTGTCGTAGGCCGTGTAGAGGCCGAGCCGGAGCACGGCTGCACCCACGAACGCCGCACCGAGCGCGATCGTCGCGTAGTCCTGGGCAGTCCACTCCGGGACGGTCGTTGCAAGAACCATCGCGGCCGGAGCCACTCCGAAGGACGCGACGTCCGCGAGCGAATCGAGGTACGGGCCGACCTCCGAACCCCCCGTTCGACGGGCGATAATGCCGTCGAGGGCGTCGGCGATGGCCGCGAGCAAAATCAGCCGCGCGGCGAGTTCGACGTCGAACGGAGCGACGGCGACCGCGACGAACCCGAGTGCCGCGTTCGCCGCCGTCACCACGTCCGCCGTGTCGAGTGCGGACAGAACTCGCCGTCCCATTACTCCTGATTCACACCAGCGAGACCTTACCTGTTTGGACTCAGTCGGTCTCCTCGACTGCGGCCGTCTCCTCTTCCTCGTAAACTTCTTCTGGCGGGGCTTCCATCGTCGTCTTCTCGATCTCGACCCGGCGAAGCGGGTAGATCGTCTTGGCCTCGTTGTAGATCGCACTCGAGAGGTGGCCCTGGACGACGCTGTCGATGAACTCCTCGAAGGTCCGCTCTGCGGCGGCCTCGGTGACGAGTTCGCTCATCCGCTTGCGGATGGCTTCCTTCTGGCTCCGGTCGGCGACTTTCGTCGTGAACGCGACCGGCTGGACCGTGATCCGGTAGTCGTCGGCGGTCCGGAGGGTCAAGACGGCCTTGACCTTCGAGGAGCCGCGGCGCACGAGGCTCCGCTTGTAGTCCCGGGTGAGTTCGTGCTTGGCGAACTCGGTGTAAGCCGAGTCGCTGCCCACGTCGGACACCTGGAAGGTGAGCTTGACGTTGTTCTCGCCGCCCTCCATCACGTCGCCGAGGGTCGTCTCGATCGTTCGGTCGATAACCTGTTCCGGTTCTTCTGCGGGGGTCGTGCCGAGTTCGGCCCGGTCGAACTGCTCCGGGGCGAGCACGGTGTACCACCGCTTTTCCTGACTGCGTTTGGATACTGATCTGTCGCTCATGAGTGTGTTTTGTCGTCGTCTGCGTGTCGGTTCGCCGTCCGTGCCACGTCGATGGCAACTGCGAGGTTCACCACGTAATCGTCTGCCGTCGATCGCAGGCCGGCCGTCGAGTCGCGCTCGATGGTCGTCACGACTGTCTCCCCCTCGACGGTCGTCTGCATCTCCGGGGTGTTGTCAGGCTCGACCGCCCCGGCAATCTGCTCGGGACGGTCGACCGTCGAACGGATCGTGGCTCGTCGATTCATCGTTCGGCCTCGATGGCTCGCTCGATGGGGTCCAGCTCGGTCGTCTGGACCGTGGCGAGGGTGTCGGTTCCGGCGGGCTGTTCGTCCGGGAAGTGTGATTCGAGCCGCGACCGGGCGTCTGCTTTCCTCGTGGCCAGCGCGATCGAATCCGGACCGGCGACGTAGAGACGCTCGGCGTCGACCCTGAAGTCGCGTCCGAGTCGCGCCACGGGCGCCGGTGGGACATCCACGCTGGCAAGTTCGACGGCTCCACCGCCGGCGGGAAGCTCGGCCACCGCGTCGTGCAGGGCCGCACCGTAGTTCCGCCAGTGGTCGAGAAGCGTCGCTTCGTCCGTGTCCCCGAGCAAGGCAGCGAGCGCCCCGGCGGCGTCCATCGCGGCTGCGGCCTCGAGCACGTCGGCGTACCCACCGATCGTCTCGAAGGCCGTCGGCGAGGTGCGTGGACCGAGCGCGTCCGCGAGCGCGTCGGTCGCCCGTTCGGTCGACGCTCCGGCGGCCACCTCGAGGGCGACCGCCGAGGCGAGGTTCCGGTGGGCGTCGGCGTCGGGCTCCTCCGGGAAGTCGAGTTCCGCGAGGAACGCCGCCGTCGCGGTTTCGTCCCCCGAAAAGTCGGCGTGAAGCAGGCCCGAATACGCCAGGCCCGCGGTCACGTCCGCGGTGGGGATCGCCAGCCCGGGTCGCTCGGTGAGGCCCTGCTTTCGAGCTGCCTCGAGGGGCGGCTCCTCCGGCGGAACGCCAGCGCTCGCAGCGCCAGCGAGTACCAGCCCGGGATCGGGATCGGTGCCCAGCTCCCGGGCGAGATCGAACGCACAGCTCGCTGCGGAGTCGCCGCTGCAGGATCCATCGACGTTCTCAAAGCCCAGCGCGACGGCGGTCCCGTCGGATTCGAGCCGCGGGGCCGCCGCGTCGCGGGACGGGGACAGCGCGAGGTGTCGGGGGATGCCGAGATCGGTGAGCGCCTGGCCGAGAATGGCGGCGCCGGCGAGGCCGTCGCCGTCGGCGCGGCTCACGACCCGCACGAGGTCGGCCCCGCGCAGGTCGCTGGCGAGGTCGGCTGGCTCCCGCGCTCGTGTCGTCCCCGTGGTCGCCATATTAGTCGAGGAACTCCTTCGCGTTCTCGTAGGTGTACTTGAAGTCCGCGGGGATCTGCTCGCCCCGGTAGTAGTTCGCGAGGCGGCGGATCTTCGATTCCATGTTCTGGAGTGCGTGCTTGTTGTGGTGGTCCTGGCCGTTCTCCTCGACGTGTTCGTAGAGGTTGACGGCCTTCTCGAGGAGGTTCCGGAAGTCCTCGGGGATCTCCGGGTCGGCGTCGTGCTCGGCGAGGATCTCGGTGATCTTCTTCCCAGTGGCGGTCTTGACGTCCGGGACCGGCGTGCCCTGCACGCCCTCGTCCCGGAGTTTGAGCCCGATCTGGGAGGGGTCGAGACCCTGTTCGGCGAGTTCGACGATGCGCTCCTCGATCGCCTCGGTTTCGACGTCGCTCCACTCCGGTGGTTCGTCTGTCGCCGGTTTGTCAGAGCCGGACTGACCGCGGCGACGGGTATGCATTCGTGCCATGATCTGATTGGAACGACACGAGCCGCAGGATAGTTCGACAGCTAGCTGTCGAGCACTACCGCAATCCCAAGCCGGCGAGCCGGCGAGTCAGACTTGCGGTCGCGCGTTCCCTGTGGGATGGGAGGTGAGCCGGCCCAATAAAGGGTTTCGGTGTTGCCGAACGGAGCGAGTGTGGACCGGCCCCACAGAAGCGATGAATCGGGACGTTTATGGGCGGAGATGGGTTATCGGTGGATGCGGGCTCGTAGATCAGTGGTAGATCACTCCCTTGGCATGGGAGAGGCCCCGGG
>JBKGZU010000060.1:0-8025 GCA_046543215.1 Halodesulfurarchaeum sp. | reverse complement strand
CGCTTTCGCTTCGAACCAGTTGTCGAACCGAAACCGTGTCCCGATCGATCGACCGAATGAATCCGGTTTTGCCGTTCGTTTTCCGGAGCAAATATCGGACAGGTCACTTCCCTTCAGAAAAACTTAATATGACATGCGTCATACGTTCACGTCCCCCTTGGGAACGACACGGGGGCACACTGGACGCCAACGTCCCGGATCGAAACATCGAGACGGGGCGAGGTAGAGGCCACAACCGAAACGTCCGTAACAGGGCGGCAAGGTCACAGGTCTCGAAGGAGAACCACACCGACCCGCCGTCGGATCGCCATGGCGGTCGGAAGGGAAGGCCAAGTACCGGAGCACGCGTAAGCGGGCTTCGCGAATATTGGCGGCAACGCCGGTGACAATCCGGCTCACGCCAGCACCACCGGACACGGCCGGAATACCGGCTTACCCCGGACGCTTCGGCGAACGGGAATCCCGGGGTCACCCGGGCAACGTCCGGCGCTGGCAAGACCCGGTTCGAATCCGGGTAACGCCGTCACAGGCCGTAAGGGTCGGGGACAACGTCTCCCGTCCAGGCCTCAACCGTGCCGTTCCGTTCTGGGGCTTTCACACACCGCAGAGAATTTTCTGCAATTTGACCTCGTTTTTGGCATCTTTCGCCCGTCGATTCGCTCGCTTCGCTTCCATCCCCGTTTGAACCTTCGAAAAATCTTACGTAGACCCCGTCGAGAATCGGGTATGCGTCGCCTAGCTCTGGGAAGTGTCGTTCTCGTCATTGTCGTCCTTGGAGCCGGCTGTCTCGGGATGGACGGGGGCCCGGACAGGAGCGACCGAGCCGAAGCCACCCTCGAGGAGGTGAACTCGGCCCTCCAAGATGTCACCACCTACCGGGCCGAAACGGAACTCCGGGCGACGGCGGTCGCCGAGGAGGAAACGATCAGTCGTGACGCGACGATCGTCGGGGCGGTGAACGTCACTCAAAAGCGCTCGAATATGACCCTCGAGATGGATGGCGAGACCCGGAGGGCCTACGTCGACAATCGCACGATGTACCAGGAGTGTGAAAGGCCGTGGGGATGGGCCAACGAGTCGATTGACGGTTCGGGCCAATGGATCGAAACGACGACACTCGGTCGCCACGTCGATCTCCTCGACTCTGGCGATCTCCGGCTCGAAACGACGTCCACCGTCGCCGACGGGGGAACCGTGACCCTGGTGGGCGCCCCCTCCGAAGACGCGCTCCGGGAGTTCCGGGAGGAGAGCAACCAGCCGGCGGTCGGCGACACGAAAATCGAGAACGTCTCACTCCAGCTCGTCGTCGACAACCGGACCCATCGTCCGATTGAAGGGTCGATGTCCTTCGAGGCAGTCGGGGACGGTGCAACGGCCACGGCGACGATGCACAGCACTTATTCCGGCTACGACGACCCCGTCCGGATCGCGATCCCCGAGGAAGCAACCGAAAACGAGTTCGACTGGTCCGGCGGCTGTCCGGGATCGTAGTCGGACGGACCTGGCCGGACTCAACCTTTTTCGGCGAGTAGTTCTTCGGTGCTCCTGTATGACAGACGTAGCCGACGTCGATCTCGGATTCGTGGATCTCGGGCAAACCGGCATTCAGACGAGCGAACTCCAGTTCGGCACCTGGCGGTTCGGTAAGGAAACCGAGAAGGGGAACGTCGAAATCGGCGAGGATCGTGGCAAGGAACTCCTCGACGCCTACGAGGCCGCCGGGGGCCGGTACATCGACACCGCCGACATCTACGGTGGCGGGAAGGCAGAGGAGTGGATCGGCGACTGGCTCGCGGGACGGGATCGCGAGCGCTACACCATTGCCTCGAAGATCTTCTGGCAGATTCGCGAGGAGGACCCCAATAGCCGGGGGACCAACCGGAAGAACGTCCGGCATCGTATCGAGGCGTTGCTCGACCGGCTCGGTACGGACTACGTCGACGTCCTGTACATCCACCGCTGGGACGACGCCACCTCGGCCCGCGAGCTGATGAAGACGCTGAACGGGCTGGTCGAGTCGGGCAAGGTGAACTACCTCGGTGCCTCGACGCTCCGCCCGAACGCCTGGAAAGTCGTCCGGGCAAACGACATCGCCCGGGAACAGGGCTGGGAGCCGTTCACCGTGCTCCAGCCCCGATACAACCTCGTCGACCGGGAGATCGAGGGCGACTACCTCGAGATGGCCCGGCACGACGACCTCGCCGTCTGCCCGTGGAGCCCGCTCGGGCAGGGTTTTCTCACCGGTAAGTACACCCGAGAGGAGGGGCTCACCGGCGAATCCCGCGCCGCCGAATCGAGCCGGTTCGAGGAGTCCTATCTCACCGAGACGAACTTCGACGTCCACGACGAACTCGGCGCGGTCGCCGAGGAAGTGGGCGCCACCCCGGCCCAGACGGCCCTCGCGTGGCTCATGCACCGCGACGGCGTGACGGCCCCGATCGTCGGCGCGCGGACGGTCGATCAGCTCGAGGAGAACCTCGGTGCAGCGGCCATCGGCCTCTCGGATGAACAGGTCGACCGGCTGACCGACGCCAAGCTGGGACCGTACGGCAACCTCTGATCACTCGGAGAGGTCCCGTTCGGTGACGGGGACTCCTTTGCTCGAGAGGTGATGCATCTGCTGGAGGGCGAAGTCGGCCTCCCTGGAACTCGCCGTGGCGAGCACGACGACTTCGGCGTTGCCCGAGGGACGCATCAACCGCCCGGCCCGCTGGGTCCCCTGGCGACGGGACCCACCCAGACCCGAAGCGATCACGGCGAGTTCGGCGTCGGGGAGGTCGATCCCTTCGTCGCCGACACGGGACACGATCAGGGTCTGGTGTTCCCCTCGACGGAAGGCCTGGAACAGTTTTGCCCGTTCGGCATGCGGCGTTTCGCCACTCACGAAGGGGACTTCGAGTTCCGCTGCCAGTTCCTCGCCCTGGTCGAGGTACTCGACGAACAGCAGGGTTTTCGCGTCGGGCCGTTCGGCGAGCACGTCCCGCACCGCCTCGATTTTGGCGGGATTCGTTGCTGCCAACTGCCGTTTCCGATGGTGGCTGGATTCGACGTATCGCTCCCTCGCACCGTCGGCTCGCCAGGGGACGTACCTGATCTCGACGGCGGGTTGCTCGACGAACCCGGCGTCGAAGAGGGCGTCCCAGTCGGTCCCGATAGGCGGTCCGATCAGGGTGTAGATGTCCCGCTCGCGGTCGTCCTCCCGGAGCGGCGATGCGGTCAATCCGAGCCGGTGTTTTCCCTGCAGGTCCGCGGTCGAGCGGGTGACGGGCGAGGGGACCCGATGGGCCTCGTCGTAGACGATGAGCCCCCACCGTCGGCTGTCGAACAGCCCGCGGTGCTGCTCCATGCTGGCGATCTGGTAGGTGGCAACGGTGACCGGCCGAATCTCCTTTTCGCCGCCGTGGAACTCGCCGATCTGGTCCGGCGTCAGGTCGGTGTGTCGCAGGAGTTCTTCCCGCCACTGACCGGCCAGTTCGCGTGTCGGGACCAGCACGAGTGTTTCGGCCTCAAGCGCGGCCAGAATTCCGATCGCAGCGATCGTTTTCCCGCTCCCGGCCGGGCCGACCAGGACACCCGATCCAGCCTCGAGAAACCGCTCGAGCCAGTCCCGCTGGTAGTCTCGCAGTTCGACGAAAAGCGAGAGGTCGAGGTGGTCGCCCGCCTCCAGGTCGCGTTCGTCCCGGACGGGGTAGCCGGCGTCGTAGAGGATTCGCTTGAGTTCGGCCTCGCTACCCTCGACCACCCAGCTGGTGTCGTCATCGATCGGGCCGTGGAGGTGTTCCTCGCCGAGTTCCTCCCGGGCGACGTTTCCCATCAGCGAGTCGCTCGCCGCCTCGAGAACGGTGTAGCCCTCCTCGTGGGTCCGCAGGGTGAACTGCCGGGCGCGTTTCCACTGGGATTCGATCCACTCTTCGAGTTTCGGGGCCTCCCTGCCCAGCACGTCCCGAACGGTTCCACGGAGGGACTCGAAGGAATCGTGGGGCGCGGCCCAGACGTCCTCGCGTCGGATCTCGTATCGATAGCCTGCCTGTCCGTTCGTTTCCGCGAGTCGGGCGAACTGGGAGAGCTGGGCACGCGTGAACTGTTTGGGCTGGTCGACGATCACCTCGTGGCTGTCCGGAAACGGGACGATCCGTTCTCGCGTGATCGACCGGGTCCATTGCTCCGCGAAGAACACGACCGGATCGGTCTCGACCCCGATCCGGGACACCTGGCCGGCCTCCACCAGGCCCTCCAGCAGGTCGTCGGCGTCGGCCTGCGTGCAGTCGAGCGCAGCGGCGACGTCGCTCGCGGTGAGAACCGGGCGCTCGACGGCCTCGATCGCGTCGCGGAACGCCTCGATAGCAGTCTCGTGGTCGGCCGGGAGCTCGTCTTTGGCTGGGTCGGACCGGGTCACACCAGGGTTAGCGGCCCGGAGCAGTTAACCCCTGCTCAAGCGATCGATCGGGTCCCGCCTTCGCGGAGCACAAGGGATAACTCGGGCGATCCAGTACGGGCTTGCAATGATCGACGTCGCCGTCGTGGGGGTGGGGCCACCTGGCGCTCACTTCGCCCGCCGTGCCGCCGAACGCGGCCACGAGGTCGTGGCCTTCGAACGCGGCGCGGTCGGGGAGCCCCTGGCCTGTTCGGGCCACGTGAGCCGGGACCTCTGGGACTTCCTGCCCGATGACGCCCCGGGACGGCTGCGACAGAACGAGATCCGCGGGGCACGGTTTCACCTCGATGAAGCCCAGGAGCGAAGCTATCCGTTCTACCGGGAGGAACCCATCTCGAACGCGATCGACCGGGTCGGTCTCGATCGCCTGCTCGCCGAACTCGCGGCCGACGCGGGGGCAGACGTCCGGCCGCAGCACACGGTGACGGCAGTTTCGGAGCGTGCGGAGGGAGTTCGGCTCACCGTCCAGGGACCGGACGGCGAGGAGACGATCGAGGCGTCCCTCGTCGTCGGCGCGGACGGCCCCCAGTCGACGGTCCGCCGGGAACTCGGGCTGCCGGAACCGGACGAGCTGCTCGTCGGGATCTTACAGCACGCGCCCGAACCCGACCACGGGAACTTCGTCGACGTGTCACTGACGGTTCCGTCGTTTTTCGCCTGGCGGATCCCCCGCGGCGAGGCCGGCGTTGAATACGGACTCGGTGCCCCTCCCGGCTACGACGTCGTGAGTCATCTCGACCGGATGGTGGAACGGGATGGAGCGAGGGGCGGGCAACGGTTCGGCGGCCACATCCCGATCGGCCCGCCCGATCGGGTTCACACCGAGCGAGCGGTTCTCCTCGGCGATGCGGCGGCCCAGACAAAGCCTTTCACCGGTGGTGGCATCCTCTACGGGCTCCGCGCCGCGGAGATCGCCGCCGAGACGCTCGACCCCCACGAACCGGACACGAGGGCATACGAGCGGGCGTGGCGCGCGGAACTCGGGACCGAGATCCGGCTCGGCAAGTGGCTCCGCAGGGGCTACTCCCTCCCGAACCCGCTCGCCCGCCTCGGCCTTCGTGCGTTTTCCGGGGAGATCGGCGTCCACATGGACGAACCGACCTCGCTCTTCTCACGGGAGGCCCTCGCGGCGTTGTTCCGCTAAGAGCGCTGCTCCACAGCCGGCTCCCCCTGTCTGTCCGACCGGCCGCTCAGAACCCCAGCTTTCCCCAAAGCCAGTCGAAGAATCCCGGCTCGTCCTCCACGGCGCCGGATTCGGGCTCGATGGCCCCCGAGGCGACGACGAACACCGTCCGGTCACCGTCGTCTTCGACGGCGACCAGCCCGGATTCCTGGAGGCCCGACAGCGCGGCTTCCAGTTGGTCGATGTCGGTGTCGACGACCGATCGCAGTTCGAAAAGCGTCATTCCCTCCTCGTGGCGATCGGCGAGCGCCTCGAGCACCGCTCGCTGGGTCTCGTCTCGGTTGCGGTGCTCGCGCCGGAGCTGCATGTGCGTCCGTAGGCCGCCCCCCTTCTTATCGATTGGCCCGAACCCGCCGGCCGTACCCCCGAGCGGTACCCTTTTGCGGATGGGCCGGAAATCACGCGCTAATGGGTCTCAGGTGTTCACTGCTCGGTCACGCCTACGGGGAGCCGGTCACCGAGCGCGATCGGGAGCGGCGGGGAGACGAGGAGGTCGTGACGGTCAGGAAACTTCGCACCTGCAAGCGGTGTGGGGCCGAGTCGGTGCTCTCCGAGAACACGGAGGTGCGGCATCTCGATTCGGTACGGGAGGGGGAAGACCACCGGTCGCCGACCGAGGACGACGACCAGGGTCCTGTCACCGCACCCGAGCCGACCACTGCGAGTGCAGAAACGACCCCCGGGGCGACCGAATCGGACACCGACGAGTCGACCGAGGCGGACGTCGCGGAGATCATCGAGACGGCCGAAGACCCGGAGCCGGCCGCTTCGGACTCCCAACCGACGGACCCGGCCCAGGCCGACGCTCCGGCCGGCGAATCGGTCCCAGACGCGAGCGAGCCCGTCGATCCGGACGCCGGATCCGCCGAAGCAGAACCCGAACCTGCCGATTCCGACCCGGACGACGGAATCATCATCGAGGACAGCGCCGAACCGGCCGGCGAAAGCGCCGGTGATTCGAGCCCCGAACCGGCAACCCAGCCTGCCGACTCCGAGGCGCCTGTGGAGGAACCGCTCACCGGGCGAGATTCGATCGACGACATCGAGGAGACGGGAGCCGAGGCGGAAACGGATTCGACGGCCGAATCGGAGTCGATGTTCGGAACCGGGGCCGAACCGACCACCGGCCGCGAGCAGGACTCGACCGAATCCGAACCGGGTGCCGAGCGAGACGCGTGGAAAGAGCGGCCCGAAACCGAGACCGGGGGACCGGCAGACCTGCACAGTTCGACCGATCAGGCCGCTGAAGGGAGAGACGACCCGGCCTTCCAGTTCGAGTCCCCCGGTGACACCGAAGACGGGAACCGCGGCTCCTCGACCACTCAACGGGGCCCCTCCGGCATCGCCAGCGAAGGCCCGATCGAGGTCGACGTAGACGCGGAAACGCCGTACGCATCGCTGGTCTGTCCGGAATGTGGGTTCAGCGAGGCAGCAGTCTCGTCGCTTCGTGCTGGAGACATTTGTCCCGAGTGTCACCGCGGTTACCTCGCCGGGCGTCGCTGACGAAGGCGTTTTACCCGTCAAAGCGTTTCCCCGTGGTATGAAGGAGTACAAAATGCGTCGTGGCGAGTATCTCGAAGACCGCGTGCCGGATCTCCGGGCCACGATCGAGGAGTACTTCGGGCCCGTCGACGGGACCGAGGAGATGGACGGCGTCGAGATGCACGTCGTTTCCGACCCGGATAACGCCGTCTTCGACCGCGTGCTCGCCGGGGTCGCGGATTACGGCTCGAAGAAGGACCAGCTCGCCGTGCACTTCGAGGAGCGGCCCGCCGAGGAGGTCATCGCCGCCGGGGAGGCAGATGCGGCCGCGGAGGCCGTCGACCTGAAAAACGAGTTCCTGCTCGAGGTCACCGGCCGGGACGCGAAGTCCCGCCGCGAGTCGATGAAGCGGACCGTAGAAGACTCGGACGACGTCCCCGAAGAAGTCTGAGAGCCGCGGAGATCGACTACCGGTTGAGTTTTTCGCGACTGATCCCGACCCCAGTCGGGGTGATGAGGATCTGGTCGTCCCCCTTCTTCACGATGTCGCCGCCGACCTCTTTCGCGGTTTCACGGAGTTCGTCGATCGCGTGGTCGATCGTCGGATCGTCAGTGCGCAGGCGCGTGATGTCAGCGACGACCAGGTCGCCGTCGTAGACGGCGTCCTTGATCGCGATCACGTCCTCCTGGCCGTCGATCTCGGCGATCTGCAGTTCCATCTTGGTCTCGGCGTCCGCGGCCACGTCCTCGAGGTCCAGTTCGACGTAGTCCCCGGTGCTCCGATCGGAGCCACCGAGGATGCGGTCCATGAATCCCATGTACCGAGGATGCTGCGCGCTGGGCAATAGTGTTTCCCCTCCAGGCCGGTTCGTCCGACAGTTTTCCGCGGACCCGGGATCCAGCTTTGATCGACGGGTTTCCGCAG
>JBKGZU010000059.1:0-8072 GCA_046543215.1 Halodesulfurarchaeum sp. | reverse complement strand
GTCCCTCGCCGGTGAGAGTCATTGAAAATGCGTGGGACCGGATTCGAACCGGCGAACCCCTACGGGACAGCGCCCTCAACGCTGCGCCTTTGACCTAGCTTGGCTACCCACGCGAATCGACGCAGCCGAGGATTGCCACCCGCCAAGTAAAAGCCCTTCTATTCGCCCGCTTTTGGGGCGAAATCCCCCGGCCGTCTCCTACTCGAGGACTGGCGCCCTGACGTCCCGATCGGTCTCCTCGCCCTCGATGTCGTAGGGATACTCGCCGGTGACACAGCCCATGCAAAGGTCGTCCCGCTCGGTGTCGATGGCTGCTGCCACCGCGTCCGGGGACAGGTACGCGAGGCTGTCCGCTCCGATGGCCTTCTCGACGTCCTCGACGTCCTGCTCCGCGGCGATCAACTCCTCGCGGGAGGCCATGTCGATGCCCATGTAACAGGGTGCGGTGATCGGTGGCGCGCCGATCCGGACGTGGACGGACTCCGCCCCGGCCTCCCGCAGGAGATCGACGAGCTGGCGCGAGGTGGTTCCCCGAACGACGCTGTCGTCGATGAGGGTCACCGACCGGTTCTCGACCGTGCTCCGGATCGGGTTCAGTTTGAGCCGGACCGCGCGCTCGCGAGCCTCCTGGGTCGGCATGATGAACGTGCGGCCCACGTAGCGGTTCTTCATCAATCCCTCCGCGAATTCGACGTCCTCGGCGGCCTCCTGGTACCCCGAGGCGAACGCCCGCCCCGAGTCCGGAACGGGCATCACCACGTCCGTTTCGACGCCGGATTCCTCCCAGAGCTTCCGGCCGAGTTCGCGGCGCGTTTCGTAGACGAGCTCGCCGTCGATGACCGAGTCCGGGCGGGCGAAGTAGACGTACTCGAAAAAGCAGTTGGCCGTTCGCTCGGCCGTGACGAGCTGGTAGGCGTCGAAGCCGGTACCGTCCTCGTTGAGGACGACGAGCTCTCCGGGTCTGACGTCCCTGACGATCTCGCCGCCGAGCGTGTCGATCGCCGCGCTCTCGCTCGCGAGCACGTAGCCCCCATCGACTTCACCGATGATGAGCGGCCGATTCCCCTCGGGATCCCGGATGCCCATGACCGTGTCGTCGTGCATGACCGTGAGCGCATACGAGCCGTGCAGGCGCTCCATCGTCGCCTTGACGGCCCGGACGAGGTCGGACTCGAGGAGATTCCGGGCGAGGTCGTGGGCGATGACCTCCGTGTCGCCGTCGGAACTGAAGGCGTGGCCCTTTTCCGCGAGTTTCGACCGCAGTTCGGCCGTGTTCACGAGATTGCCGTTGTGGCTCAGTGCGAGCGAGCCCGCCTCGAAGGAGACCGTAAATGGCTGGGCGTTGGATTCGTCCACGCTCCCGGCGGTCGGGTAGCGGACGTGCCCGATCCCGTTGTGGCCGTGCAACGAGTCGATGTCGCCCTGGGTGAAGGCCTCGCCGACCAGCCCCATGCCGACGTGTTCGTGTTGCTGGAAGCCGTCGTGGGTGACGATACCGGCTGATTCCTGGCCCCGATGCTGGAGCGCGTAAAGCGCATAGTAGGCGGGAAGTGCTGCCTCGCTGTCCTCGAGACTCACCCCGACGACGCCACATTTCTCGGTTGGGCCGCCCAGTTGGGATCCGGTGGCCCGGCCGGATGACATACTCACTGCTTACCGGAGGGTCCCTAAAAACGCACCGGGAACGTGCTGGTTTCCGCCGCTTCTTTCCGAAATATATCCACAAACGTGGATATTTCGATCGGTCCGGACGGCCCGGCCGTGACTCGGCGGACAGGATCTGCGTTCGAAAATTAACGCGTATTCGAAATTGTGTCGGTTATTCGCCGGCCTTTTCCTGCCAGGCGTAATCCCGGCGCTTGGCGGACTTCCCGAAGCCACAGCTCGAACAGACGCCCTTTTTCACGTGGTAGGACTTCTCGCCACACCGTCGACACTTCACGTGGGTTTTGGTGTTCTTTTTGCCCTGGCTCGGCGTTCCGGATCCAGTCATATCTCTATCGAGACGACGTTATCGCCGCGTATAACGGTTGTGTCTTCCTCCCCGTTCAGGACGAGATTCATGTGCTGGTCGTAGCCCTCGAGGACCCCGCTCACCGTCTCACCACCCTTCAGCGAGACCGTCACCGACTCGTCGAGAGTCGCCTCGAGAACGTCGAGAGGTCGCCCGCTCATACGCTCGCAAACGCCTTCGGTCGCATAAACGCACCGGAACGAATTGAAACGACACAATTCACCAGCGGGCTCCGACCCGGCTACAGTGATATCTCGAAGTCCGCTCGCCCGGCTGCTCTCGCGGCCGTCTCTACGGCCACGTCGGCAGCCCCGTCGAGGTCGTCGAGATCGATCACCTCGACCGGCGTGTGCATGTAGCGGTTCGGAATGCCGAGATTCAGGCTGGGCGTGCCACCGCGCTGAGTGTAAAAGGCGTCCGCGTCGGTGCCTGTTCGACGTCCCGAGGCCGCCAGCTGGATCGGCAGCTCGGCCGCTTCGGCCGCCTCTCGAACCGCCGTGACGACTTCGGGATGGTTCGCCGTCCCTCGCCCGACGACCGGGCCCTCCCCCAGCGCGACGTCGTTTGCCTGCTCCTCGGGGTAGGCCGGATTATCCGAGGCGTGAGTCACGTCCACGGCGATTACGGCGTCGGCGTCAATTTCGGTACCGACCATTTCCGCGCCCTTCAGTCCGACTTCCTCCTGCACGGTCGCGACGGCGTGGACCGTGACGTCGACGTTCCGGTCGGCGGCCCGGCGGAGTGCTTCTGCCGCGACCCAGATGCCCGCCCGGTTGTCGATTCCACGGGCCGTGATCCGGCTCCCGGCGAGGTCCTCGAGTCCGACGGTTGGAACCGCCGGATCCCCGACTTCCACGAGTTGCCTGGCTGCCGCTTCGTCTGCAGCGCCGATGTCGACGTGCTGGGCGGCGATGTCGGGGATCTCCTCGCTCCCGCCCCGGTCTCGCAAGTGGATCGCGGTCTGGGCGATGACCCCAGTAACCGGTCCGTCGGCACTCTGGATCTCGATCGGGGTCCCCCTCGAGACGGTCGGATCCGAGCCGCCGACCGGGATGATTCGAAGAAAGCCCTCCTCCGTGATGGAGGAGATGGCATAGCCGATCTCGTCTGCGTGCCCGGTGACCGCGATCGAGAGGTCACTCGTCCCCTCGTGCGTGGCGACGGCGTTTCCGTAGGCGTCGGTCTCGACTCGGTCGGCGAATTTCGAGACGTACTCGACCCACGCTTCGAGTGCCGGCGTCTCGTACCCGGAGGGACTCGGGGTTTCGAGCAGCGTTTCGAGGAAGTCGCGTCGATCGCTCTCCATGCCGTGCACTCCATTCCGGAGGGATTTGAAACGCCCGGTCACTCTCAGCCCCGGGAGATTGAAACGCCCGGTCACCCCGTTTGCCCGGGAGAAAGCCTATCGTTTCACGGCCCCGATACTATCGTATGGGACTCGTGGAATTTCACGTGGATCAGATCGACGTCCGGACCGTCCCGAAGCTCGTCCTCTTCGGTGCCAGCGACGGGGACGAGCGGGACGAATCGACCGTTTCGGCAGCGACATCGACGGGCCGGACCCTCCCCGTTTCACCGGCCCAGGTCCTCGTCGTGTCCGTCGGGGCCACCCTTCTCGCTTTCGCGCTCGCGCGGCTCAAAGGGATCGTCGACGAGAAACTCGCCCTGCACTGCTGAGAGACCTACTCCGCCAGCAAAACGGTCGAAACGTACCGGTCGAGTTCTTCGCGGATCGATGGGGCAGACTCCGTGGTCGCCAACTGGTTCATGCCGCCGGACAGGGCCGCGACCAGGAACGCCGCGACCGTCTCGGTATCGACGTCGCGGAAGACGCCGTCTTCGATCCCCGCCTCGATCGTCTCGACGACGGTCTCCCGAATGACCCGGTCGTGATCCGTGAAGTGTTCCCGGAACCGCTCGTCGTGGGCTGCCTGGGCGCGAAGTTCGGTCATCGCCCGGGTGAATTTGCGATCCTCGTCCCAGGTTTTGGGTTCGAGGGACCCCTCGATGATCGCGTCGAGGCGCTCCTCGGGGGATTCGGACCCACTTTCGGGGAAGGTCTGCTGGAACTCATCGAGCATGAACGCGAGAAAATCAAAGAGCAACTCGTCTTTGCTGTCGTAGTGGTGATAGAGCAGGGACTTGCTCTTCTCGAAGTCCTCCGCGATCCGGGCGATGGTGAGCCCCGCATAGCCGTGCTTGCAGAGCGCGAGATACGTGGCCTTCATGATGGCTTCGCGGGTGTCCTCGGGATCGCCGAGGAAGGAGAACGTCTCGGCCATTCGTGAGCCACTACCCCGTCACCGCGTAAATTGGTATTGGTTGGTGGGATCTTCGGACTCGCCACGTCTCGGGGTCGGAAGGGCTTCCTTTCTCGCCCCAGTAGTGCCCGCATGGATCCACTGGGCGGTGCCCGGGCGATCGTCGGCGCGGATGGGACGGCGGGCGTCGATTGGGCTGCCGCCCGCACGGCCGCCCGATCGCTGACCCGGTCGGGCGATCTGGCCCTCGACCCGGCTGCCAGGGACGCCTACGCCGCGGACGTTCGGGACGCCCGAACGGAAATACGGGCCGCCACGGGGGTCGAGTTCGACCTGCCGCCGACCCTCGAGGTGCAAAACCGCCGCCACTGGACGGACAGAACCCTTTCCACGCTCGAAGCGGCTCTCGGACCGCTCGCGAACGAAGCCGGTCGATTTCCCGCGATTTCGGGCCCGCTGAATACCGCCTCGATCGCCGGCTCGGTGGCCTATCTCTCTCGACGGGTGATGGGGCAGTACGACCCACGGCTGTTCGACGAGGGTCGCGCTCACGGGCTCTACATCGTCCATCCGAACGTCGTCTCGGGGGCGGCCGAACTCGACGTTCGACTCGATCGGTTTCGGCGCTGGATCGCGTTTCACGAGGTCGCCCACGCGGCGGAATTCGGGATGGCGCCGTGGCTACGGGCGTATCTCGCGGATCGAGTTTCGGCCCTCGTGGCCGCACTCGGGAAGGGGTCGATCCCCCGACGGGAGTACGGGGAACTGAACCGAGCGATGACCGCGGTCGAGGGGTATGCCGAACTCCTCATGGACGCGGCCTTCGACGACGAGACGGCCGATCTCCGCCAAAAACTCGACGAGCGCCGCTCCGACGGTGGCCCCCTCTCGAAGCTCATCGCCCGGGTGCTCGGTCTGGATATCAAACGGGCCCAGTACGAGCGCGGAAGCGCGTTTTTCGAGGCCATCGTCGCAGCGCGGGGCCTGCAGGGTGCGGGCCACGTCTGGACCGATCCCGCACACCTGCCCAGAGCGGCCGAACTCGAGTCGCCCGAGCGATGGCTCGAACGGGTCCCGCCGGGGACCTGACCGGATTTCGGGGTTCCCCCCAGATCGGGGCAATCGCTTTCCCGGAGCGACATCGTTTTCGGCCCGGGTCCCATCCTCCCGGTCGTGAACCGTCGGGGCGAGGTCCGGAAGGTCGGCGAGATCCGAACCGAATCCACCGAATCCGGCGACCGGGACGTGGCGACGATCCAGTTGCAGGTGGAGGACGATCCGGTTTCCCTCGCCCTCCGGGAGGATTGGGCCGAAACCGCCCGGATTCTCGAAGCCGGGATGGAACTGTTCGCATCCGAGCTCGAGTCCGGGTCGGAGGGGCTTTCGACGACCGCCGACTCGAAAGTCGTCGTGGAACCCGACTTCCTCGTCGACGTCACGGACATCCGGTCCTGGGTGCAGTGTCCGCGCCTCTATTATCTCAACAAGATCGGCGGCCTGCCCCTCGAATATCCGGTGACGAAAGGGACGATCGTCCACGAAGTCTTCGGTGATCTCCTGCGAGGCGTCGATCTCGATACGGCCGTCGAGAACCGGGTCTCCGAGGCCGCTCTGGAACTGGGACTGCTCGGTCGCGACCGCGAGTCGGTCACCAGCGAGGTGAAGACGAATGCGCGGGCAATCGAAGCCTGGCTGGAACAGGGCCGCCTCGCCGCGGACGACTGGCGATCCGAGGTCACGCTCCTCAGTGAAACCTACGGGATCAAAGGCCGCTGTGACGCGATCCGGCGGGGGACCCCCGTCGAGCTCAAGACCGGGAAGAACACGAGCCGCAGTCCCCGGTTCCAGGACAAGATTCAGGCGGCCGCGTACGCCCTCCTGCTCGAAGAGCGAGGGGTCGACGTCGACACGGGAACGCTGCTCTACACGAAAAACGCGGCCCTCGAGGAGGAGGCGGGGGATCTCTCGCCGGCCAAGGACTTCTCGATCGGCGCCGGGCTCACGGACTTCGTCCTCCGGTCGCGAAACGAGATCGCGGCCATGGAATTCGATTCTTCTGTCCCGACTGGCTACGAGGGCGATGCCACCTGCCAGTACTGCTTCGAGCAGGACACCTGCCTGGTCGTCTCCGGTCGGCTCGACCAGCGCTCGAAGGCCGGGTCGATCGGCGACCCGCTACCGGACACGGATCGAGCCTATTTCGAGGAGCAGTACGCGGCCATCGAAACCGAACGGCGGGCCATCCACCGCGAATACGCCAAACTCTGGGAGCAGTCCCCGGAACAACGCGCCGCGGCGGATCGCGCGCTCGTCGGCCTCGAACCTACCGACCGCGAACAACTCCCGAGTGGCCGGTGGCAGCTCACCGCGAAGCGGCCGGCCGAGGCCGTGTCGAAAATCCGGGTGGGCGACCGCGTGCTCGCGAGCGACGGCGATCCGATCGACGGCCACTCGGAACTCGCCGTCGTCGAGTCGCTGGGCCCAGAGGTGGTCGTTTCGGTGGACGAACCCCTGGACCTCCGGCGGCTCGATATCTACCCCTCCGAGTTCTCCGTCGATCGGATGTTGACCGCCCTCCACGACGGTCTCCTTAAGGGTCCAAGTCGCCGTCGGGACGTTCTGTTCGGCCGCAAAGGGCCCGCGTTCGACGAGCCGGACCGCGATATCATTCCCAACAACCCGGCCCAGAACCGAGCGATCAACCGGGCACTCGGGGCTGCGGATCTCGCGCTCATTCACGGGCCACCTGGCACCGGGAAGACCTACACCATCGCCACGCTCGTCAGGGAACTGGTCGAACGCGGGGACCGGGTCCTGCTCTCGGCCTTCACCAACCGGGCAGTCGACAACGCGCTCGAAGCCTTGCTCGATCAGGGATTCTCCGACGTCGTCCGGATGGGAACCACCACGGGGGTGCGGGAGGACATGGCGCATCTCCGCCTGGAACCGGACGGCGACCCGCAGGACCGGGCGGCGGCACTCGAGTCCTCGCCGGTCGTTGCCGCCACCACCTCGACCTGTGGCTCGCGGGTGATGCGCTCCCAGTCCTTCGACGTAGTCGTCGTCGACGAAGCCAGCCAGCTGACTGAGCCGGACACGCTGGCCGCGATCAACCGGGGGGATCGCTTCGTGCTCGTCGGCGATCACCGCCAGCTTCCGCCGGTCGTGCAGTCCGCGGCCGGTCTCGAAACGTCACTCTTCGAGCGGCTCATCGACCAGTATCCCGAGGCAGCGGTCATGCTCGATCGTCAGTATCGGATGAGCCAGCGGATCCAGGCCTTCGCGTCCCGGGAGTTCTACGACGGCGAACTCCGGCCGGCCGACGCGTCCGTCGCCGGGCAGTCGATCACGGACCTCAGCCTGGACACATCTCGGACTGACGTCTTGGATGGCGTCTCGTTCGTTCCGGTCGAGGGAACCGAATCGGACCACACCGACGAGCGGGAGGCACGACGCGTCGCGGAGATCGCCGAGGCATACGTCGAGGCCGGGGCTGCCCCCGCGGACGTCGGTGTCATCGCCCCGTTCCGGGCGCAGGTGTCGACGATCGCACCGCTCGTTCCAGAGGGCGTCACTGTCGACACCGTCGACCGATTCCAGGGGTCGAGCACGGAGATCCTGATCGTTTCCTTCGTTGCCTCCGGGTCCCTCGACGGGCCGCTGTTCGAGGACGAGCGACGGATGAACGTCGCACTGACGCGCGCGAAAAAGGCCCTCGTCCTCGTCGGCGATCCGACCGCGCTCGCGAGTCGGGACCGGTACGCCCGGATGCTCGAGTGGGCACGGCGGTGATGGCC
>JBKGZU010000058.1:0-8148 GCA_046543215.1 Halodesulfurarchaeum sp. | reverse complement strand
TCGGCCTCGCGCAGCGAGTTGGCGATGGCCTCGAGGCTGCCGAGGGTGTCGGCCTTGACGACGATGCCGTCCTCGTCGGTTTCGACGGCCACTTCAGCCAGCTCCTCCTCGACTGCCGCGACGACGGCGTCGGTCTCTCGATCGCCGACCACCCGGACTGGCGCCCCCGACATCGCGTCCTCGAGATCCGGCGCGGCGATCTTCAGTCCCATCGCCGCGGAGACCGACTCGACCTGTTCGAAACGCTTCTCCGTGCGAATTTCGGCGAGATCTCGCGGCTTGAGCAGCGCCCTGACGGTGGTAACGATCGGGCCCTGGGTGCCGCCGACCACGATGGTATCGCCCTCCTCGATCGTGCCGTCATAGAGGATTACGTCGAGGGTCGAGCCGAAGCCCCGTTCCTCGGTGACCTCGAGGACGGTCCCGGCGCCCGGGCCCGCGATGTCGATCTCCATCTCCGTGCTCATGTACCGCTGGGCCAGCCCCATCAGGACCGCGAGCAGGTCCGGAATCCCCTCGCCGGTCTCCGCGCTCACGGGGATGACCCCGACGTTCCCCTGGAAGTTCGACACCCGCCAGTAGAAGTCCGCGGAGAAGCCCGCATCGGAGAGGTCGCCGATGATCTCGTAGAGCTTTTCGTCGAGGGTCGACCGGACCCGGTCGCTCTGGGCGTCGTAACTGGCCTTGCTGGGAGAATCGGGGTTCGGGTTCCACCCGGGGATCGTGTCGATCTTGTTGGCGGCGACGACGAAGGGCGTCTGGCTGTCCTGCAGGATCGAGACGGCCTCGTGGGTCTGGGGCTGGAACCCGTCGGTCACGTCGACCACGAGGATCGCGATGTCCGCGAGTGCCCCGCCGCGGGCCCGGAGGGTCGTGAAGGCGTGATGGCCCGGCGTGTCGATGAAGAGCAGGCCGGGGAGGTCGAACTCCGTCGGATCGACGAGGTCCCCCGCGATTGCCGAGACGATGTCGAGCGGGACCGCGGTCGCCCCGATGTGTTGCGTGATAGCCCCCGATTCGCCCTCGCTCACGGCCGAACCTCGAACCGTATCGAGGAGACTCGTCTTGCCGTGATCGACGTGGCCCAGGACGGCCACGATGGGGGTGCGAAACGTGTCGGCGTGGTCTGGCTCGGAATCGGACATAGAACTCCCCGAGAAACTCGGTACCAGAACAATCCCGTCGCCGGCAGTTAACTCCATCGTCACGGGGCCGTGACGCCCTCGCCGCGGGGGCCCCAGTGTCTCGGGCTGATCACGCGGGTCGGCCCACGGCATTTAAGGTCGCGGGTCGAGTCCCATCGGGTATGGCCGATATGCTCGCTGAAACGCTCTCCGGAAAGTCGGTGATGGGGGCCGACGGCACCGAACTCGGGGAGCTGTACAACGTCACGATGGATTTGGAAACTGGACGGCTCGAACACCTGCTAGTCGCCCCACTCGAGGAGGGGCCGGCCCAGGTCGACTTCCCGACCGACGACGACGGTCGCTTCGAGATCCCGGTCTCCCGGGTGCAGGCGGTCAAGGATTACATCGTCGTCCAGCGCTAGATGTACGTGCTCGACGCATCGGCGTTCATCGAGGAGTTCGAGACGGAGGACCCGGTCGCGACGATCCCCGCCGTCCGCGAGGAACTCAAAGACGGCGCGGGCTACCGGTACGACGCCATGGAGGGGGCCGGCATGCACGTCCACATTCCCGACGCCGACGTCCTGGATCGGGTCCGTCGCGCCGCGGACTCCACCGGCGATCTCGAAGTGCTCTCGGAGACCGACCTCCGCCTGCTCGCGGCGGCTTTCGAACTCGACGGGACCCTCGTGACCGACGATTACGCCATGCAGAACGTCGCGGAGTCCCTCGAACTGGCCACCGAGGTCGTCGCCCAGGACGGCATCACCGAGCGCCGTGACTGGCTCTTTCAGTGTCAGGGGTGTGGCCGGGAGTTCGAGGAGCACCACGACCGCTGTCCGGTCTGTGGCTCCGGGCTGGCGCGGAAGAACCCGAGCTAACCGGGCTAACGGTTTTGCTGTGAATGGCGACCTCCAGCGGTCCCGAAGGGCCCCTTACAGCCCGCCGGTCGTGACTAACACGTAGGCGATGGCGAACTGTACCGCGTTGTAGGTTCCGTGGACCAGCGCCGGGACCACCACGTTTTCCGTCCGCTCGTAGACGATCCCCAGCACGAGCGAAATGGCGAACAACTGAATGAGGGTCGCGAAGATCGCCGGCGGCGGCCCGGTCGCGTAGGCCGGCAGGTGGATCGCGGCGAAGACGAGCGTTCCCACCAGGACCGCCGCCGGCCGCGAGAACCCGTCGTAGAGGTGTTTTTGCACGATGTTCCGCGAGAGCAGTTCCTCGCCCGGGCCGATGGCGAGGAAGGAAAGCGGGACGAAGGCGAGGAGGAGCAGGGGGGCCTCCCGGGCCTGTTCGACCAGCCCGTGCTCGGCGGAGGGAATCCCCAGCACCTCGGTCAGGGCACCCAACCCGCCGAGTAACAAGAACATCGCTATCGTCCCGCCGATCACGTAGAGCCAGCCCCGCTTCGTGGGTAGTGCGACGTCGATAAAGGACCACCCGCGGTCGGTCAGCAGCAGGTAGCCGACGGCCACGACGCCGAGCCCGAGACTGAACGCGACGGTCCCGATGCCGCTTTCCGCGATCGTCCCGCTGCCCGCGAACGCGAAGAAACTCGCCATCGAAAACAGGAATCCGACGAGCAGCCCGGTAAGTCCGATGAACAGGGCGTCTGTTGCATACCGGCCCCGCAAGAGAACCGCCCGGCGATCCTGTCCCAGGTAGTCCCCGATCGCGACGCCCAGAGCAATGAGGCCGACGACGAAGGCGATCGGCAACCCGGGTCCGACCCCCTCGCCCGTCATCGCCGACGGGTGGAGGACCACGACACTCGCGGCTGCGACCAGGCCGCCCGACCCGGCCCCGGCGAGCAGGCTCAATCGCCGGTCGGTGGCGCCGTAGCGACGGGCGGCAAATCCCGCGAACGCGAGGAGCCCGAAGCCGAGACCGGGGACACTTTCGACCGGCCCAGCGGCGACTGCGTCCGTCCACCGCAGGAACCCGGTCGCGAGGCCCAGCCCGGCCAGAACGAACCCCACCGAGGGAACGAAGCGCTCGTCTTCCCCACTCATCCGTCCGCTCCCGCGGGCGCAGGGCCCGACTCGATCACGAGATCGTCGGTTACCTCGAGGCTCCGCTCCCCGCGGAGGAGCTCCCTTGCGGTCTCCTTGCCCCACTCGACTGCGGGCTGGGTGAACGTCTCCACCCCGGCGAGTTCGCCGGCCATGATGCAGGCCGCCTCCATCGTGTAAAGCAGTTCGCCGACTCCCGCGGCGTCGAGGGCCGGGATCTCGATCCGGATCGTCGGGACGCCGGACTTCCGGAGACTCGCCTCGGTCGCCTCGAACTCCGCGTCGATCAGGGCCCGGAGGTCGGTCCCCCCGAGATACGAGAGCTCGTCGTGTTCGGTTGCCGGGATCGGAACGGACGGGCGCTCCTGCGGGCGCACGAGGGTCACCACCTTGTCGGCCGGGCCGGCCCGGTAGAGCTGGAGCTGGGAGTGTTGATCGGTCACGCCGAGGGCCCGTGCCGGCGTCTGGCCGCGGTCGTCCTTCCCGAGACTCTCGGCCCAGAGCTGGGCGAACCACTCCGCGAAAGGCTCGAGGGCCTCGGCGTAGGGCATCATCGCCGCGACGGTTGCACCTCGCTCCTCGAGGGCGTACATGGTGGCGCCGTAGGCGTAGGCCGGCGACTCGAAGAGCGAGTCGCCAAGCGAATCGGCCGCCCGTTTCCCGCCGGCCAGGAGGCCGTCGAGATCTAGCCCCTCGAAGGCGGCCGCCGCGAGTCCGACCGCCGAGAGCGCGGAAAACCGGCCCGGGACCCCGTCGGGCACCGAGAGAACCGGCAGGTCGTGTTTCTCGGCGAGCGAGCGCAGCGGCCCCGAGTCGCCGGTCGTGACGAGTGTCCGCTCGGTCCAGTCCACTCCAGCCGCCGTCATCGCGTCCCGAATCACGAGGAAGTTCGCGAGCGTCTCTGCGGTCGTCCCCGACCGGGAGACGACGTTCATCGCGACCGTCGACAGGTCCAGCCCCGCGAGGAGCGCGGCGGTCTCGGCCGGATCGACGTTGTCGAGAAAGCGGGTGTCTCCGCTTCCGTCGAGCGCGCCCGTGATCGTCGCCGCGCCGAGAGCGCTTCCCCCGATGCCGACGGTCAGGAGGGTTTCGGCCGGACGGATCTCGTCGACGGCGGCCTCGATCGGGGCCGTATCGGTCGTTTCCGGGAGATTCAGGGCGGCGTAGCCGTGTTCGTTCCGCCGCCGGCCGGCGGCGATCCGGTCGGCGGCAGTTTCGACGCGCCCGTCGAGCGTCTCGAGGGCCGATCGAGAGACCCCGATCGGCCCGCGCTCGGCGAGGGCGCCCCCGAGATGAACGTGCATACCTGCAGTGTGGCCCGCGGCCCTAAGTCGTTTTCCGGTTGGGGGCTCGGCTTCGGGGGCCTTCGGGTCTAGTCACCCTCGAAACGCGCGGTGAAGGTCTCCTTCGAGACGCCGGCCCAGCGCTGGCCGACGAGGCCCACGACGAGGGCGCCAACGCCGTCGAAGAGGAGGTCGAGAATGGTGTCCTGGAGGCCATACTGGATCAAAAGCGGTTGGTGGCCGATCGAGTTGGCGAGTATCCGACCGACGAATTCCAGGACTTCCCAGGCGACCCCGGCGGCCATCGTGAACAGGATCACGTAGAGGAACAGGAACTCGGCGGGAAGCGAAATCGCCTCGGAGTGTTCGTCGAGGGCCCGGGCGAGCGCATATCCCACGCTGGCCAGCAGTGCCGCCGAGAGTGTGTGGGTCAGGTGGTCCCACCACCAGATCGTCTCGTAGGGCCCCGCCATGCCGAGGGTGTGGAGCAGCACGGCGATCGCAATCCAGAGCGCGAGGGGCCGCCCGACCTCGATCGAGGCAAACCGGGCAAGCGCCCGGGGCAGGAGGGTCGTCGCGAAACCGAGCAGCCCGTTGACCACGAGGGCCAGGTCACCTGCGAGCAGTCCGTACGCCACGAGGGCAGCGATCAATGCCTGAATCCCCCGGCACACGCTCGTGCTGAGTGGCGCCACGTCGGCACTTGCACCGGGGTGGCCATAAGCCCAAACTTTTGACCTCTGTGAGGCGACAATTATTTAGCCGCCGGTCCTGTATGCTTGCCAACGATGATGGCCACCACCCACGCACTCGTGGGTATTGCAATCGCGGCCGGCGCGTCGCTGGTCGTCCCCGAGATTACCGTCCTCGGGGTATTCGCGGCCGCTGCAGGGGGGATATTTCCGGATCTGGATCTGTACGCCGGCCACCGCGAGACGCTTCATTTCCCCGTCTATTTCGCGTTGCTGGCCGTCCCGGCCGTCACGGTGGCCGCGATTCTCGCTGCGCCGCTCGTGTGGGCCTTCTCACTCTTCCTCGTGGCCGCCGCAGCCCACTCGATCATGGACGCGGCGGGTGGCGGTCTGGAATTACGTCCCTGGAAGGGGACCTCCGACCGGGCCGTCTACAGCCACTACCACGGGCGATGGCTCCGGCCCCGGCGATACGTGCCCTACGACGGGGCTCCCGAAGATCTCGCGCTGGGCGGAATGGTGGCCATTCCCGGACTTCTCGCCTTCGACGGCACGCTCGCGACGGGGATCTGGTTCTTGCTCGGCCTGTCTGCGGTCTACACGCTCGTCCGAAAGCCCATGGTCGCGGTCGCGGAGTGGCTCTTCGAGCGCGTTCCGGGGCCCGTCCGGACCCGGCTCCCGGAACGGTTTCTCGAGGAGACGGTCTAAGCGAAGATACGAAGCCTTAACCACCGGGGCGCCTCACAGCCCGATATGCCGCAGTTCGAGGTCCCGGAGGTCGATTACAGCCGGTACTCGAACCGCCAGCTCCTGGCGGTTCCACTGGCGATCCTCCTCGTCGCGCTGTTGATCGTCGGCGGGATGTGGATACTGACCGGTTCGCCGGCCAACCTGGGCGTGGACTTTACGGGTGGATCGGAATTGACCGTCGAAACCAGCCTGTCCCAGGCAGACATCGCCGATCAGTTCGACGAACCGGTCGTCTCGGTGCAGGGGATCGAGGGACAGAACAATTACGTCGTGACCTTCGAAACTGCAAACATCGGTGCCGTCCGCGAGACGGCCGAAGCCCATGACTCGATTACCGTCCTCGGGAGCGGTGAGACCTCCCCCATCTTCGGCGACGAGAACAAGAAGTGGGCACTCATCGGGCTGGGAATCGCCTTCGCGGGCATGAGTGTCCTCGCCTTTCTGCTCTTTCGAACCTTCATCCCCAGTCTGGCGATCGTCGTCTCCGCGTTCTCGGACATGCTCGTTCCCATCGCGGTGTTCAACCTGCTGGGGTTGAAACTCTCGCTGGGAACGGTCGCCGCGCTGCTGATGCTCATCGGGTACTCCGTGGACTCGGACATTCTGCTGACCAACCACGTTCTCAGACGCTCCGGTGATTTCTACGAATCGACCTACCGGGCGATGGAGACGGGTGTCACCATGACGGTCACCTCCATCGCGGCGATGACCGTGATGTGGGTAGCGGCGACGTTCTTCGGGATCGACCTCATGGCCTCGATCGGGCTGATTCTGGTCATCGGCCTGAGTACTGACCTGATCAACACCTACATGTTCAACGTCTCCCTGCTTCGCTGGTACAAGTACGAGGGGGTGGCCCGATGAACGTCCGCGACAACTGGCGGCTCGTCCTGCTCGTGGTGTTGATCGTCTTGAGCGGGGTCGCGCTGTTCGTCCCCGGCGCCCCGGCAGGGAGCGCCGACGAGGGGACGGTGAGCCAGGCCGACGGCACGACGAACCTCCAGTATGGCATCCAGTTGAGCGGTGGCACGCGCATCCGCGCCCCGCCGGTAGGTATCACCGCCGAGGAGGTGGCGGTTCCTGCCGCGGACGAACGGGCCTTGGAACAGACGCTCGCCGGACACCTCGAGGTCGATTCGATCGACGTGCGTGTCGCCAACGAGACGAACACGGTGGAGGTCTTCACGAAGGACGTGAACGAATCCGACCTCCGGGCGGCCCTCGAGGACGAGGGCTATGATCCAGGCGAGATTCGGGACGGTGTAACCGACCAGACGATGGACGAACTGGTCGAACGCGTCGACGAGAAGCTGACCGAGTCCGCCCTGAGTGGGGGCTCGGTCCAGAAGATCACTCTCGGCGGCCGCCAGGTCGTCAGTATTACGGCCCCCGACCGGGACCGCGAGGAACTCCTCTCCATCCTCGAGGACCGCGGGGTCGTTCGGATCTACGCCGTGAGCCCGGCCGAAAACGGCACGTATGCACACACCCAAGTCCTGAACCAGGATGACTTCGCCCGCGTCGGGTCGGCGAGCACCAATCAGGACGAGGAGCCGGGCGTCCAGGTGACCATCGACGAGACCGTGGCGGAGTCCTTCTCCGAGGAGATGGTCGATCTGGGCTTCGGTGACGGCTCGACGTGCACGGTCGACGCTGCGGACCACGACTCCATCGAGACCATCGAGGGCGAGTGTATGGTGACGACGCTCAACGGCGACCCGGTCTTCGTGGGCGGTGTCGAACCCGGCCTCGGCGAGGACTTCGTGAGCGGTGACTTCGCCAAGAGCCCGACGTTCACCATGACGACCACCTCGATGGAGGAGGCCCGGAACCTCGAACTGAGCCTGAAGGCCGGTCGGCTGCCAACGCCCCTGGACTTCGAAAATGCCGATAGCCTCTCGCTGTCGCCGGCTCTGGCCGACCGATTCAAGACGAACTCGCTGATCGTCGGAATCATGGCGGTAGTCGCCGTGAGCCTCGTGGTCTACTGGCGCTACCGCCGGCCCGAGGTGGCCGCGCCGATGGTCGTCACGGCGCTCTCGGAGGTGTTCATCCTGCTCGGGTTCGTGGCGTTCGTCCAGTACCCGCTCAACCTCTCCCACATCGCCGGGTTCATCGCGGTCATCGGGACGGGGGTGGACGATCTGATCATCATCGCCGACGAGATTCTCCAGCAGGGGGACGTAGCGACCGGCCGGGTGTTCCAGAGCCGGTTCCGGAAGGCCTTCTGGGTGATCGGTGCGGCCGCGGCGACGACCATCGTCGCCATGAGCCCGCT
>JBKGZU010000057.1:0-8150 GCA_046543215.1 Halodesulfurarchaeum sp. | reverse complement strand
GCCTTCACTCGGCCTGGAAATCGGCTCGATGATCCTCGAAGAATTCCCGGACGGTTCGTGGTTCGCGGCCGAGAATGTCCTGAACCGTGTCGGTCGTCCGCGAAGCCCAGCCGAGCCGAGTGACGGTATACTCCGCGATCATGAACGCGATCAACCCTGGCGCGATCCCGCGGGCGTGCATCCGGCGGGCGAATCGAACCACGGAGGGATCGGCATACCGAATCTCTCGCTCGAGAACCTCACTCGCCTCGCGTGCCACTTCGTGAAAGGAAACCGACGCCGGACCCGTGAGCGTGTACGCTCGGTTCCGGTGGGCAGGTTCCACGAGGGTCGTCGCTGCGACCTGCCCGACGTCCCGAGCGTCGATGATACCCATGGCCCCGTCCCCGGCGGGGACGAAGATCTCGTCGCGGTCGACGATTTCGGGGCGATGCATCTCGAGGAGGTTCTGGGCGAAGTAGGCCGCCCGGAGGAACGTGAAATCGACGGATGCGGCCGCGAGGTGCCGTTCGATCCGCCGATGTGGCAACACCGGCACCGACTCGGCGCCCAGGATCGAGAGAAACGCGACGTGTTCGACGCCGACGCGAGCGGCCGCATCCACGAATTCGCGGATCATATCCACGGCCATCCCAGGGGGCAACAGAAGGAAAATTGCATCCACACCGTCGAGGGTCTGGCCCCAGGTTTCCGGTTCGGTGACGGAAAACGCCACGGCCTCGACGTCAGTCGCGACTACCTCCCTCGCTCGCTCGGGACATCGGGACGCGATCCTGACGGTCGAAGTCTCGTCTTCGAGCGCTTGAACCACCGTGGAGCCGACGGTTCCAGTCGCGCCGGTCACGAGGATTCGACCGGTCATTGATCGAGCGACGTGGCCGAACGCCCTAAGCTCGGTGGATTTCAATCGATGGCCCGGCGTGGTTCGATCTGTGGAGCATCCCCGTTGCTCACCGTCGCCTCCACGTCGAAGACCTCCGCGAGCATCGCCTCGTCGACCACCGCCGACGGCGGGCCCCAGTCGTAGATCTGCCCGTCGTGCAGGGCGACCACGTAATCCGCGAAGCGAGCGGCCTGTTGGAGGTCGTGCAGGACCACACAGACCGTCACGTCCCGGTCCCGGTTGAGCGTCCGGACGACGTCGAGCACGCGAAGCTGGTGGTGGAGGTCGAGATGGGTCGTCGGCTCGTCGAGCAGGAGCACCTCGGTCTCCTGAGCCAGGACCATCGCGATGAACGCGAGTTGCTTCTGGCCCCCGCTGAGTTCCGCCACCGGTTCCGCACGGAGATGTGCCACCCCGGCCAGCTCGATGGCACGATCGATGGCCTGCCTGTCGGCGCTGTCGAGCGCCTCGAGGAAGCTGCGATGTGGGTACCGGCCGTGTGTGACCAGGGACTCGACGGTGAGATCGCCGGGTGCCGTGTTTTCCTGATCCAGCAGGCCGAGCTCCTGGGCCAGCTCCTTCGGTGGCCGGTCGTTCACCGAGGCCCCGTTCAGCAGGACGCTCCCGGTGTCGGGTTCGAGCTCGGCTGAAAAGCTCTTCAGGAGCGTCGACTTCCCGGAGCCGTTGGGCCCGACCAGCGCGGTGACTGCCCCACGCGGGACGACCATCCGGTCGAGGTCGACCACGATCTCCTCGCCGTACCCGACCTGCAGGTCGGCGGCCCGGATCGCGGGTTCGCTCTCTGGCTTCGGTGCGGTCGCGGGCGTCGGTTGGAGAGGGTGGTGTCGTGACATGGTCAGAACTCCGAGAGCGAGTCGGTCCGGCGGAGCAGGTGGAGGAAGTAGGGGCCGCCGATGAGGCCGGTGACGACCCCCACCGGGACCTGGGTCCCGGGGAGCCCGAGTCGGGCGACCGCGTCGGCGGTCACCACGAGCGCTGGGCCGGCAAAGATGCTGGCCGAGATCAACCGGCGGTAGTCGCTCCCCACGAAAGTCCTGACGACGTGGGGAACGACCAGGCCGACAAAGCCCACGAGTCCCGCGACGGCGACCGACACCGCCGCCGCGACGATGGCGATCGCCGAGAGGAGAAACCGGGCCCGTTCGACGGACATCCCAAGCGAGCGGGCCGTCCGCTCGCCGAGCAGGAGCACGTCAAGGTGGCGCGCGGAGAGCAGCGCCAGCGGGGCGATGAGGAGTGTCGGAATCGCGATGATCCGCCCATCTTCCCAGCCGACGCCGACGAGCGAGCCGGCGAGCCACGCCACCGCGGTTCGCATCGCCCCGTTGCTGTCGATGAAGTAGAACAGGCCCGTCTGGAGGCTGTTGAAGATCGTGGCCACGACGATGCCGGCCAGGATCAGTCGCACCGGCGTGGTCCCGCCCCGCCAGGCGACGAGGTAGACGAGCAGGAACGCTCCCGCACCACCCACCACGGCCGCGATGGGCAGGAAAGTGGCCCCGATCGAAAAGACGATGGTGAACACCACGGCGACCCCGGCACCGGCGGACACGCCCAGCACGTACGGGCTGGCGAGTTCGTTCCGGGTGACCGCCTGAAAGATGGCGCCGGAGATCGCGAGGTTGACCCCGACGAACGCCCCGACGACCACCCGCGGCAGCCGGATCGTCCAGACGACGATCGTGGCGTTCGAAAGCCCGGCCAGGTCGGCGGCAAGCCCGAGGCGACCGGCGAGTGACTCGCCCAGGACGATCGTCGCGAGCACGCGGGGTCGGGTCCAGACGGCCTGATCGAACAGGGCCCGGACGGTCGTCTCGAGGCTCATTTCGAACGCGCCGTACCGCAACTGGACCAGTCCGGCCCCGACCACGAGGAGGACACTCGCGACGGCGATCCCGAGCACGGTGCCGTCGAAATCCGGCGTTGCGGCGGTTCGAACGCGGTGGGACATGTGGGGTGGTGAGTCGGTGGTGGTCGCCCGCGATCAGTCCGTGATGATGCCGGAGAGCTCGTCCCGGTCGAACAGCGGGTCGGAGACGGCCTCCGGGTAGAGCTGGGTGGCAAACCGTTCGAGCAGGTACAGGTGCTGGATCGGCCCGAGGTAGATCGGGCCGCCCCGGTAGACCCGCTCGTCCTCGACGGCCGTGAGTCGACTCGCCGTCTCGTGGTCCCGCATGAACGCGAGAACGGTCTCCTCGAACTCGGCCCGGGTCTTTGCCTCGTGGCCCCTGACGAAGAGGACCTCGGGGTCCACCTCGAGGAGGGTCTCGTAGTCGACTTCCGAGCGGGTCCCCGTACTCAGGCCCTCGACCCCCGAGTCGGCGAAGGCGTCCTGGACGTTGAGGTCGTGGAAGGCCTTCTTGTTCGCGCCCTCACCATCGATCCGGTAGGGCGAGAAGTCCGTCGGCTCGTCGCTCCCGCCCCACACGAGGGCGGCTTGGGGCCCCGTCGACGGGATTTCGTCGGCGACGGAGTCGACGACGTCGTCGTGGAACCCTTTGAAGGCATCGTACCGTTCGGGCTCCTGGAAGACCGCCGCGACCTTCTCGAAGGCCTCGTACATGGAGAGATACTCGTAGTCGTGCCACTCGTCCGTCTGCCGGAAGATCGTGTTACCGAAGAAGGGGCCGACCCGTTCCTCGAGTTGCTCGATGTCATCCTCGCTCAACTCGAAGACGTTGGTCAGCCAGTTCGGATCAATGAGGTGGACGTCGGCGTCGATCGAGAGGAACGTCTCCCGGGTGACTTCCTGCTGGACCAAGTCGACGATCTCGTCGGTATCGACGGGCACGCCCAGTTCCTCGTAGCCGGTGGTGTGAAAGCGGCTCATCTGGCCCACCGAGGCGATCGCGTCCCCGTGGCCGAGCGCGACGAGCATGTCCGCATAGCCGGAGCAATAGACTGCCGCTTGCTGCGGGACATCATCGAAGGTGACCTCCCCGACCGGTGGCATCGAGACCGAGTAGGAGGCAGATTCGTCCTCGGTCGTCGTTCCAGTGCCCGCGTCGGTGGTTCCCGTTTCATTCTCCTCGCCCGGACTCGAACAGCCAGCCAAGAGTCCGGTGATTGCTGTCGCGGCGCCAGTCTGCAGGAATCGGCGACGGTGCATATCTTGTTTTAGGTGTCCCTAAATTAGAAAAGATTTCCGGTTTTTTCGGCTTGCCTAAAAGGCGTGCGAGCAAGTCGCGTAAGAGAGGCGGCACCACGGCTCGGTTCCCGCTCGGCTGGAACCCTCGGAGACGCCGCGGAGAGCAATCTTTATCAACCGAGACACACCTCCACCCGAGTATGCGCGTCGTCGTGGTAGTACGTGAGTAGACTCGCGGGCAGGACTGCACGCGCTTCTCGTGTGGTTTGGTTCGAAAAGCGACGACTCCATGAGCACCCATGACACAGGACATCCCCGAGAATTACGAGCCCGAGCGGATCGAATCCGAGTGGGAGAACTACTGGCTCGAGGAATCGGTGTACGCCTACGAGGACACCGGGGCCACCGATTACATCATCGACACGCCACCGCCGTACCCAACCGGGAACCTCCACATCGGAAACGCCCTTGGCTGGTGTTACATGGACTTCCTCGCCCGGTATCGCCGGATGCAGGGCGACGACGTCCTCTTCCCCCAGGGCTGGGACTGCCACGGTCTTCCCACCGAGGTCAAAGTCGAGGAAAACCAGGACATCCACCGCACCGACGTTCCCCGCGAGGAGTTCCGCCGGATGTGCGTCGATCACACCGAAACCCAGATCGACGCCATGCGGACCCAGATGCGCCGGCTCGGCTTCTCCCAGGACTGGGACCAGGAGTTCCGCACGATGGACCCGAGCTACTGGGGAAAGACCCAGCGCTCCTTCGTCGAGATGGCCGAGGCGGACTACGTCTACCGCGACGAGCACCCCGTCAACTGGTGTCCGCGCTGCCAGACCGCGATCGCGGACGCCGAGGTCGAAACCGAGGATCGGGAGGGTACCCTCTACACCATTACCTTCCCCGGCGTCGAAAACGCAGACATCGAGATCGCGACGACCCGACCCGAACTGCTCGCAGCAACCGGCGCCGTGGCGGTCCACCCGGAGGACGACCGCTACGCGGACCGGATCGGCGACACCTTCGAGGTGCCGCCGGTCGGCCAGGAGGTCGAATGCATCGCCGACGAGGAGGTCGACCCCGAGTTCGGGACGGGTGCGGTGATGATCTCCACCTTCGGGGACAAACAGGACGTCGACTGGTGGGCCGAGTACGACCTCGAACTCCGTGCCGTGCTCACCGAGGACGGCCACCTGAACGACCTCGCCGGGGAGTATGCGGGCCTCTCGATCGAGGAGGCAAAAGAACAGATCCCTGCGGCCCTCGAGGACGAGGGACTGCTCGTGGACAGCGAGCCGGTCGAACAGAGCGTCGGGGTCTGCTGGCGGTGTGACACCCCGATCGAGATCCTCTCGAAGGACCAGTGGTTCGTCGAGGTCCGCCAGGACGAGATCCTCGAGAAGGCCCGGGAAGTCGAGTGGATTCCCGAGCACATGTACGCCCGCCTCGAGGAGTGGACCGAGGGGATGAGCTGGGACTGGGTCATCTCCCGCCAGCGCGTCTTTGCGACCCCGATCCCCGCGTGGCAGTGTACGGACTGTGGCCACTGGGAGATCGCCGACGTCGAGGAGTTGCCGGTCGAACCTACCGAAAGCGAGCCGGCCGTCAGGGAGTGCCCCGAGTGTGAGGCGAACGAGTGGACCGGCGAGACCGACGTGATGGACACCTGGATGGACTCCTCCATCTCGGCGATGCACGTCGGCGGCTGGCCGGCCGAACCCTTCGAGCCCGTGGCGCTGCGCGAGCAGGGCCACGACATCATCCGCACCTGGGCGTTCTACACCCTCCTCCGGACCGCGGCCCTCGAGGACGAGAAGCCCTGGGACACCGCGCTGATCAACGGCATGGTGTTCGGTCCCGACGGAAACAAGATGTCCAAATCCCGGGGCAACGTCGTCTCGCCGGACGAAGTCCTCGAGGAGGAGAGTGCCGACGCCTTCCGGCAGGCGATGGCCGTCGGCGGCCAGCCGGGCGCGGACGTGCAGTTCCAGTGGAAGGAGGTGACGGCGGCCTCCCGCTTCCTGACCAAGCTCTGGAACGTCTTCCGCTTTGCCAGCAACCATCTCGATGCGGACACGCCCGAGGTCACCGCGCCGGCCTATCGCGACACCGACCGCTGGATCCTCGACCGTCTCGCCGCCGTCACCGAGGAGATGACCGAAGCGATGGACGAGAACCGCTTTGACACCGCCGTCCGGGCCCTCCGGGAGTTCGTCTGGGAGGACCTCGCCGACGACTACCTCGAACTGGTGAAAGGACGGCTCTACAACGGTCGGCCGGGAGAGCGCGACGCCGCCCGCGCCGCGCTTTACGAGAGTCTCTCGGCAGTCGTCCGACTGCTCGCCCCCTTCAGTCCCTTCGTCGCCGAGGAGATCTGGCATCACCTCCCGGGGACCGAAGGAAGCGTCCACCTGGCCGAATGGCCCGGGACCGAAACCCCGGACGGCGACTCGACCGTCGGCGAGGACATCGCCGAGGCGGCCCGGACGGTCCGGGCCTGGAAGTCCGAACGAGGGATCGCGCTGAACGCCGATCTGGAGCGGGTCGAACTGTACTTCGAGGAAGAGCCCCAGCACGGCGTCGACACCTACGACCTGAGCGAGACGGTCGGGGCCCCGATCCGCACGTCGATCGGGCGGCCGGACCTTGAGGCGGTCGCCACGGCAGTCGATCCGGACGAGGCCCAGATCGGGCCGAGCTTCCGGGACGAGGCCGGAGCGATCATGGCCGCCCTCGAAGCAGCGGACCCGGACACGATCAAGGCCCAGCTCGACTCCGGCGGCCCCGTCGAGGTGGCAGTCGACGGCTCGACCGTCGAAATCGATGCGGAGATGGTCGCCGTGGACACCGAGTATCGGACCGAGGCCGGCGAGGAGGTCGCCGTGCTCGAGGCTTCCTTCGGCACGATCGTCGTCGTCCCCTGAGAAAACCTCAGTGCAGCCCGACTTTTGCGAGGAGCCACTTTCGCTGATCGCGCGAGGTCTGGACGAGCGTCACCCCGCCGAGGATCAGGATCGCCCCGAGAATCGTCCGCAGGGTGAGCGTCTCGTCGAGAATCGTCACCCCGAGGATGACCGTGGCGACCGGCTCCGCGGTCCCGAGGATGCTCGCGTGAGTGGCCTCGATTCGTTCGAGGCCCTCGTAGAGCAGCAAGAGCGGAATCCCGGTGCCGAGCACGCCGATGCCGAGGATGATCCACCAGTGGGTCGTGGTCCGTGGCGGGGTGAACCCCTCCATGCCCCAACGGACGCCGACGGTCAGCGCCGTGACCACGAGCACGTGGGCGGTGAGATGTGTGGGATCGGTATCGGCCGTGAGGATGCGGCCGGCGACGTTGTAGATCCCGTAGCCTGCGGCGGCGCCGGTCACGAGCAGCACACCCAAAAGCGAGACCTGGCTCGCGTCGATCCCGATGACCATCACGACCCCAGCGAGCGCGAGCCCCAGTGCGGAAACGGAAACCCGATTGAGCTGTTCGTTCAGGATCGGGACCGACAGCCCGAAGACGAAGATCGGGTAGGTGTAGAAGACGATCGCCGTGAGGCTGGCGGTCATGTAGGAGAGCCCGCGGAAGTACGCGAGGGTGAGCACACCGTAGAGTGCACCGAGAAACACCGTCGCGTACAGCGGGCGCCCCGAGAGAATCGTCAGATCGTTCCGGGCCAGGAGGACGGTCCAGACGATCAGCGCCCCGAGCGAAAACCGGAAGAAGAGGAGGGTCGGGCGACTCAGATCGGCCGCCTCCGCGAACTTCCCGAAGATCCCGAGCGTCCCCAACCCCGTCGCCGCGACGAGGACCATCAGGCCGCCCAGTGTCACCTCTCGCATTCACCGACTCTATCGGTGGCGCCGCCTTAGACGTGACCCTTCGCGGGCGGCCGAAACCGGGGCGACACCGGTCGAAAACGGGCCCCCGTCAGCCAGAGTAATCGACGTAAGTCGCCCCGCGAAGCTCCTCCAGGAGGTTGATCGCGGCGTCGGCCCCTTCGCCAACCGAGGAGGCGACCTGCCGATTGCCACCGACGCAGTCTCCGGCCGCGTAGACCTTCTCCAGCCCTGCGTTGAGCTCCTCGTCGACGTCGATGTAGTTCCCGTCGGTGGGAAGCCCGAGCATCTCGGCGAGGTCCTGGCCGCCGGCCTGTCCCACGGCGACGAAGA
>JBKGZU010000056.1:0-8360 GCA_046543215.1 Halodesulfurarchaeum sp. | reverse complement strand
CCGCCGATACCGCGGCTCGACAAAAAGGGATCTGGTGTGATACCCCGGCTCGACAAAAATTGGATCTGGTGTCACACTGACGCGTGTTCTGCGAGGAAACTCTGCAACTCGGCCGCAGTCGGGGTCGTCCGGGCACCTGGCTCGGTAACCGTCAGCGCCCCACTGGCGTTCGCGACGGCGAGCACCCGCTCGAAGTCCGTCTCGCCGTCGAGTCCCGGATTCGCCGCCCCGATACCGAAGCGCCGGCCGCCGACCGTCGCCGCGAGGAAGCCGGCGGCAAAGGCGTCTCCTGCCCCGGTCGTGTCGACGGCATCGACCGAAAAGCCGGGGTGGTGAACGGTCGTTTCCGGGGTGTATACCGACGCCCCGTCAGCCCCTCGCTTGACCACGATCACGCGATCCGCCATGGCTGCCGTCTCGATCGCCTCGCCCTCGGCCGCCGGGAAGACGGCCTCGGCTTCCAGTTCGTTCAGCAGGAGCACGTCGACCCGATCCAGAAGCGGCTCGAAGGCCCGCTCCTCGACCCGGCGCCCCGGGTCGAAACTGACCGTGATACCGGCCCCGTGGGCGAGGCCGAGCAATCGCTCGGCCGTCTCCGGTCGCTGGCCAGTGAGGTGCACGTGATCGGCCGCCTCGAGATGGCTCGCATCGATGTCTTCCGGCCCGATGGCCTCGTTCACGCCGTCGTTCGCCAGCACCATGACCTCGCCGTCGGCGTCCACGACGAGGTACTTGACCGTCGTCTCTCCCCCGGGCACCGCGAGCACGCCCGAGACGTCGACGCCAGTTTCCTCGAGTTCGCGGGTCGCCCTGCGGCCGTGTTCGTCCTCCCCGACGCTGCCGATCAGACCGGCCTCGAGGTCGTACCCGGCGAGCGCGCTGGCCACGTTTGCGGCGCTGCCACCGCCTGCCCGGTGCTGCCCGGTGATCCGGGCCTCGCCGTCCGGTGCCGGCAGCGAGGCGACCAGAAGAGTGACGTCCCAGTTGAGGTGCCCCGCGGCGACAATCTGCCCCATGCCCGATGGTCGCTCCCCCGGCAGTTAAAGCCCGGCGGGCCCCGCGACGGCGAAGAGAAGGAGGTTGTGTGCCGCCGGCCCGAGCCCGACGGCCGTGATCAACAGCAACAGGCTGTTCCCCAGGGGCGGATCGTCCCGCACCAGGTCCGCGAGGAGCCAGACCAGGCCGACGGCGAAGACCGTCTTGACGACCAGGAACACCCACCCGGTGCCGAGGATCGGCGCCGTCGGAAGGGCCGCGCCGACGTCCAACAGCATCGCCGAGAGCGGCGTTTGCTCGCCGAAGTGAAGGACGTCGACCCCGATGGCCGTCGAGACGCCGTCCAGAACGTGGGCGAAGACGGCGAGGGCGCCGGTTGCACCCACGATTTCCGTCACGGCCGGCCGATACCGCTCGAAACACCGCCAGACGCCGACGCTCAAAACTCCGGCCACCCCCACGCCGAAGAGCGACCACCTCGGCGCGAGCGTGCCAGCCGCGACGGCCCCGGCCGTCGCGATCCCGATCGGGACGAGGGCGGCGACGACCCCGGCGACGGCCACCCAACTCTCCGTCCGCTCGACGCGACTCGAAACGAGCCAGACCGACCCCGCCACGACGGCCGTCGTTAGATACACCGTCGGGGAGCTGAAAAGCGGGGCGAGGGGCGCGGGGGCAACATCGATCTGGTAGAGGACGTAGAGCGCCGAGCCGGCGACCATCCAGGGAGCAAAGGCGAGGACCGTGCGGGTCCGGAGCGCGATTCGTCGCCGGTATAATGCAAGCGTGACGGCGAGAGCGCCCCCGAGGACCCCGAACAGGTAGGGGAGGGGTGGTAACGTCGAGCCGGCCGGCAGTACCATACGCCAACTCGCCCGGGGAACGCCGAAAGCGTTGTCCTTCTCGGCCTCGCCTGCCGGCTGTCACCGGCCGGCGGCGGCTGGTCACTCCGCGGCCGGCTCGGCCCAGGGCTCCTCGTCCATGTCGCCGTAGAGCTCCCGCATGAGCGAGACGATGCTTTCGGGCGGAAACTGCCCCCGCTCGGTGACGATCGCATCGACGTGTCGTGGCGGGGTCACGTCGAAGGCCGGGTTCTTCACCTCGATGTCACCGATCTCATCGCGCCGCGCTGCCCCGATCACCTCCGCTTCGTCCCGCATTTCGATCTCGACGGTGTGGCCCGTGAGGGTTCCGGGGTGGAGTTTGATCGTCTGGGCCGCGACGACGATGGGCGTCCCCCGGTCCCGGGCGTTGACCGCGAGGCCGCTCGTCCCGATCTTGTTGATGACCGAGCCGTCGGCGGCGATGCTGTCGGCCCCGACCAGCACGTGATCGACCTCGTTGAGGTAGCGGTGAGCGGCACTGTCGACGATCAGCGTCACCGGGACTCCCATCTCCCGGAGTTGCCGCGCGGTGATGTGGCCCTGATTGCGGGGACGGGTCTCCTTGACGATCGCTTCGATGTGTTTCCCCGACTCGACGGCGTGTCGCACCGTCGCCAGGGCGTCAGTCGAGTGGCAGTGAGTCATGACCCGGTCCCCGTCGCGGAGCCGGTTGGCCCCGATCCGGCCCAGTCGCTCCTGGGCGTGCTCGAGGTCCGCCTGGAACGTTCGGCTCGCCTCCAGGATCGACTCGCGCTTTGCTTCGACGGTGTCGCCTGCCATGTCCTGCAAGACGAATCGGAGGGCGTTCGGGAGGCTGACCGCCGTGGGCCGGGTCTCGTAAAGTTCCCGGGCCGCGCGGCGCATTTCGGCCTCGAAAGCAGCAGGGTCGGTCGCCTCGCTCGCCGCTGCCTGGGTGCCCAGGGCCTCGGCTGCGGCCCCGGCGATGGTGGCTGCCCCCCTGATCTCCATCTCCTCGATTTCCTCGGCGGTCGATTCGACCTCCTCCACGGGCATACCCACTCGGTTGGGGCCAAAGGGCAATAAGCGGTGGCACGGTTTCACCGGTTCTTTTCTCCGTCCGGGTCGTTGTCGGGGCCATGAACCGCGACGAACTCGCCCCGCTGATCGATCACACGGTCCTCGGCCCCGAGACGACGGTCGAAGCCGTCCATCGGGTCATCGAGGAAGCCGAGTCCTGGGGGATGAACGTCTGCATTCCACCCTGTTATGTTCCCGAGGCACGGGCGTCCGCCGCGAGCGACACGACCCTCGCGACCGTCATCGGGTTTCCCCACGGCCAGAACGCCTCGGAAGCGAAGCGGGTGGAGGCCGTCACGGCCCAGGAGGCCGGGGCCGACGAACTCGACGTGGTGCTCAACGTCGGCCGGCTGAAGGCCGGCGAGACCGACGCGGTGACCGAGGAACTGGCCGATATCGTCGCGGCGGTCTCGATCCCCGTGAAGGTCATCGTCGAGACGGCCCTGCTTTCCGACGCGGAAAAACACGAGGCCGGCGAAGCGGCAAAGGCGGCCGGGGCGGACTTTCTCAAGACCTCGACCGGGTTTGCCGACGGCGGGGCGACGGTTCCGGACGTCGAACTCCTGCGCGAGTACCTGCCAGTGAAGGCAAGCGGCGGCATCGGCAGCTACGAGGACGCGATGGCGATGGTGGAGGCCGGCGCGGAACGCATCGGCGCCAGCTCGGGGGTCGCGATTCTGGACGGTGCCCCGGAGTAAGCGAGTCGCCGGGTCAGCTCCGCCCGAGCGTTCGAAACGCGCTCCGGAGGCCGCCGCCGACGGTGGGACAGGCCCCACAGTCCTCACAGCTCAGCGAACCGCAGTCGAAGCTCGAGCCACACCGGGGGCAGTCCAGCCCGTCGCTCGGATCGTAGTCGTACCCGCAGGTGTCACAGGTCACGGTGCCAAAACCGCTCATAGGCCGAACACCACCGCGAGAATCGCGCCGACGGTGAAGGCCACGATCCAGGAGCCGAGCCACGTCGCCGCCCCGGCGGTCATGTCCCGCTCCTTGCCGATCATCACCATCGCGAGGATACAGGGGACAAAGAGGGTGATCACGACCAGTCCCACGAAGATCTGTGGCGTCGAGAGCGCGAGGTCGGTCATCCCGGCGGCCGCGAAGTCACGCCGGATGAGTCCGAGGATGAGGACCTGGGCGAAGTCAGCGGGCATTCCCACGAGCCCCGTGAGCGGTCTGACACCGCGTTCGATCGCCGCCAAAAGCTCGGTGTAGTCAAGAAGCGAGATCACGATCGCCGCGCCGGCGAAAAGCGGCACCGCCTCGCGGAAGAACATCTTCGTGCGGTTGAAGGTCTTGCGCAGGATGTTCCGAGCGCGGGGCACGCGCAACCGCGGAAGTTCCGTGACCAGCCCCTCGCTCTTCCCGGGAAGTACCCGGTCGAGGACGACCCCCACCACGCCGAGCACGAGCAGGAGCACGCCCAGATACCCGAACCACCAGACCAGTCCCAGGCCAGCGAGGAGCCCCAGGATGACCCCGAGCTGCGCGGAGCAGGGGATTGCCAGGCCGAGCAGGCCGGTCGCGATGAGCCGCTCGCGCCGGGAGCCGACCATTCGGGTGGTGATCACGGCCATCGTGACACAGCCGATGCCGACGATCATGGGTACGATCGCCCGACCGTTCAGCCCGAGTCGGGCGAGGCCACGGTCGGTCAGCACCGCCAGCCGTGGCAGCACTCCGGAGTCCTCGAGACTCCCGATGACGAGGTAGAAGGCCACGATCAGCGGCAGAAGCACCCCGATGATGTACTGGACGGTGACGGTGAGCAGTCCCAGTTTCTCGTTCACGAGGACGAAGGTGAGCGGGTCGGCCCACTCCGCCGCGGGCATGACCCCTCGCACCGCCTCCGTCACGAGCGGGTTGTAGAACCCGCCGAAAACTTCCCCTTCGAGGAGGTCGACGAGTCGCTGGGCGACGAGGTCGCCGATGAGGTAGTAAATCACTCCCAGGAGGGCGATGGCGATCGGGGTGCCGGTCAGCGGATGGATCATTCGATCGCTCAGCCATCCCGCCCAGCTGCGGGTGGACTCCTCGACGGCCAGGACTCGGTCGACGATCTCGCCGACCCGGTTCCGGCGGTGTTCGTAGATGGCGTCCCGACGTCCGGGGTCGACAGACGCCGGAATCCCTCCGTCCGCCCGTGACTGGCCCTCATCCGTGACCGCCGCCGCGGTCGGTTCATCGCCCTCCGCGAGCAGGGTCCGCTCCGCCCGAGAAACCGAGAGGTCGTCGGGCAATTCCTCCAGGAACGACTGAATCGCCGGGGAGTCCGGCGCGTCCGCCTCCGGGAGTCGTTCTCGAACCGTCTCGACGCCCGTCCCTTCCGTGGCCACCGTCGGCACGACGGGCACGCCCAGGGCCGCCTCGAGGGCTGCAACGTCGATTTCGATCCCATCGGCCCTGGCCTCGTCCATCATGTTGAGACAGACGACTGTCGGGATTCCCATGTCCAGGAGCTGGAGCGTGAGGAAGAGGTCGCGGTCGAGATGGGTCGCGTCGACTACGTCGATCGCCAGGTCGGCCTCGAGAACGATCTCGCGGGTGATCCGCTCTTCCTCGTCGAAGGCACTGATCCCGTAGACCCCCGGCGTGTCCGTGAGGTCATACGGGCCCAGGTGGGCGAGGGTGGTCTCGACGGTGGTCCCGGGGTAGTTCGAGACGTCCACGTACTCGTCGACGAGCTGGTTGTAGAGGACGCTCTTGCCCACGTTCGGTGCGCCGACGAGCGCCACGGTTTCCCGCTCACTCGAACCCAACGTCGGCCGTTCGGCTCCCGTTTCGCTCACGCCTCCTCGACCTCCGTTACCTCGAGATCGACGGCGATCGACCGTCCCAGCGCGATGTCAGTGCCGTGTCGATTGAGGATTACCGGTCCCTTCCGGAGTCGTTGCTGGCACCGCACCGGTCCGTCCAAAAACCCCAGCCGCTGGAGCTTCGCCCGGAGTGTGTTTTCGGGGACGTGCTCGATCCGGACCTGGCTCCCGACCGGCACGTCTGTGAGTGTCGTGCACATTTTGGCCCACCTAATTTAGCCCTGCCTAAACGTTAAAAGTCGGCTGACTAAAGGGAGACGGCCGTTTTCGATATGTGAGAATCCATGCGTAAAGGTCCCACTGGGCGAGTATTCGCCGGGTTCCGGAACCGCCCTGGACGACCGGGCTCCTTTTGGCTCCGTGGCCGCTATCCTCGCCGACCGAATGGCCCGGTACTACATCGAGACCTACGGCTGTACGGCAAACCGGGGCGAGAGCCGCGCCATCGAGCGGCGGCTCCGCGACGGCGGCCACCGGCCCGTCGAGACGCCGGCAGCCGCGGACGCGGTCATTCTCAACACCTGCACGGTCATCGAGACGACCGAAGACAACATGCTCCGCCGGGCCAGGGAACTCCAGGACGAGGGCGAGCTCATCGTCACCGGTTGTATGGCCCTCGCGCAGGGCTCCGCGTTCGCCGAGGCGGACGTCGATGCCTCCGTCGTCGGCTGGGACGAGGTCCCGGACGTGGTCAGCAATGGCGAGTGCCCGACCGTCACGCCGGACACCGAGCCGATCCTCGACGGGGTGATCGGGATTTTGCCCCTCGCACGGGGCTGCATGAGCGACTGTTCGTACTGCATCACGAAGGCCGCCACCGGACGCATCGACTCGCCGCCGGTCGAGGAAAACGTCGCGCGGGCCCGCGAACTGCTCGAGGCCGGGGCTCGCGAGATCCGGATCACCGGCCAGGACACCGGCGTCTACGGACTCGATCACGGCGAGCACTGGCTTCCGGATCTCCTCCGGGGCATCTGTGCTCTCGAGGGGGACTTTCGGGTCCGGCTCGGGATGGCCAACCCGTGGGGGATCCATCCGATCCGCGAGGAGATCGCCCGCCTGATGGCGGAGTGCCCGGAGCTGTACAACTTCATTCACCTGCCGGTCCAGTCTGGTTCGGACGACGTGCTGGAGGAGATGCGCCGCCAGCACTCCGTCGCCGAGTTCCGGGAAATCGTCGACACCTTCGACCGGGCCCTCGAGGAATGGTCTCTCGCCACGGATTTCGTCGTGGGCTTTCCCACCGAGCGTGCGGCCGATCACCGGGCGAGCGTGGATCTCCTCGAGACCGTCGAACCCGAAACGATCAACGTCACGCGCTTCTCGAAGCGGCCGGGGACCGACGCCGCCGAGATGAAGGGGCTGGGTGGGACGGTGAAGAAGGAACGCTCCCGGGAGCTCTCCGAGCGCAAGGAAGCAATCGTCGGCCAGGTTCACGAGGACCTTCTCGGATCCCGCCGGGAGGTACTCGTGGCCGAGCCCGGGACCGGGAGTTCGCTGCAGGCCTACGACGACGCCTATCACCGGGTCGTGATCCCGGACGAGCACAGCGCGGGCATCGAGCTGGGGGACCGTGTCGAGGTCGAGATCACCGATCACAACACCTTCTACGCGTTCGGCGAGCCGGTCTGAGCGGGGTCGATGGCTGCCTGATATCGTCGGGGCGAACAGGCGACGTGGAGTGGGTGCCGCGGGCGACGGGTCCCGCAGCAGATTTCACCACGCGACACGTCGCACACCCGCGAGCGCTTGGTGGCAGCTCGTCACTGCATCGAACCGGACTGGCCCCGGTATCGGGGATAAACGTTGGCCCCGGGGCGGGGCACCACGGGGCTGGGAGGCAGGGGGCGTAATCTCGAATGGCCAGTCGGCCACTGCGGTACACGGCGAGTCGGCCCACGAGGCGACCCGTTAAACCGTTCTGGCCCCTATCGCCGGTATGCGCGAACTCGTCTTCGCTCTGTCCTACGAGCGAGGATGTAACGCGATCGCGGACACGCTCGCGGCCCACCGCGAGGCCCGCATCCGCTCGCTATCCCTCCATGCCACCCCGGAGAGCCTCTGGCGGGTCGATCACGCGACCGGGTCGCCCGAGGCCCTCGAGGCCATCGAGGAGACCGTGCGGACCGCGGACTACTACGCCGACTGTCTGGCGACCGACGACTGCGGGGCCCAGCAGACCACCGAAGTGCTCGAACACACCGACGAGGAACTCGTCCTCTACTCCTACTGGGCGCGGACCATGAGCTGTGTCTCTGTCCCCCATATCGCCCTCGACACGCTCGGGGACGGCCTCCTCTTCGAGACGCTGAATCGCGGTCGGGAGTACACCTGGCGCATCATCCACTCCGGGGAGGGCGACGTCCGGGCCTTCATCGACACCCTCGAGGCGACCCTCGGGGACTGTGCCGACCTCGAGATGCGCCGGATGACCGAGGCCGGGGAAACCGCGACGACTGGCCCGGACCTCATCGACGGATTGCCCGCCAAACAGCGGGAAGCGCTCCGGGCGGCCGTCACCCACGGCTACTACGAGACCCCACGGGAGATCGACGTCGCCGAACTGGCCGAGATCCTCGACGTGCCCCGCTCCACGCTCACCTACCGACTGCGGCGGGCCGAAGCC
>JBKGZU010000055.1:0-8533 GCA_046543215.1 Halodesulfurarchaeum sp. | reverse complement strand
TTAAACATGGGCTCGGTCGACACAATCTTTTGGATCTGCACGGCCATCGTCACCTCGTCGAACCGGATCGGAATCACCGGCCGCAGGGCGTCGAGCGCGTCTTCGACCTGTGATTCGACCGGCTCCATCGGGTCGACGTCGAACCCGGCTTCCTCGAGGGCGTTCTCGATCCGATCGGGCGGGTGGGGGGCATCGTCCATCTGGGGGTTGACCGCGTTGCGGGCGATGCGCTCGATCAGTTCCCGCTCCTTTCGTTCGAGCATCTCCCGGCGCTGTTCGGCAGTGATCTGGATTTCCCCGCGTTCGATCACCTCGGGAATGATCTCGAGCGGGTCCGTCGTCCCGAACACCTCCTCGACGTCCGATTCTGCCGGTCGGTCGCCCCGCGATGCGTTATCGAAGACGTCCCGGGCCGCGATGACGTCCTCGATGTCTCCGTCGAACTCGCCCCGCTTGATCGCGAGGGCCGCGTCCGGGTCCACGAGTACCTCGAAGCGGGCGCCGTGAGATTCCAGCCGCGCCGTCACGGCATCGTCAAGTGAGATCATGGACTGGGCTACGACGGGCGGGGTGAAAAATGTAGCACGTCCCGGCCCCGTCCCAGACGGAAGCGGAACAGGCTATGCAGCGAGCAGGTCCGCGTCGTCGAGATACTCCCGGATTTCGTCGTCGGTGAGTTCGAGGTACTGTTCGGAGTCGGCGTCGACCGTCGCCGCACCGACGCCGTCGGGGGAAATTCCATCCGCTGCCACGGAGCCGAGCGCCCGAAGCCCCAATCCGACCGCCTCGCTCAGTTCGATCTCCGGGTCGTACTCCGCCTCGAGGAACGACTGGAGGTCCCCCCGGTCGGACCCGATGGCGATCGCCTGCCACTCGTAGGGCGTGCCACTCGGATCCGTCTCGAAGAGCCGGGGCCTCCCGTTCTCCAGTCCACCGATCAACAGGGCCACCCCGAAGGGACGGGCCCCGCCGATCTGGGTGAACCGCTGGATGTGATCGGTCACGTCCTTCGTCAGCGCCTCTACGCCGATCGGTTCCTCGTAGCGGAGCCGGTTCACCTGCGCGTCACGGCGGGCGAAGTCGATGAGTCGCCGGGCGTCGGCGACGTGGCCGGCGCTCGCGATACCGATGTGATCGTCGGCCTTGTGCAGTTTCTCGACCGAAGATTGCTCGACCAGCGGCGACCGGACGGGCTTGTCGACGACGAGAGCGACCCCGTCGCTGGCGCGGACCCCGATACTGGCCGTGCCGCGTTTGACTGCCTCCCGGGCGTATTCGACCTGGTAGAGTCGACCGTCCGGCGAGAAGATGGTGATGCCACGATCGTACGCTTGCTGTTGTTGTCCCTGCATGGTCAGAGCTCCTGCGGCGTGGTGCCCACGTAGCTGGCCCCGAGATCGACGTCCACCCGGTCGTCCCGACGGACGGCGACGGCCGATTCGCCCCGGAACTCGATCGCTTCCGTCCCGGTCGGTGCCGGTGGGCCGCCCCGATAGTGTTCCTCGACCGCCCGAACGGTTCCTCCGACCCCCCGCACGCCGATGCGAACGGGCTGGCCGTCGACGGCGGGGAGGCAGGCGAGCGCGCTGCGGGCGCGGCGGACGGCGTCGCTCCGCACGCGAACGACGGCCGATCCGCCACCCGTCCAGAACTCCGCCTCCACGACCTGCAAATCGACGGCGGCACTCTCGGCGTCGCCGAGAAGCGACCGCGCAGCCGCCCAGGCCGCCTCCTGGAAAGCCCGCGTGTCGAGGTCTGCCTCGGGCCAGGTCTCGATCTCGACGGCGAGATAGCGATACCGGGGCCGGAGGTGTTTCGGGAGGTGTCGCACGGGGTCGACTTGCACGCGGACGGTTGTAACTCCACGGATCCGTTTCACGCCCCGGCCGCGCCGGTTACGTCGAGTCCGACCCGGTTTCCCGGCCCGATTCGGATTCGTCCTCGATCCGGACGCCCGGCGCGACCTGAGACGGATCGCGGCGCGCGCGAGTCCGTTCGGCGATCTGGCCCCACGTCTCCAGTCCGGCGCGGATCTGCTCGCGGTCGAACCCGATTTGCTCGCCGACTGCGAGCAGTTCTCGCGGTCCGCGAACCGCGAGATGGGTCCGTGGAGCTCCGGAGACGACATAGGGTGCCGCTGCGTCCTCGATCAGTTCCCGGAGTTTCCGCAGGCGTCGAATCGCCCGAACGCGGGTGCCACCGGACTCGCGAAGAACCGGGCCGAGGTTCACCTCGAGTGCGACCCCGTTTTCCGCGGCGGCCTCGGCGATCACGTGATTGACGTCACCGTCCCCGCCCATCGGATCCGCGAGGACGTCGATCCGGGGGGATTCGACGGCAAACCGGTTCAGTTCCGGGTCTCGACCCCGGAGCAACAGGATTTCTGCTTCCGGTCGCCGGTTGCCGATCGCCCCACTGGCTGTCGCTTTGTCCCTCGCGGTGATTTCGATGCCGCAAAGGACGTCGATTGCATGCCGGCTCGCGAGTGCATCGGCGTCCACCTCGGCCATCGCCGACTGCCGATTGCGGAGGACCATCCCGTCGAAACCGGCCCTGGAGACGGTCACCGCGAACCGGCCAGGGGTCGTTTCGCCATCGGTTTCGACGTGAACGGCCTCGTACATGTCAGGTCAGTGCGTCCCGGGCGTTTTCGAGGGCCCGGTCCCGCTTTGCCGGGTAGGCCTCGACCTTCGCCCGAAGGGTGATTCCGTCGCCGAGTTCGACGTTCCCGCGCGCGGCTGCCTGTTTGTCGAGGCCCACGTAGAGGGCGTTGTTCTCGTCGAGCCGGTCCTCGAGTTCGGCCCGGATCCGTTCGAGGCCGACGCCCGTTTCGAGTCGGTCGAAAATCGATTCGATCTCGGCGGCCCGCTCGACGCGGGCCGTGAGAATCACGATCCGATCGCCGTGATGTCCCTCCCCGACCGCCGATTCGATCTCCGCCTCCGGGGGGAGGACGGCCCGCAGGGCATCACGCACCCGGGATTCGTCCTCCGTCGCGTAGCAAAAGGCCCGGAGGTCGACGTAGTGAAAGGGGAGACCCATCCTCAGTCGTCGGCTTCCTCGTCGTCGCCAGCCGCGTCGGCGACGGGCTCGAGGTGGTCCTCCGGGACGCCGGCTTCCTGCCCGTCCTCGAAGGAGACCGTGTAGTTCGCGTCGCCGAACATGGTCTCGACGACCTGCGTGACCGTCCCAATTTCGCCGTCGTACTCGCTGTGCTCGTCGGTGAGCCGGACATCGTCGTCCTCTTCGAATGCCATATCACGGGCTATTTCCCCGGCTCATTAAAGTCAACCGGTCTCGCATACTCAACCTGTCTCGCATAGTCGACCAGTCTCGCATACGGCCCACGGATCGAAACACTCCCGCCGGTAGTTCGCTAGTCGATGCGGTCGATTTGCTCTTCCTCGTCCCCTTCCAGCACCAGCTTCCAGATCAGGGCTACCAGAATCAGGGCCACGCCGACTTTGAGGATTGTGCGTCCCATAGCTGAAAAGAGGGCAGCGAGGGATATACGTTTTCGGGCAGTCGCTGGGGCCCAGAGGAGGGAACCGCCGGTCAGGTTTCGATGTGATCGGTGATGTCCTCGCGAACGATCGTCTCGCAATAGCGACACTGGACGCCGGTATCAAGGACGGAAAAGTGGGTGTCGACCGGTTCGCCGGCATTGGTGATGCAGTTCGTGTTGGGACAGGTGAGCACGCCGATGACCGATTCCGGGCGCTCGACCCGGGCCTTGTCGACGACTTCGTAGTCCCGGATGATGTTGATCGTCGCGTCGGGCGCGATAAGCGAGAGGACGTCGACTTCCTCCTGACTCAACTCCATCCCCTCGACTTTCACCACGTCCTTGCGGCCGAGCCGGTCGCTCGGGACGTTGATGCCCACGCTGACGGTCTCGCCTTTCGTCCCGTCGATCCCGAGGATTCCCAGGACGCGGAGCGCCTCCCCGGCGGTGACGTGGTCGATGACGGTGCCGTTCTCGATCTTGCTGACGCGAAGTTCGGTTTCTGTCTCGGTCATAGGAGCATGTCGAGGAGGGCCATTCGAACCGGCACCCCGTTGTGTGCTTGCTCGAAGTACTTCGCCCCCGGGAGGTCGTCGATGCCCGGGGCGATCTCGTCGACTCGCGGAAGCGGGTGCAGCACCGTGAGATTCTCGTTCTCGGCGAGGACGGTCTCCGTGTCCAGCCGGTACTGGCCGGCGACCGCCTTGTACTCGTCCTCGTCCGGGAAGCGCTCGCGCTGGATCCGGGTCACATAAAGCACGTCGAGTTCCGGCAGGATCGCCTCGAAGTCCTCGTGTTCCCTGACCTGGGCCCCCTGTTCGTGGAGATCGTAACGGACACTCCGCGGAAGCTGGAGGCTCTCGGGACTGATGAAGTGCTGGGCGGTGTCGAAGTTGGTCAGTGCCTGGGCGAGTGAGTGAACCGTCCGCCCGTACTTCAGGTCCCCCATGATTCCGATGGTCAGGTCGTCGAGGCCGACCGCCTCCCGGATCGTAAACAGGTCCAGGAGCGTCTGGGTCGGATGCTGTCCCGCACCGTCGCCGGCGTTCAGCAGCGGGACGTCGACGAACTCCGCGGCCATGGTCGCAGCCCCCTCCATCGGATGTCGGAGCACGATGGCGTCCGCATACCCCTCGATCACCCGGAGCGTGTCGGCCAGCGTCTCGCCTTTCTTCACGCTCGAGAACTCGACGGGGCCCATGTCGATGACGTCCCCGCCGAGGCGTTTGATCGCCGCTTCGAAACTCATCTTCGTCCGCGTACTGGGTTCGAAGAAGGCCGTGGCGAGCAGCGCGCCCTCGTGGGCGTCCACCACGTCCCGCTGGTTGGCGGCGAAGTCGGCGGCCCGATCCAACACCGCCTCGATGTCCGCCCTGGAGAACTGTTTGGCGGAGATGACGTGCTCGTGACGCATTACGTAGGTCCCCTCGTGGAAGCGTATTGAATCCCTCGCATGTGCTCGACGACCGTCACCGGCCGGAGGTTTAAGACACAGAACCGGCCCACTGGCCCCATGCTCGCGGTGACCGGCGGCAAGGGCGGTGCTGGAAAGACCACGACTGCACTGGGACTCGGCGTCTCCCTTTCGAATCGGCGACGCGAGCCGATCGTGATCGACGCCGACGTGGACATGCCGAACCTACACATCCGGGCGGGGGTTCCCGATACTGGGCTCGAAACGCTTGCGTCCGGCGGGACGATCGACGAAGCGGCCACCGAGTCCGACCGCTTTCCCGGCGTTTCGATCGTCGGGGCGACGCCGGGAACGGACCTCGAGGCGGCGCTGCGAAACGTCGTGACCGACCGGCCGGTCGTCCTCGACGGGGCCGCCGGCGCCTCGGAGCGGGCCGTGAAACCGCTCAGGCACGCCGATAGCGCGGTGGTCGTCACGAGGGCGACCCCCGCATCCGTCACCGACGCCGTCAAGTCGATCCGCATGAGCCGAGCCGTCGAGACCCCGGTCGCTGGCGTCCTGCTGAGCCGAGCCGAGTCCGTCCCGGCGGAGATCCCGGAGACACTCGGAGCCGGACCCGTCCACGCAGTGCCCCCGGTCGACCGGCCAATCGCGGACGGCCGTGCAAGACACGCGTACGACGAAATCGTCGAGTCGTGGGCGAACGCTTAATGGGAACCGCGTCCTCGGATCTATCAATGGCGAATAAACTCTCCACCGGGGTCGAGGTGCTCGACCGCGAACTCGCCGGGGGGCTGCCGGCCGGGAGCGTCGTCGCGTTCCAGGCCCCAGCGGCGAGTCAGGGGGAGTTGCTGCTGTACGAGCTGACCCGCCCCAGATCGACGCTCTACCTCACGAGCGACCGGCGGGAGGACGCCGTCGCCGACGCCATCGACGCCACCACCGCGCCGACCGGCGATCCCGAGATCTGGCTGGTTTCGGGGGAGGATCCGATCGACACGACACGCCGGGCCGTCAGGGAGGCCTACGACGAGATGACGGTGATCATCGACCCGATCGATACCCTCGAACGGGCCGAACGGCCGCGGTACGAGCAGTTGCTGAACGAAATCCGAAACCACATGCTCAACACGGGCGGCATCGCCTTCCTGCACGCCCTCGAGGGCGATCGGACGCCACCGCTCCGGCCGACGACCCAGCACATGGCCGACGTCGTCCTCGACCTCGACGTGCGGATCAAGGGAAGCGAGATCGACAGTCGGCTCACGGTCCGGAAGTACCGGGGCGGCCGGATCCCGAACGAGACGATCAAACTCGACCTGAGCGAGCGGGTCCGGGTCGACACCAGCCGGGACATCGCCTGAGTCTCGAAGACACTACTCGGTCGCCAGGAATAGCGTTTCTCCGTCGGAAAGCGTCGTGGAAAAGCGGCCGACAGAACGGCGTTATTCTTCGTCGAGTTCGTCGACGTCCAGTTCGTCCATGATCTCGTCCGCGTCGATGTCGGCGTCCTCGAGCTGGGCTTCGACGTCCCCGAGGCCGCCGCCCATCCCGCCCATGCCGGGCATCGCGGGTGCGCCGTCGATGATCTCCTGGACGATGACTCGATCGATGTCGATCTTCTCGATGACGTCCCCGAGGATCTGCTGTTTCGACATCATCCACTGCTGGTTGAACTGGAGTTCCGGCGACGTCTCGATGTAGAGGGTCTCCTTCTCGACGGTCTGGAGCTCGGTCTCACGTTCCGCGTCTTCCTCGTCCTCGTCACCCTCCTCGGGTTCGATCTCGACTTCCTCCTCGACCTCGTCGGTCTCGAGGTGCATGTCGAGGTCGACGTCGAAGTAGGTGTTCAGCAGGCCCTGGGCCTTCTCGACGCGATCTTCGATCGTGTCGAGGATCTCGTACTCGTACTCGATGTCCTGGCCGGCGAGTGGGTGGTTGAAGTCGACGCGTGCGCGCCCGCCGATGATGGTCTCGACGTGGCCGTGCTGTCCGTCGACGTCGACGTGGGCACCGGGGTAGCGATCGTCTTCCGGAATCTTCTCGGCGCTCACCGTGCGCACGGCTTCCTCGTCGTACTCGCCAAAGGCCTCGGCGGCGGCGATCTCGACGGTTCCCTCCTCGCCGACCTCGCGGCCGATGACGTCCTCCTCGACGCCGGGGAAGAGGTGGCCCTCGCCCAGGACGATCGTTCGCGGGGCGAACTCCTGGCCCTCGGTGTCGACGCCTTCCTCCTCCGCGACCGATTCGTCCGTGGTGTCGACGAGGTCACCACTCTCGACAGTTCGAGCGGTGTAGGCGACCTTCACGAAATCCCCGTCTTGCAGCCCCGCCGACTCCTCGTCGGCTGCCGAATCGTCGGCCGAATCGGCCGTCTGTTCGTCACTCATACTCCAAGGGAGTTCCGTTCGACCCTTAAGAATCACGGTCCGGCCACGCCACCGAACTGGCGGTTTTCGACCGCATCGGAACGTTTAGTTCCCCTGCCCCGACAAAGAGTCAGACACCAATGGCAACAGTCGACGATGGGGGAGCGGCGCTAGCCGAGGACACACCTGATCTCACTTACCCGGCCGAGGACTGGAGCGGGTTCATCCGCAATCACCTCGGGCCCTCGATCATGTGGGCCCTGCTGGGAATCGGCGGCAGTCACATCGTCCTCGCTCCGACGATGGGTGGGATGTACGGCTTCTTCGGCGTCTGGGTCGTGGCGATCGTCTTCTTGGCGAAATACGGGGGGTGGGAACTGGGCATCCGATACAACTACGGCATCGGCCGGAACCCCGTCGAGGGGTATGGAGACCTTCCGGGGCCCGATCACTGGGGACAGATCTTCACGATGCTCGTGTATCTGGTGGGATGGACCCTCATCCTCGCGTCGGTCGGCTTCAGTGCGGCCACGTTCCTGGCGGCGTTGATCCCCTCGATCACGGCCATTCAGCTGTACGTCGGGCTGATCGCGTTCTCGGTCGCGCTGACGTTGGTTTCCCGGTACTCCTGGATCGAGATGCTGATGAAACTCTTCGTGTTCGTCCTCGGCGGCTTCATCATTCTGGGCGTGTTCGTCTCCCCGCCCTCGGCCGCCGTAGTCACCGAGACTGCTTTCACGCTTCCCGATTTCTCCTCGCCGGTCTTTCTGGGGCTGTTCGCGTCCCTCGCCGGCTACGCGCCGACGGGACTCAGCACCACCGTCACTATCGGCAGCTGGAGCATGGCTAAGAAGGAGGGCGCACAGGCCCTGCGGAACCAGGATTACGACCCGACCGAGGAGCGATTCCACGAGTACATCGCCAGCTGGATGCGGACCGGGATCCGGGACTTCCGGGTGGCCTTTGCCTTCAGCTTCGTCCTCATCGTGAGCATGATCTTGCTCGCCACGGCGGTCCTCTACCCGAACCCGCCCCAGGACGCGAACATGGCCATCGCCATCGGGAACATCCTCCGGGAAGGCTTCGGTGACTGGACCTTCTACGTCGTGGTCGCGGGCGCGTTCGCCGCGCTCTTCTCGACGGTCGTCACGGTCATGGACGGTGCCGCTCGGGTCAACGCGGACACGCTCCCGCTCGTCCTCGAACAGGAGATGGACACTGACCGGCTCCGACTGGGGTTTATCC
>JBKGZU010000054.1:0-8570 GCA_046543215.1 Halodesulfurarchaeum sp. | reverse complement strand
CCTGTTCGCCGATCAAAGTCCCGTGCAAGACGTGGAGTGTTTCTTTCACAGAATAACGATAATTCACTCCTCGGTCTCCTCGACAGTCGAGCCGGTCAAATTGATTCCACGCCCGTGTGAATCATCTCCGCCGATAGACGAGCGGTTCCTCAGCTCGTGCCGGACCTGAGCATTTCGGCGAACGCATCCGGCATCTCGGAACGCTCTATGGCGGCCGCCTCGCGTTCGACATCGTATTCGACCCGGATCATCTGCACTTCGAGATCCGCTCCGGAGGCTGTCAGGACGACGTAGCCCGCCCGGGGATCGTCGTCTTTCGGTTTTCCCACGCTGCCGGCGTTGACGACGTGGCGACCGCTGGGCAATTCCTTGTGGTAGGGGAGATGCGTGTGTCCGCAGACCAGTACGTCGGCCTCCACAGCATCGAGCAGTCGTTCGAAGCTCTCGTCCGGTCGGTCCGCATAGAGATATTCGTTGACGCGACGTGGACTTCCGTGAACGAGAACCACGCGAAGATCTCCGAGATCGAAAGCGAGCTGCGTATCGAGCGAGTGAAGGAATTCACGTTTGTCGTCAGTGATTACGTCGTTCGTCCACGCGATCGAGCGATCTCCCCGCTTCCGTTCGATCTCGGTTTGATAGGCACACCCACAGTCGTCGCTGTTGTTCCCGACGCCACGATCGTAATTGCCCTGTATCGTCGGGATCGCCCGCGAGCGGACGAACTCGACGACCTCGTTCGGAAACGTCCCGTACCCCACCAGGTCCCCGAGACAGTACCGATTGGGGCCAACTCCGCGTTCGTCCATGTCCTCGAAAACCGCTTCTAACGCGGTGAGATTGCCATGAATGTCGCCGAATATCACGGCCCTCTCACGGGGACTTCGGTCGGTCATAGTGCCCCTTTGCTGGGCATTTCATATGACGTTCGCTATGAGTGGAATATAGTGCCCTATAGGGGTACAATTTCCATGGCATTTTCGACCCAAAAAAAGAGGGTCAAACTCCGGCGACGTCGATCGTCGCTCAAGCCCCAGTGAGCGGCGATTTCGGTCCGTCGCAGCGGTGATGTAGTTTCCCAGTAGACGGGAACGAACTACTGTCGAGTATGGCGTGTTCTATATCCCTCAATACGGCTATTAGCAGGCGTTAACACGTCCTGTCGGGACGTTTCGATATGGTCGAGGAACTCGAGGAGCGGGTCGACGGACTGATCACCCGGACCGGAGAGCGCCTCGAAACGGAACTCGATCGAACGCGTGCGGAAAAACGGGCCCTCCGCCGGTTTGCCGAGACGGTACGCACACTCGAACTCGGCAATCCGACGATCGCATCTGACGGCCACGCCGTTCGGACGGCCGGATCGGGCGGCCACGCCGTCCGGACGGTCACCGCAGAAAAGACGGGCGTCATCGAGAAAATTCGACGCGCCTACGAATCGACGGTCATGGCGGTCCCGCACTACGCGGAGGAGTACGGCGATACGTACCGGGAAAGCCTGGAAGAGGAGTTCAGCCCCGAAATAGCGCTCTTGCTGACCCGCAACCAAACAGTAGAGCGAAGACAGCAGACCATCCTCCTGGAGGCGGTCGCTCGTTCGGTTCGACCGCGTGCGGAGTACATCGAGACGTTGGAACGCGAGCGGGACTCGGTTCACCGACACGGAACCGACGTGAGACAAATTGCGAGTGAACTCTCTTCCCTTGCGGAAATCATCGCCGCCGCGAAGACCTTCGGGGACTATGACGGCATTCGGTCCCGACTGCTTCGGTTGGGAACGTCGATCGACGAGATCGCTCGAACGCGCCAGGAGACGGTCTTCGACCGCCGACGTGACCTATCGTTGCCTGCCGAGGGGCCTGACCTCCCACGGTACCTCTATTCCGACCTCGCGTATACGTACCCCATTCTCGGAACGACCGTCGACCTCGAGGAGCGGCGGAGCACCCTTCAGGCCCGAGCCGAACGGGGACTGGCCGAGACGAATTGAACTCGGAGGCCACTGTTCGGGTGAGAGGGTACCGATTGATTCGGAAACTGAGACGGTGAGGAACGAGGAATTCCAGTACCATTTTCGTCACGTCCAAACGGCACATTCACCGGACGACGGGAGGAACCGGTGGCCATCCAGGAGAGCGGCGAAAACGGCTGTTACGGGTCATGGGAAAGTCCTCACCGCAAATTTTACTGTCAGTGCGGAGACCGGGAGAAACGGAACGGGATCGGGCCGCTACCAGCCCGGGATCAGGCCGCTTCCGGAACGGGGTCAGGCCTCGGGCGAGCCGCCCCTCGCCCGAATGAGATCGCGGAATTCGTCGGAATCCTCGACGTCGTCGGCCTCCCCGCGCTCGATGATGGCCGTCCCCTCGATGGACTCGGACGCGGCCTCGTCGACGAAGTAGACCGAACGGGTGTGGATGACCTCGCGGAGCGAGCCCATGATCCGGGCCCGCTTGACGGCGGCGTCGGTGAAGGCCGAATGACCGGTGATGAGCGTCTCGTCGCTGCCCGTCTCCTCGCTGACCGCCTTGAACGGGGCCCGGACCGTCGGGTGCACTTCGAACCCGACCCGGGTGAGCATCGCGACGATCGGTCGGTCCTCGGGGTCGATGTCGGGGTCCGCGGGAGTCGGTTCGGCGTCGCGGATGTCTTCGGCCCCGTCCAGGACCGACACCGGGCTGGTGAGGTCCTGGTCGAAGAGTTCGTCGAGGTGGGCCGCGACTTCCACGCTGGCGTTCATGCCGTCCTCGTACTTCGAGACGGTTCGCCGGGAGACCCCGAGTTCCGAGGCGAGACGACCCAGACTCCAGCCACGCTCCTCGCGCTCGTCCGCGAGGACGTCGCCGTCGATGTTCACGTAAAGTCCGCCTGGCGCGGCGTAAATCAGCGGCGGAACGCCGTGGACGAACAGGTCCATCGCCGTGTCCGGGTTGAGCACCGGCACGCCGTGTCTGAAGTACACCACGCCCGGGTCGAGTGCCTCATCGCGGGTCCGGAGCCCGATAACCATCGGGGTGCCACGGAGATAGGTGCCGAGCCGGCGCATCTCCCGGCCCGTCGGCCCGTCGAAGGCGTCGATGTTCCCCAGGATCTTTACGAGGAGGAGGTCCTCCCCGCGTCGGGCGGCCAGGTCGAAGCTCTTCGGGCGCGTCGAACACCGGTCGCTCACCGTGAATCCCGCGTCCGAGAGCATCGCGGTGATGTTGTCGATGAGCGCCGATCGTGACATTACGGGATCGTAGGGTACTCGACCCCGATAAGCGTTGTGGGCGGTAGCCGGCGTTTGCGGGCGGTTTGGCGGGTGGACCGCAAACAAGCAAGTCGCGGATCGTTTAAGGGGACCGCCCACCAACCGCCTGCCGTGACCGTCCTCGCCCTCGACGACACGGACTCCCGCGAGCAGGGGATGTGCACGACGTACGTCGCGACCCGGGTCGCCGAGGCGCTCCGCCGAACCGGGGCCCACATCGAACGGCTCCGCTTGCTGCGGCTCAACCCGGCAGTCGAATACAAGACGCGGGGAAACGCCGCACTCGCGATCCACACCGATGCGGCCCCGGACGTTGCGCTCGACGTGGCCAGGGAGGTCGTCGCTTCTCTCGCGGTACTCGAGGACGAGCGGACCAACCCGGGGATCGTCGCCGCCCGGGAGCCGATCGAGCCGGCCGTCAGGAGCTTCGGGAAACGGGCGATCAGGGAGATCCTCGATCGTGCGGAGGCGGCGGAACTGATCGCGGCGGCCGGCTACCCGAGTGCGGGCTGGAAGGACCAGCGGGGCACGATCGGCGCGCTGGCAGCCATCGGGGCCAGCGCGGCGCTCACCGAATGGACCTACGAGTACATCGCCTACCGGGAGCCGGACCGGTGGGGGACCCCGCGCGACGTGGACCACGATTCAGTGTTCACCGCCGCCGAGTCGGCCTACCCGGCGGCCTGGGACACCGTCGATCGCGGCGAAGACGAGGCAGTCTGCGTACCGAACGCCCCCGGACCGATCCTGTACGGAATCCGGGGAGACGATCCCCACGCGGTCGCCCGGGTCGCTGCCGGGATCGAGTCAGAGCCAGTCCACGCCCGGGCGCTGTTCGAGACGAACCAGGGGACCGACGTCCACCTCGAGGACGCGACGGTGGCAGCGGTCCAGAACGGCCGGGCCTACCGCGTGACCGGTCGGGTGATCGAGGCTCCCGAGACCGGAGCCGGGGGCCACGTCTTCGTGACGATCGCGGACGAGACGGGGACGCTCCCCTGTGTCGCCTTCGAGCCCACGAAGCGGTTCCGAGACCGCGTCAGAGGGCTTCGCGTCGGGGACCGGGTCACGGTCGCCGGAGAGGTCGGGGACGGGACCCTCAAACTCGAAAAGTTCGCGGTGAGAGACCTCCTCGAACAGGAGGCGGTCACGCCCACCTGCCCGTCCTGTGATCGGCGGATGGAGAGTGCAGGCGCCGATCAGGGCTACCGGTGTCGGGACTGTGGAACCACGGCCGACGGCAAGGTGCTCGCCGACCTCGAGCGGACCCTCGAACCGGGCTGGTACGAGGTTCCCCCGTGTGCCCGGCGACACATCGCCAAGCCACTCGTTCGCGGTGGGTTCGACGCGCCCGTTCATCCGGAACGGTGAGACGGGTGAGCTGGACGTCCCGCGAAACTGTCACGTCGGCAGGGTACTTGAATGGCGTCAGACGTGCGACGGACGGTCCTGCTACCCGCCGTCCGTGAGGGTTTCACAGGGGGATGCGTGCCGCCGCCATCCGGTCTCGAAACGGCTATATGTAGTGATAAACCGTGCACTTACAAACCACTCCGCCTCGTAGGGTATGGTATGTCCCGTCATTCCGGTACCTATGAGGGGGACAGCGAGCGCGGGGACCTCGCCCACCGCATCGAGGACTACGCGGGCGGCGCGGAGTGCACACTCTACCCCACGAGCTGTGACGAGAACGCCCTCATGACACGCTGGATGACGGCCGAGGAGGGGGCATTCGTCGACCTCGCCGACATGCGATAGTCGCCGATGGTCAGCTAGTTTTCGCCGCCCCAGTTTTCAGCCCGCTCCCGGTGAGCGGGACCACCACGTCTGCGCCCGGATCCAGGCCCCGCTCCCGGAATTTCTCGAGTCCGGCGACCGCCACGGCACTCGTCGGTTCGACGTGGAACCCGACCCGATGGAGGGCCTGCCACGCCGAACGGGTTGCCGCCTCGTCGATCGCGATGACCGAGCCCGCGGTCTCCCGGACCGCCCGCCGGATCTCCCGCTCCCTGACGGGCTCCGCGATCTGGATGCCGTCGGCGAGGTCGTTACGGGTTGCTTCGGGCCGGTCCTCGCCAACTGCCGCCGCCATCGGTGCCACGCCCGCGGCCTGGACGCCCAGCAGCCGTGGAATCGTCTCGGTCCAACCGGCCGCCTCCAGGGCCGAAAAACCCCGATACAGCCCGAGGAAGAGCGTGCCGTGTCCCACCGGGACGACGACCGCATCCGGCAGGTCGAAGTTCCGCTGGACGGCGATCTCGTACGCGGCCGTCGCGGTGCCGGCGAAGAAGGCGGGATTCCAGGCGTGACTGGCGTACCAGCCCGCCCCCGCTTCGACCGCCTCCCGGGCTGCCTCGCTCACGTCCGCGCGGGTTCCCGGCACCTCGATGACGGTCGCCCCCGTCCCGGCGATCGCAGCCCGCTTTGCGGATTTGACCCCCTCCGGGACGTAGATCTCGGCCGGAATCCCCGCCCGGGCAGCATACAGTGCGATGGCCGCGCCGGCGTTGCCCGAGGAGTCCTCGATCACCCGGTCGACGCCGAGGGTCGCCGCCCGCGAGAGGAGAGTCGTCGCCCCGCGGTCCTTGAAACTTCCCGAGGGAAAGACGTATTCGAGCTTGAACGAGGCGTCCCAGGTCGGCGCCTCGACGAGCGGCGTGAACCCCTCCCCGAGTGTCACCTGCCGGTCGACCGGGAGCAGCGATTCGAAGGCCCAGAGTCCCCGGTCCCGGTCGAGTCGGCCGGGGAAAGCGCCGGGCTCGGGCGTGGCGTCAAGTTCCAGGGGCGATCCACAGCTACACCGCCACGGTTCCTCGGGGCCGGGTTTGGACGTTTTCCCGCAATCGGGACAGACGAGTCCCGGCGCCATCAGTCCTCGATCCCCGTCCCGACCGAGCAAACGTACTCGCCGGTCGCGACCTGTGGAAGGCGCCGGGCCCGCCAGAAAATCCCCCCGTTTTCGGCCTCGACGCGGGACTTCTCGTTTCCGAAGGGATCGAGGACGACGAACAGGGGCTCGCCGATTTCGACCCGATCACCGAGTGACTGTTCGAGCCGGACCAACCCACCGACTGGCGCCCCGTAGCGATCGAACCCGGTGGCCCGAACCTGCTCGACGGGGGTTGTTTCCCCCTCGACGAACTCGTAGTACTCGAGTACCCGGTTTACCCCCCTGACCCCGACGTCGATGCTCTCCTGATCCCATCCGACGGCTCCCCCGAGTTCCGGGTCGATGGTCGGGACGCCGGCGTCCGGCCCGACCCTGGCGAGTTGGCCGTCCGGGCCCTGCTGGTCGAGGACGTGCCCGGCGTCGAAGACCCGCGCGAGTTCGAGACATTCGTCGTGGAGTCGGTGGTGCCGACCGCACCGCACCCGGGTCTCGTCGATCATCCGGCTCGTCGAACCCTGATGGAGGTCGATGACGAGGTCGGCCTCGCGGGCTGGCTGGAAGGTCGCCGCGGCGATGCGGTCGGAGGAACTGCCCTCCGGGTCGCCCGGATAGGCCCGGTTCAGCTTCGTGTCGTCTATCGGGTTGCGATGCTCGGCCACGCGGAATCCGTGGATGTTCGCGATGGCGACCACGGTGATCGTGCCCGAGATCGCTTCCGGATCGAGGGTCGGGAGCAGTCGTGTGAGCACGCCCAACCCGTTGAGTTCGTCCCCGTCGCTGACGGCCTGGAGATGGAGGGTTTTGCCCTCCTCGGCCCCGTTCACGACGGCGACCGGCAGTCCCAACGGCGAGCCGTCTCGGGCCTCGCCCACGTGGAGTTCGCCGGTATCGATCTCCCCCGGCGCCGCCTCCGCCGTACCCAGCGAGTACATTGTGAAAAGAGGCGTCCGCGGGGCCCTTGTACGGTTCGGTCCGTGACCTCCCGCCCGTTATCGATCCGGCTCGCTGGCCAGCGTCTCGAGGATCTCGGCACCGGTCCGGGTCCCGTTCGCCAGCAACACGTCCCCCGCACGGAGTTCCGTTTCCGGGCCGGGCTGGATCTCCCACTCGTCACCGTCTTCGGCCGGTCGGCGGACGGCAGTCACGCGCATTCCGGTCTCGGTTTTGACCGCCCGCTCGCCGAGCGTGGTCCCGTCGAGAGCGCTCCCGGCTTCGACGGTCACCCGCGTGATGACCTCGTCCGACTCCTCGACGGCCTCCTGGACCACGACGTGGGAGGTCAGCCCGCGGAGGACGCCTTCGCTGATCTCCAGGGCGGCGTCGCTGATGACCTCCGTGCTCTGGGCGATGTGGACCAGTCCCCGCAGGGAGACCGGGTCGTGCGATCGCCCGGCCGCCCGGAGAATCCAGGCTTCGAACCGTGACTTCAGGGCGTCGACCTCGGCCTCGAGTTCCACGACCTCCTCGGCCAGCGGGTCGCTGTCATAGAGCACGCTCCCGTAGGCGAGATCGACCGCCAGTTCGCTCATGTTCTTCATGAGCACGAGCGAGGAGACCGCTCTGTCGAGATCCGCGTCCTCGACCTCCGGAATCGACGGGGGTTCGAAGGCCTCGCCGCTGGCCCGTTCGTACACGGCCGAAATTCCCGATTCCGGCCCGCGCAACAGGAGGACGTCCCCCGATTCGAGGGTCGTCTCGGCTTGTGGGTTGAGCACCCAATCCCCGCCACGGCGGATGGCGATCACCCGGACGCCGGTCTCCGTCTCCAGATTGATGTTTGCGAGCGTCCGACCGGCGTAGGGCGAATCCGGCTCGAGTCCTGCGCGGACGAGCGTTTCGAGGGCAACCGGCAGGGACGCACGCATGTCCGCCGGGAGCCCGATGTCCTCGAGGACCACCTTCGCGATGTCCCCCGAGGCGTCGCTGATCTTCTCGGCGGCACCGGTGATACCAAGCACCGGCGCGAGCGATTCCGCGTCTTCCGGATTGCGGGCGGCCATGAGGAGGCTCATCCGCGCCCGAATCTGGAGGACGTCCATGCGCTCCTCGAGGGCCAGCACCTCCTCCGCGATGGCGTCACTCCCGTGCAGGACCGCCGAGTAGGAGAGGTCGATGAGAAGTTCGGCCGTGTCTTTCATCTCCGCGAGGAGGTCTTTCACGCTCGCGGGTTCGTACGCAACACGCCCGGCCATGCTCCGACGTAGGCGCCACCCATCAAAAAGGGTAGGGGACGGGTCACGGCCCCCGCCGGAAGCGCGCGGCAATATTTGTCCGCCGTGTTGACAATTGTTCCAAAATCCCGTCTGAGAACGCGTCTTTCGAACGTTTGTACGCGCCGCGTCGCCGCCATCACGAAAGATATACCCCGGCCTATCCCATATCGCGGAAGGTAACGCCATCCATGACAGACGAGCTCAAAAAGGGCCTCGA
>JBKGZU010000053.1:0-8889 GCA_046543215.1 Halodesulfurarchaeum sp. | reverse complement strand
GTCGATCTCGCCCCCGTCGATGGCTTCGAGGGCCGCAGTCTGGGATTCGAACACCCTGGCCCGTCCCTCGAACTGGTGCATCGACTCGTCCATGGCGCCGGCTTTCACGACGGCCCCGTTCGGGGCGAGGTTCCCCTTCAGGACGGCCAGGCTGCCGCCATCGTGAACCGGGTCCTCCCGTGACTGAATGACGGTCTCGCCACGCGATGCGCTCTCAATTCGTTCCTCGATGGTGATTCCCTCGACGGTGGATCGGTCGGTATGCATTTCATCCGCAAGCTCCGCCATGACTGCCGGCACGCCGCCATCGTCCCGGAGATGTTCCATACGCCAGGGGCCCGCCGGGCTCATGTGGGCAAGATGGGGAGTTTCTTCGGCGAGAGCGTCGAAGTCAGCGAGCGTGATGTCGAGGCCCGCTTCGGCGGCGATCGCCGGGACGTGGAGCATCGTGTTCGTGCTCCCGCCGAGGGCGAGGTCCACACGGAGGGCGTCCTCGAAGGCCGCTTCGGTCAGGAAATCCGACGGCCTGACGTCGCGTTCGACGAGTTCGAGCATCCCGGCGCCGCTCTCGTAGGCGATGTCCCGCTTTTTCTCGTCCGTCGCTCCGTAGGTCGCACATTCGGTCCAGGAGAGGCCCAGCGCTTCCGTGACACAGGCCATCGTGTTGGCCGTGAACATTCCCGCACAGGACCCCTCTCCCGGACACGCCGTACATTCGAGCTCGTAGAGTTCGTCCCCGCTGAGTTCGCCCTCCCGGTACTTGCTGACGCCCTCGAAGACCGTCACCAGGTCGGCCGGTTCGTCCTGGAAACTCCCGGCGGCCATGTGCCCGCCGGTGACGACGATCGCCGGGATGTCGAGCCGCGCGACGGCCATCAGCATGCCCGGCACGATCTTGTCACACGAGGCCATCGCGACGAGCCCGTCGAACTGGTGGGCGTTCGCCATCAATTCGACCGAATCCGCGATCGTCTCTCGAGAGGGGAGACTCGATCGCATCCCCTCGTGACCCATCGCGATCCCGTCGTCGACGGCGATCGTGTTGAATTCCAGCGGCGTCCCGCCCGCGTCGCGAATCCCCGCCTTGACGTGGGTCGCGAGTTCGTCGAGGTGGACGTGTCCCGGGACGATCTCGTTCCAGGAGTTCGCGACCCCGATGAGGGGCTGGTGAATCTCCTCGTCGTCGAGGCCCGCCGCCCTGAAAAGGGAGCGATGTGGGGCCCGATCGACGCCTTCGGTGACTTTCGCGCTGCGTAGCGTGTCGTCTTTTTCCGTACTGTCGGCCATCCTGTTCTCGACAGTGACTGGGTCCTTCGTCCCCCTTAACCGGTCCGATGAGCGCGGGATTTGCGATCCAATCGTTTGACCGTCAACTAGGCTCCCCGGCGGCGATACACCGCTTCGAGGACGAGAATGGCGATCAGCCCGCCGACGAGGAGCATGGCTCCCGGCTCGACGAGGAAATTGCCGATCATATCGATTATTCCGGGGCCGGCGGCTGGGGCGGACTCTTGGGCCGACTCGGTCATGACCGTCGTTCCACCGCCACCGGACTCGCCCGGAGCGATCCGTGACCCGAGCGCGTACTGGACGACGACACTTCCCGCGGCGATCGCGGAAATCGCACCGACCATCCGTTTGAGACGGGATTCCATTTCGTCGCGGTTCTCCTCGCCTTCGACCACCACCAGCGGGTCGCTGGTCGGTGCGTAGACGGACATTTCGGCCCCTTTCTCGGAGTACCGGGTGCCGACTGGTTCGACGAGATCGACCCCGGCCAACTTTTCGAGGTGGTAGTGAACGTTCTGGAGGGACGTATCCGTGTGTTTGGCCAGCTCGGACGGGGTCGAGGGATCGTCGTACAGCTCCTCGAGCATGCGTCGACGGGTTTCCGATGCCAGGGCCTCGAAGACCTCGTCCACGCCCCTTCCATCGAGGGCGACGACCCGGGGTTCGGTCGAAGCCGAGGCATCGCCCGTTCGAATCTTGGTGAGTGGACTCGACATGCGGGTACTGGTACTCGATTGCCCCCGGACGGTTAAAACCCTATCAGATGATCAAATCGCCATTGTACCGATCGTTCGCAGGCTGCTGTGCCGAATCGGCCGTGCAATTCCGGAGCCGATTCGGCTGCGCAAATCCGCCAGCCCCTCTCCACCGGTGGCACTTTGTGCGCTCCGTACCTTCCCGCAGTCGATGTGGCACTACCGGCGCGTCGAACCGTTTGCTGACCGACCGGACGGATATCTCGACGGCGGTCACTTCTGGGTCCGGGAGTTCGTCACCGGCGGGGTGTTCGCCGTTCGGATGGAGGAGTCGGGCCTGCTCCGGCTGGCCGGACCGGACGGTGATTTCGAAAGCCCCGAACCCTGGCCGTACCGATGGGCGATCGAGGCCGTCAGGACGAACCTCGACCGCGACCGATTTCGTGATGCCGTCGCGGACGTGACCCAGTATACCTTCTACGTGCTCGCACCGCTCTCGATGGGTGTGGCGTACGATTGGGAGGCGATACCGCCGGTTCTCGGGCTGGAAATCTGGGACGAGACGGCCGAGTCGTTCGTTCCGGTCGACGTGGCCGACCGCGTGTACGGGGAGATCGGCCTCTGGCCGATTCCCACGGTCGCACGGGAGGTCCATGCCCGAGATCTCAGCGTCGGGACGGACAGCATTCCAGAGACGTCATACGGGTCGGGACTTGCTGCCGGGATCGAACTCCGGAAAAAACGAGGTCGGTCGGTCGCCGTCCTTGGACGGGAGTACGAGGGTCTCACCCGGGCCCCGCCCGAACCGGCCGGTAGCCCAGCCGATTTCGAAACGTGGCTCGAAGAGACGGTGACGGCCGACTCGATGGGTGAACTGCTCGAGGAGAGCGGTCCTCCGCCCGATTCCTGGCCCCTCGAGGAACAGGTCCAGACGGTCGCGAGCGAACTGGCTCGTCGTCAGTTCGACCAGGTGGGGCAACTCGCGCTGTCGCATCCGGACCGGTTCGAATCGGGCATTTCCGACCGACTGGTCACCCTGTGGCACACCGCGGCGGAATGACTACTCCCGCAAGACTTTATCCCAGTGGTCGAAATAAAGGAGCAGTATGGGAATCGACGAAGTCGACGGGGAGGGGGAACTCGGTCCCCCGTCGACTGAGAGGGACGCCGTCGGCGAGACAGGGCAGGACGGCACAGAAACGGGACAGCGAGATGGACCGGAAACGAGCGACGGGGAGGGGACCAACGGCGAACCGACTGCGGGACAGGCCAGTGAGCCAGTGCAGCGGGAGCGGGAATCGAGGATCGACGGTGATCGACTCCGGCAGCATCTCGCACACGGGGTAATTGCGGGGCGAAACCTCGACGGGGCCGTCACGGCGTTGCAGGAGGGCACCGTCCCCGTGCGAAAAGACCACTACACGTGGACACACTTCAAGTGGGAATACTACTACGACGAGACTGGCTCGCCACCGCGTGACGATTCGGGAGCGATTGAACCGTTCGACGAGGCAGCACACCTCGGATTCGACCCCGACCACCTGGAGGGGGCGCTGAGCCACGGCGAGTCGATGGCCGCGGAACTCGCGGACCTCGTCGACGAACGAACCGTCGACGTGCAACCGGAGCTCGACGAGGACGCGTTTTTCTCGACCCGCGAGGGGGAAACGACGCTCACGAATCGCTACGACCTGGAGCGAGCCGTTCCGATGGAGAAAAAGACCCACTTCCGTGAGGAAGAGCGATACTGGGTCAACAAGCCCTACGCCTTCGTCGTGATCTTCCACTCGCGGAAGGAAAACGAGCAGAAATACTACCTGGTCGAACCCTACCGGACCGAAATCGAGGCGGACCTCCAGGACTTTCTCACCGAAAAACTCCGGACCGCGATCAAGTACGCCGAGGAAGGGGTCACCATCGGTGGCTCCGACACGGAACGGAAAGCAGTCATCGAGCGCGAGACCGATCGGCTGTTGAACCGATACGATCTCTACGACGCATCGTCCGGGAACGGGATCCTCTCGAGTTCCGGGGGGTGGTTCGACCTTTCCGAACGGGAAGGCTGGCTCGGCCGGATCGGCCGGCGCCTGGGGCTGACAGGGACGGAGGCGGCGACGGAGTCGGGCCCGCTGGAAGGCATTTCGGCCCGTCCCGAGTCCGCAATTCTGACCGAGGACGCTCCGGAATTGAACGAGTACCAGGTCGAGAAGCTCCATTACTTGCTCACGAGGGACTTCACCGGCTACGAGCGGATCGACGGCATCAAACACGACATCAACGTCGAGGACATCTCGTGTGACGGCTACGAGAGCCCCGTGTTCGTCTATCACACCGACTACGAGCAACTCATCACGAACGTCAGCCACGGGACCGAGCAACTGGACGACTTCGTGGTCAAACTCGCCCAGCGGTCCGGGAAGGGGATCAGCAAGCGCCAGCCACAGGTCGATGCCACGCTCCCCGATGGCTCCCGTGCCCAGTTGACACTCGGGACGGAGGTCTCGGACCACGGCACGAACTACACGATCAGACAGTTCAAGGACGTTCCGTTCACGCCAGTTGACCTGATCAACTGGAAGACCTTTTCGCTCGAGGAGATGGCGTTTCTCTGGCTCTGCATCGAGAACAAGAAGTCCCTGCTCTTTGCCGGCGGCACCGCCTCCGGAAAGACGACGAGTCTGAACGCAGTCTCCCTGTTCATCCCGAGTAACGCCAAGATCGTCTCGATCGAGGACACCCGGGAAGTCGAACTGCCACAGCGCAACTGGATCGCCTCGGTCACCCGCCCCTCGTTCGGGCAGGACGAGGCGGGGGACATCGACGAGTTCGACCTTCTCGAGGCCGCACTCAGACAGCGCCCCGACTACATCATCATGGGCGAGGTTCGGGGGGAGGAAGGGCGGACCCTCTTCCAGGTCATGTCGACCGGCCACACCACCTACACGACCTTCCACGCGGACAACGTCAGCGAGGTCATCAAACGCTTTACCACCGACCCGATCAACGTCTCGAAGACCCTCTTCACCGCCCTCGACCTCGTCTCCATCCAGGCCTCCACGCGGGTCCGCGGGAAGAAGGTTCGGCGGAGTCGAAACATCACCGAAATCAGACGGTACGACGCCGAAAACGACGAGATCAACGTCAACGACGTCTTCCAGTGGCGCCCCGAAACGGACACCTACCGGAGCACCGCCGAATCGACGACCCTCGACGAGATCAAGTTCGATCGCGGCTGGTCCGAGGCCGAACTGCAGGAGCAACTGTTCCAGCGCCGGGTCATCCTCGCGTACCTCATCGAAAAGGGCCTCGACACCTACACGGAGGTCGCTGCGACCGTCCAGGCCTACATCAACGACCCGGAGACCTTGCTGGCCCTGATCGCGACAAACGAACTCGAAGCGGCACTCTCGGACCTCCGCGAACTCGAGAGCGTGTTGATCGACGTCGACCCGGAAACCGAGGAAATGGTGCCGCGGCCGGATCCCGACGCGGACATCCTCGAAACAACGGCATCGATCCTCGAGGAAGCGGAGGCGGACCTGTTTCCGGACTATCGGGGCGTCGCCGCGGCGGGTATCGCGGATCTGCTTCCGGGACCAGATGCCGCCGAACGAGCGGTGGCGGTCGAGGGGACCGACACCCGAGCGCCCGAGGAGAAGACGGCGGGGGCAGACACTGGAACGCCGAAAACGAAGGGGGACAACTCGTCGACGGCGGCGGAGAAGCCTGACACAGAAACGCAGCAGGGGACGGCCGATAGAACCGACGCCGAGACGTCGGAGGCCGAGGACGAATGAGCACCCGAACGGGCCAGCTAAGCGGCAGAGCAGAGCGCTTTGCCGACCTGTTTTACCCGCTCTTTGAGGTGGTGTTCGGGGACGACTCCGAGTTCGTCTCCGATCTCGAACGGAAACTCGCCGAAGCGCGGATGGAAGAGACCGTCGAACTCTACGTCTCGCGGGCCCTCGGCTTCGGGTTTCTCGGGGGTCTGGCTCTGTGGGTGATCGGGACGGCACTCGGCTGGTTCCTCTTCGGGAGTGGGGTGCTCGACGTGCAGGTCTCGATCGGACTGCCGGTTTCCGGCCCGGAAATGGCGGCGTTTTTCGAAGCCATCAAGGTCCCGCTCCTGATCCTCGTCACCGGGGTCTTTTTCGGGGCGATCGGCTTCGTAACGGGTTTCGGTGGGCTGATCTTGCTTCCCTACTCCCGGGCCTCCTCGCGAAAGCGAGAGATCAACATGCTCCTCCCGGACGCGGTGTCGTTCATGTATGCGCTCTCCATCGGAGGGCTCAACCAGCTCGAAATCCTCGAGGCGATGGCGCGGGCCGAGGACACCTACGGCGAAGTCGCTCTCGAATTCCGGACGATCGTCCAGGAGACCGAATACTTCGACGTCGACTATCGCACCGCCATTCGGCGTCGCTCGATGGAAACCCCCAGTGACGAACTGTCACAGTTTTTCACGGACATGCTCTCGATCATCAACAGCGGCGGGGACATGGCCGGATTCCTCGAGGACAAGAAGGAGACCCACATGCGGACGGCCAAGCAGCAGCAGGAGATGACCCTCCAGACCCTCGAACTGTTCGGGGAGATGTACATGACGCTCTCCCTCTTCCCGCTTTTGCTGATCATCGTCCTCGTCGTGATGAGCATGCTCGGTTCCTCCCAGCAGTTGCTCCTGTATCTGACCGTGTACGCGCTGTTGCCCCTGGTCAGCGTGGCGTTTCTCGTCATGGTCTCGACCGTCAAGCAGGACGAGGTGGGCGACGGGTACCTCGATCTATCGGTGGTCTCGGGGGTCGAGCGGGAATCGAACCCGGGCCCCTCGATCGTCGAGACCCGGGCAGAGAGCGCCCTGTTCACCCGGATCAAGCGCCGTGGAATGGTTCATGCCGTCGGCCAGTTTCTGCGACGACCCCAGTATTACTTCAGGGAACGACCGCTGCTCACGCTGGTCGTGACGGTTCCAATCACCGTGCTCGTCGTCGGAAACGCGCTGTTCTCCGGCATCATTCCGACGACCTACGACGGCATGGTCGCGAACCCTGTCGGGTCGACGTTTATGTACGTGTTCGTCCCGCTTTACGTGATCGGGGTGCCGCTGTCCGTGTTCTACGAGTGGAATCAGCACACCCGACACCGGATCACTGGAAAACTCTCCGAGAACCTCCGGAAGCTCTCTAGCGCCAACGACACCGGGCTCACGCTCCTCGAATCGATCCGGACGGTCGCGGACACGTCGAGCGGGCGATTGGCCGACGAATTCGACGAGATCTACGCGAAAGTCACCTACGGAATGACACTCTCGCGGGCGCTCGTCGAGTTCAACAACAAGTACCACGTGCCGCGCCTGGCCCGCACGGTCAACCTGGTCACGAAGGCCCAGGAGGCCTCGAGCAAGATCACCGCGGTCCTCTCGACGGCGGCCCAGGCGAGCGAGAACCAGGACGACATCGAGCGCGAGCGGACCTCGCGTGCTCGGATGCAGGTGGTCATCATCGTCATGACCTATCTCACCCTGCTCGCGGTGATGGTCATTCTCCAGACCGAGTTCCTCGGCGTGCTCTCCGGCCTGACGAGCGAAGCTGCTGGAACGGGTGGCCCGCCGGGGGTCGGTGGGGCGTCCTTCGGGGCGAGTCTCGACATCGCTCTCCTCGAGATGCTGTTCTTTCACGCGGTGACGATCCAGGGCATTCTCGCGGGCATCATCTCGGGCTACATCAGTCACGCCCGGTTGCTCTCCGGGTTGAAGTACGCGATCGTCCTGCCGTCGATCGCACTGGTCGTCTGGGCGTTCATATGAACCCCGAGCGCCCACCGGACGCCAAATCGGCTGAACCGCGGTCGCCGAACCGGTGGGACGACCGCGGCCAGTCCACCCTGGACTTCCTCCTCGGGACGGTAATCTTCCTCTTTGCGGTAATCGTCGTCGTCGCCGTCGTTCCGGGCATGCTCGATCCGTTCGCGACCGGATCGGAAGCACATCCGGTAGCAGCTGACAGGGCGGTCACCACCCTCGCGACGGAGGACTTTGTCGATGCCGACTCACCCTACGTCGCGAACCAATCGAGGGTCGAGACAGTGTTGAATCAAACCGAGTCGGAACTCGCCAGTTCGCTTGCCGTCCCCGAACGGGCCCGCCTCAACGTCACCCTCCGGTCCGCAGCGGGAGTGGAACATTCCGTCGGGCCAAATCCGCCATCGTCGGGTTCGGTGACCTCGGCATGGCGGGTGGTTTCCTACGAGGGGGCACCGGCCAACCTGACGGTGCGGATGTGGTGACAATGAGAAGGGATTCACAGCCAGGGACCGGTCGCGATCGAGGACAGGCACACGTCCTCGAGGGCATCGCTGCCGCGCTGCTCGTGCTGACCAGCGTGATTTTCGCCCTCCAGGTGACGGCGGTCACTCCCCTGACGGCGAGTACGGCCAATCAACACCTGCAGACACAGGGTGCGGGCACCGCCTCGGGACTGCTCGCTGCCGCCGACGAACGTGGCACGCTCCGGGAGACGGTCCTGTACTGGAACGAGACGGGGACCCAGTTCCACGACTCGGGGGAGGCCGCCACCTACGCCGACACCGTTCCGACCGCGTTCGGCTCGACCCTGGAAGCTGCCTTCCGAGACCGGGGAATCGTGTACAACGTGAATCTGCTGTACCTGACCGCGGATCGAACACAGCGGGAACGACAGCTGGTCCACCAGGGAGATCCGTCCGATCACGCCGTCAGCGTCACGCGGACGGTCGTCCTGTACGACGACGACCGACTTCGCTATGCCAACGAAACGGCGTCGAACCGGACCGTCTCCGAGGCCCCCTCCTATTTCGCCGGGGACATTTCCGAGGGGCCGCTTTACAACGTCGTCAGGGTCGAGGTGATCGTATGGCGGGTGTAGAT
>JBKGZU010000052.1:0-8943 GCA_046543215.1 Halodesulfurarchaeum sp. | reverse complement strand
ATCCCATCTGTACGGCGGACCGCAGGGGTGGAATCCTCATTTCCTCCGGACCCGTATATAGTCGACGACAGGTGTTAAACCCATCGAAGGGGCCCGGCACCGATGGTCGGTCCATCGGGACACCGATGCCGAAAGCGATCCCTGCAAAGGAGCAGGAGATCAGCCGGCGATCGAGGGGCGGCCCGGCACTGCTGCCGGCCGCCAAACGCATTAAACTCGAATCGCCAGGGAGTACATAAGGCCGTCGAACCGTCGACCGCCTCGATGTCGGCATCGTACATCAGTGGCGCCAGTCACCTGGGCCACCTCATCGTCACATCACATCCGAAGCCCGGGTCCAACATAAGGCCGTCGAACCGAGGGCGGTTCGTGACGGTGTTTCATGGCAAGAGGGCGGCGGGATCGACATCCATTTGGGTCACCGACCGAGCGAAGTCGTGAGCGCCTGGCGAGGGTGTTGTGGACGTGGCCGTCGGCACTCCTCGCGTATTCGGCCAGCTGGCGGTCCTGTCCGTCGACATTTGACGCCGGACACCCGTGGCGTTTGCTGGACCGGCTGTCTGTCATACAACATGGACAATCGACCAGTCGCTACCGGTCTCGGGACTGTTGCGCGGTCGGAGGGCGGCCGATCATCCCTCGTTCGTACGTCTGGTCGGGCCGGGAGAGACCGCGCAGGTGTCCCTGACGGACGGCGGGCGGGTATGCGTTTCGAGTCTCAGACCTCTTCGAGGTGTTCGATCCCCTGTTTCGAGACGTTTCCTTTCGTGATTTCTTCGGGCATCCAGTCCGGCGAGTCCGCAGGCGAGCTCTCGTTCCAGGCCCAGGCCTCGTAGATGTGTACCTTGTCGGTCCCTTTTTCGCGCAGTTGGATTTCCGTTCGTGGGGCCGACTCCTCCGAATCCCCCACCTCCGAAAGTCGTCTGGCTGCTTTTTTGGCGGCCTGTCGTGGCGTGTTCCCGCTGAACACGCTCGGTTCCGAGCCGTCCTCCTCACGAAGCGCGAAGTTCCGCTTGCCGTCCTCTCGTACCATGGTTATGTCCCATGCGAACCCAACACAAGAATGTGGTATAAATATACCGGCGTTTTCGGGGGGTATCGCCGACCAGTCGCCGGGTTCGGCCGGCGCTCCGACGCGTTTAGCGCGGAACCGGGGAGAGTGACTCGGAAGAACTTAAGTATCCGCTGTTGCCAAGGGCACCTAAGACCCCGCGATGGTTCGAAAGAAGACCCTCAGTCCGTCGGGTGCGAAAGGCGAGGATGAGGCCTACCACAACGCGCACGTGAATCTCCACGAGGACGAACTCGCCGTGGCCGGCCTCGAGATCGGCGACGAAGTCTTCGTGCGGGTGCGCGAGGACAAGATCATCATTCAGAAGGCCGACCCCGAGGACGTGGAACACGACTTCTAAGGGCATGTATCGCTCCCTCAGGCGGCTGCTCTTCACGTTGCCGCCGGAAACCGCCCACGAGACCGTTGTGACGGCTCTCAGGCTGGGACAATGGGGCCCGATTCGAGCTGCTCTCGCGGACCACCTGCAGGTGACAGATTCCCGCCTCGAGACGACCGTCTTCGGGATTCCCTTCGAAAACCCGGTGGGCGTCGCCGCCGGCTTCGACAAAAACGCCCGGGTCCCCGCGATGCTCGGGGCCCTCGGCTTCGGCCACGTCGAAATCGGGGCCGTCACTGCCGAAGGCCAGCCCGGCAACCCCCGGCCCCGGCTCTTCCGGCTCCCCGCGGACAAGGCGATCATCAACCGCATGGGGTTCAACAACGCGGGCGCGGACGTCATCGCGGACCGGCTCTCGACCGTCGATCCCACCGTCCCGATCGGGGCCAACATCGGGAAGACGAAGACGACGCCACTCGAAGACGCCGCTTCCGACTACCTGTACACCTACGAACGGCTGGCCCCCCACGCCGATTTCTTCGTGGTCAACGTCTCCAGCCCGAACACGCCCGGGCTCCGCGAACTGCAGGACCGCGAGCCGCTCGAACGAATCCTCGGAACCCTTATCGACGCCGGGGCCGATCCGCTGCTGGTAAAACTCTCGCCGGACCTCCACGAGGAGGCGATCGCGGACGTCGTCGATCTCGCCGAGTCCCTGGGCCTGTCCGGCATCGTGGCGACGAACACGACGATCGATCGGCCGGCCGACCTGGCGAGCCCGGCCGCCGACCAGTCCGGCGGGCTCTCGGGCAGGCCAATCACCGATCGGGCAACTGAGACGGTCCGCTTCCTCGCGGAGCGAACCGACCTCCCGATCGTGGGCGTCGGCGGCATCTTCACGGCCGAAGACGCCTACGAAAAGATCAGAGCCGGCGCGGATCTCGTGCAGCTCTATACGGGCTTCATCTACCAGGGCCCGACCGTCGCGCGGGACATTAACGAGGGACTACTCGACCTGCTCGAGGCCGATGGATTCGATTCGGTCGCGGAGGCCGTCGGCGCGGACCTGAAGTGAGAAGCCCTGTTTCCTGGCGACGGCTCGATGCCTAGGAAAGTGCTTCGAGGTCGAGTTCGAACCCGGAGACCGGCACCTCGAGGTCGTGCTCCACGAGCACGGCCGGGTCGAGTTCGCCGATGACGCCGGCGACGGTCCCGTCGACGACCACGTCGGCGGCCCGGCCGTCGATGAAGCTCGGGTGCGAGGTCGGGGGCGTTTCGAGGTCGAGGCCGAAGTTGCGTGTGAGCGCCTGCAACCGGCCTTTGGCCGTCTCGTAGGAGGCCTCGGGTCCGGCGAGCACGGCGGCGACCGAGCGGCGCTCGGCCACGTTGGTCACGGTCGACTCGTCGATCTCGGCCACGAAGCCGATCTCCGAGAGGTGCTGGGGATACGAGCGGTGCGTGTTGTTCTCGAGTACCTGCAGGAGCGAGGGGAGCGCCCAGGTTCGCAACACGGTGAAGTCCTCGCTGTAGGACTCGACGAGTTCCGCCGGGTCCCCGGCCCCGTAAGCGTCTGCCCCGGGGTCGAGATTCATCCGGTCGAACAGTTCCCCGGGGCTCGTGAGGTTGAAGTTGAGGAGGTCCTCGAAGCCAAGCCCGATGAGGAGGTCACGCACTGCCTCCTCGTGACGGGAGTCCTCGGTCCGGGCACCGACCGTGCTCACGTCGGGATACCGCGGGACGAGCTGATTGAAGCCGTAGGCCCGGCCGACGTCGTCGACCAGGTCGACCGGATGGAGGACGTCGACCCGGTAGGGCGGGATCAGGACTTCGTAGCTGTCGGGGGTCGCCTTCGTCGCTTCCTCGTCTACCTCCAGCCCCGATCGCTCGAGCAATTCCCGGACTTCATCGGGGTCGAGGTCGAGTCCCAGCGTGTGCTCGACTCGCTCGTGTGAGAGTGTCTTCGTCGACAGTGAGAGCTCCGGCCGGACCACGTCGCCGTCCGGGTAGGCGACTTCGACGTCCTCGACCTGCCCGCCGCGGGCGTCGAGGGCGTAGACCATGATCGCCAGCATTTTGTCGATGGTCCACTGGTCGGTCCCCGTCATCTCGACGAACAGGTCCCGAGACTCCGTCGAGACCTCGGTGCGGGCCCCGTTGATCACCGGCGGGAAGCTGAACAGGCCGATGTCGTCGTAGATCGCCGGGTAGCGGTCGTACCCCTCGACGAGGTGGCCGTACTCCCGACCGGTCGAATGGTCGGTGAGCACCGCCGCGGGGGTCATCGCGCTGTCGCTGTCGAGGGGGACGAATCGTTCAGCCTCTGGCTCGACGCCGACGTAGCGGATGGTGTTTTCGTCACTCTCGGTGGCCGACTGACCCTTCAACATCGTGAGGTCGTGGACCCCGATCGCGCCCTTCGCCCGCTTCCGACCCATCGTCGCGTGGAGCTTCTCCTGGAGCTGGATGATGGCCTCGAGGTCCGTCTCGTCGAGATCGAGCCCCCGGATGACGGCACCGGTTACGTAGGGCCGCTCCTCGGGGACGCTTGCCTCGACCTCGATCGTCCAGTCGGGGGCGTTCGTGTCCGGGACGTAAATTCCGGAGCGGTCCCCGTAGTGATAGCTCAGCGAGTGGGCGATTCCCGTGATCGAGAGGCGATCGAGGCGGTCAGCTTCGAACTCGAGGCGCATCTTCCCGTCCTCGGTCTCGCCCTCGTACTCGATGCCGAGGGTGAACAGGTCGTCCTTGAGTTCGTCGTCAGTCTTCTCCGTTCGACCGGTCAACTTCCGGAGTTCGTCGGGATCGACGTCGACGACCGGCATCAGTAATTCACCTCCACCGAGCGCAGGAACTCCAGATCGACGAGTGTCCCGTGGACGTCCCGGATGTCCTCGAACCCGGAAACGAGCATGAGGAGCCGCTCGAGAGCCAGTCCCCAGGCCATCACGTCGGCCTCCACGCCGAGTGGCTCGAGCATCTCCGGGCGGAAGATGCCGCTGTTGCCGATCTCGATGAGTTCGTCGGTCTCGGGGTGGCGCCCGAAGAGTTCGAAGCTCGGCTCGGTGTAGGGATTGTAGGTCGGTTTGAACCGGAGATCGGTGATCCCGAAGTGACTGTAGAACTCCGTGAACGTCCCCATCAGGTCCCGGACGGTGAGGTCCTCGGCCATCACCCACCCCTCGATCTGGAAGAACTCGAGGAGGTGTGTCGCATCGAGCGTGTCGTTCCGGTAGGCCTTCTCCACGCTGAAGTATCGCTGGGGCGGCTCGAGGTCGCCGACCTGCTCCCCGGAGAGATAGCGGGCCGAAAGCGACGTGGTGTGCCCCCTGAGTGCCAACTCCGAGGCGAATTCGCGAGTCCAGGGAGCGTGATAGCCATCCCCGTCGTTTCCGACGCCCTCCCGATGGGCCCGCTCGACCCGTGCGAGCAGGTCCTCCGGGAGTTCGTCGATCTGGCTCGGCGAGGAAAGCGCGAACCGATCCCAGTGGGTGCGTGCGGGATGGTCCTGTGGCATGAACAGACAGTCGTTGATCCAGAAGTCCGCGTCGACGTGGGGCCCCTGCATCTCCTCGAAGCCCATGCCGACCAGGACCTCCTTGACCTGCTTTGCGGTCTGGCGGAGGACGTGGCGCTTCCCCGGGGTCGGCGCCTCCGCTTCGGCTTCGACGTTGTACTCGGCAAAGGGGAGGTCCTTCCACTCGCCCGAACTCAGGTGCTCCGGCGTCAGTCGGTCGACTCGCTCTGTGGCCTCGACCCCGGCCATGAGTTCGGTCACGCCGGCCTCGGTGAGCGTCACTGCACGCCGGGTGCGCGCTGTCGTCTCGATCAGGTTTCGGGACTCGAGGGACTCGCGGACGTCCGCGTCGACGGATTCGCCCTCGATCACGGCCTCGAGCGCACGGGCCTCGGCGTCAGCCTCGGGGTCGGCCCCCGGGGCGGCGGTCAGTTCGCCCGAGTCGATCTCGCCGTAGCCCTTCCGCGCGAAGTTCGAGAGGGCGATGTCCACGGTCTGGCCGTCGAGGTCGGCCGCCCCGAGCACCTCGCCCATCGGCACGGGTTCCGTGTCGGCGCCTGCCTCGACGGCGGCCCGGTAGAGCCGTACTTCCGGCAGTCCGTCCGCAGCGTAGCGCCGGCCTTCGTCGGTCAGCGAAACCTCGATGGCCTCGGTTTCGGCGACCGAGAGCAGCCCCTCCGCCTCGAGAGCGAAAGCTGCGCCGGTGACCGTCTCGGGTTTCTCCTCGAGCTGTGCGGCGATCGCGTCGATGTCGGTCGGGTCGTCGGCGCTCGCCGCTTCGAGCACCGCGACTTGCGTTGGTGGGAGTTTCATCGTCTGCTGGAGTCCTCGATTCGAGGTCGATGCGAGATCAGGCCCCGAAAAAGAAGCCGAATCCCCGTTTGCGGGGCTTTTCGACGGCACGGTGCGTCCCGCTTGCGGATTCGGCAAGCATGGGTACGACTGCCACGAGCACGGTGAAAAGCGTTGCGAACGCGGCTTCCCACCTGCCCGCCCATCGCCGGTTCAGATCCGATCCGGGCTGATCGCGACGTCGAGGTCCTCGAGGACCGGGCGGAGTTCCTCGCGGCGCTCCTGGTGCTCGCTGAGGAACGTTTCCATCGCCTCGGCGGCCTCGGCCTTGCACCCGCCACAGAGCCGCTCGCCAGTCTCACACTCCGTGTAGACCCGTTCGGCGTACTCGTCGTCGTCCCCGGCCAGCAGGTAGGCATAGAGTTCGTACACCGGGCACTTGTCGGGCTCGCCGCCGAGTTCGCGCTGTTTTTCGGCTGTTTCGCGACCGCCCGTGGTCGCCGACCGGACCTTCTCGGAACCCGCCTCGGGGTCATCGAGGAGGCTGATGTGACTCGCCGGAATCGAGGAGGACATCTTCCCGCCGGTGAGGCCGGTCATGAAGCGGTGGTAGATCGAGGAGGGCTGGACGAAGCCGTACCCGCCGTGATCGGCCTCGACCTCGCGGGCGAGTTCCTCGGCTTCCGCCCGGTCCATGTCGAAGGCATCCACGTGCTCGTCGTAAACCCGCTTTTCTCCCTCGACGGCTTCGATGAGGCCCTCGAAGGCCGACTCGGTCGCGTTCCGGTCGAGGAAGCGGACCCGTGGCCGGAGCGGTTCCTGGCCCGCGGCCCGGAGCTTTTCGATGGCCCCCGGGAGTCCCTGCTCCTCGCCCGTGGCGTGGGCTTCGAGCCAGTCGGCGGCGTCTGCAGCGCGTACCGTCTCCCGGTCGGCGAGGGCGTCATACACCCGCTCGATCTGGGCCAGTTCGTCCGGTTCTGCCTCGAAGCTGGCGTAGGCCCGGGTCACGCCGAAGTAGCGCATCCGGGCGGCGAGGTCACGGGAGAGGCGGATGTGTGGATCCTGGTCCGGGCCCACCGGGATGACCGTCGGCTTCGGTTCGTCCAGTTGCGGATAGAGGATGTCCGCGACCTGGGTCACCACACTCTGCATGTGGGAGACGTCGGTCTCCCCGTCGAAGCCGTAGATTGCGCCGAGTTCGGAGAAGTTCGCCTCGATGCCCAGTTCGAAGGCCAGGTCCTGGACCTCGCGGTGCTCGGACTGGCGGTAGAGCGTTCCCGCCTCCGGATCGAAGCCGAAGGCCAGAAGCGAAAGGAGGTAGTCCTCGGCGTGCTCGTCGATCTCGTCCCACGGGAGGCCGCGGGCGCTGTGGGCCTCCAGGTCCGCAATGAGGGCGTAGGTGTCTCCGCCCTGCTGTTGATGCCAGATGAGTTCCTCGAAGACCAGTTTGTGACCGATGTGCGGGTCGCCGGTCGGCATGAATCCCGAGAGCGCGGCGAACGGGCGATCGGCCCGCATGGCCTCGACGACGCGGTCGTAGTCCCGGTGGCCGAAGATGATCGCCCGTCGCATTAGATAGTGAGGCGTGGGGACCTCTGGCAGCAGTTCCTCGAAGGCCTCGATCCCGAACTCCTCGAAGAGCGAGCGGTAATCGGCGATCGTCGAGGAGCCCCACGGGTCGAGGGCGACCTCGTCGGCCCCCGCGGCCCCGGGCTCGGGTGATGTGTCCTCTGTCATGTTAGGGCGTCAGGCGACTCACCGCGAGCCACCGTGTCTGTTCCCCCTTGGCCCCGTCGAGCGCAAAAACCATTCGTTTCCTGACCCCGTGGGCCATCCGGACGTCGAGGGCCAGATCGCGGGGGCCGAAGACGTGATCCGGCGGCCGGACCCGGACCAGGAATTCCGAGTGCCCCGGATCGGCGGCAGACTCCACCTCGCGATACACCCGGAAGTCCGCCCCGAACTTGAAGCCCGTCCGGGGAGCCGTGTCCCGATCCCGAAGCGTTCGGTAGACGCGCAGGCGCCGATCGAACCGCTCGCCTTCGACGGTCCGACCCCGTTCGAGGATCGCTTCGACGCCGTCGCCAGAGTCCAGCGCGAGGACGCCGCGAGCCGCAAGGTCCGCCGCCTCCAGAAGCGACAGGTGGAGGACGTCGTGTGTCGCCCCCCGACCCGCGAGCGGTTGGCCGTAAAACCCGTCCTCGTAGAGGCCGTCGGGCGTGTCCCAGACCAGGACGCGGTCGTCGAGGAGCGAGCCCGTAACCGTTCCCGTCGGTTCGAAGGCGGTCTCCCCGTCCGGATCGAAGGCCGATACCTCGAGGTAGGTCAAATCGCCTTCCTCGTCGGCCACGGCGAGGACCCCCGGGCGGAGCGCCGTCCCCGGAATGTCGGCCCGCTCACCGACCACCGTGACCCGATAGGCGACGTCGCCGTTCCCGGGACCTTTCCCCCGCGGATAGACGACGAAGTCCGGGCCGTCCGGCCCGGGTCCATCCGGACCCGTTTCACCGTCGCTGTCGGGTGCGGGGGCCCACCCATCGCGTGCGGGCGAGAGATAGAATCCCCGGTCCCGGAGGTCGACGTAGACCAGAAACCGCGGGCCAAAGCCCGGCTCCCGAGAGGAAAGAAACGCCCGGAACCCCATCCCGGAGACGGCGTCGAGGTCGCCCCGGTAGAGGAGGTGGGCCGCCTCGACCGGCGCCAGGGCTATCGAGTCCCCCGACAGGGGGCGGCCGTAGCCCCGCGAGTCGTGGAAGCGCTGCTTTGCGTCCCCGCCTACGTGAATCTCGTCGTCCCGCAGCGCACCGTCCATACCGGACCCTGGGCCGGGCCCCGCATCAATGTGACTCCCGGGACGGTCGGAGTGTGGGCCCGAGCCGCGTCGAGAAGTCAGGGCCTCGGTAACCCCACCGAACACTCCGGGTCGAGACACCGCCCGCCGTGCTCGGTCTCGAACCACGGCAATCCGCAGTCACAGGTGCCGGCGACGTGGCCGTCCGGGATCGGGAAGTGTGTCTCGCAGGTCGGACACTGCGCCCCGAGGGTTCTGGCCCGGGCGATTTCCAGGGTGGACCCACAGGTCGGACACTGCCACTCGCCCGCGAAGTTCGCCCGGACGGCGGCGTCGAGCGGCTCGCATTCCCGGTCGAGACAGACCTCGAGGTCGGTCCCGCGGGTGAGCGAGAGCGTTGGCAAGCCACAGGTCTCACAGGTCGAATCGGTGACCGTCGCGTTCCGCGGCACGGG
>JBKGZU010000051.1:0-9068 GCA_046543215.1 Halodesulfurarchaeum sp. | reverse complement strand
CTCTACTCGGGGGCGACCGAAGGAAGTCTGGCTGGGATGCTCGGGGTCGACGCGGGACAGGTCTCGACGATGCTCGAGATACTGGTGGAAAAAGGACTGCTCACGGAGAAACGCTCGGGCTGGGATCTCACGCCCACCGGGAAGCTGGCTGTCGGCGAACACCTCGAGGAGATCAATCTGTGATTACTCCTCGTTGATCACTTCGCTCGCGATGTTGCGTCCGCGAGTTTTCATCGTGACCTCCCGCCGGGTTCGGACTTCCTCCAGGATGTCCAGTTCGATCAGGCGCTCGAAGATCTCCTCGACCTCGTCGACGTCCATGCCGAGGAAGTCCGGAATCTCGAACGGCGACACGCCGGAATACAGTCCCATCAGCACCCGCTTTTCGGTCTCTGAGAGGTCGACTGAACCCTGGCTCTGCTCGACGCCACGCTTGAACAGGGATTCCAGGACGGCCATCGCGTGGGATTCCCCCGCAAAGTAGGTCTGGACGCTCGTCCCGTCCTGTGCGTGCTCGACCTTGAGGATCGGGCGCGAGGTTCCCTTGACGTTCTGTTTGCCGGACTCGACGCCCCCGACGTCGTCCAGGTCGATGGGAACGAACGACCCGGAAGACAGGGCCACGTTCAACTCCCGGTCCTCGTCGCTGACTTTCACGCGGGCCTGCTCGTAACTCGTGTCCTGAATGACTCCACCTTCCACCGCGGGGTGTTTGACCTGGACTTTCTGCTGGTCCAACATGGCCCCGAACAGCTTGAATTCGAACGATTCAGTGTCCGAGCCCACCGAGAGCAAGATCACGCTCTCGTTCGCGAGTCTGATGCTCACGTAGTCCGAAACCTTGGCGACGGTTTGATTCACGTCGTAGCGCCCGCTCAGACTCGTGATTTTCGAGAGCGGGAGCGTGCGCTTGCCGTCGTTGCTGACCAGAATGATGCGCTTGTTGGAGAGGATGATTCGTCCCGGAGACCAATCGGCGTCTTTCAGGCGTCGGCCGTCCTTGACCGCCTGCAGGAACTTGCCTTTCGTGTCCGCGATCTTGTACTCGGATTCACTCATGTCCCGGTCCCCCGTCCCCGCAGTGACACCCCGGCTGACCGACGGTCAACTGCTGGCGCAAACCGGGCAACCGGCACCATCGTTCGTATCCTGTTCTCGGGATCGCTATTTAACATTTGTTGGAATCAGAAGTCGAAATCGTCGACTGCAGGGCCGCTTCGTTCGAGTTTGGAGAGGGCCGAGAAGGCGTACTGTCTGACTTCGTCGCTTTCGGTTTCGTCGACCAGTCGTTCCAGACGGTCCCGCGCCCGTTCCTCGCCGACCTTTCCGAGGGTGAACGCCGCCATCCCGACTGCGTCGGTCGATGCGGCGTCGTCCACGACCTCGAGCAGGGCCGTTTCGACCCGACGGGTGCCGATCTCCGCGAGACTCGTCGCGGCGAACTGCTGGATCAGCTGGTCCTCGTCGCCGAGTACGTCGATCAGGGTGTCGATCGCCCGACGTTCGCTCGCCTCGCCGGCGACGCGACCGAGCATCCAGACCGCGTTCCGGCGCTGGTGAAGCTGGGTCCCCTCCTCGACGATCTCGGCGAGCGATTCGACGATGCTCGGGTCGTCGCTGGCGCTCATCCGCTCGACGACGAGTTGTCTCAGTTCGTCGCTTTTCGTGGAATCGACGTTCGAGAGGATCTCGATGAGGGAAAAGACGGCCGCCCGCCTGACGAGGTCACTTTCGTCCCCGAGCATGTCGACGAGGGCGTCGATCGGCTCGGGATTGCCAAAGCGCCCCAGGGAGGCGGCAACCGTCCGGCGCATCGCCTCGTTTTCGTCGTTTGCGACCGAGAGCAGTCCGTCGAGGGCATCGGCGTTGCCGAGATACCCGAGGGCGTCAGCGATTTCCCGGCGCACGCCCAGCGGCTCTCCGTGAAGGTGGTCGACGAGTGCACCCGCTGCACTCGGGTCCCCGATCCGACCGATCGCCCTGGCGACCCGGGCCCTGACCCGAGAATCCGGGTCGTCGAGTGCATTCACCAGCGGGCCGACGGCGTTCTCGTTTTCGAGCAGGCCGAGTACGTTCGCGGCCGCCATCCGCAGTTCGGGAGCCGCCGCCGTGAGGTCCTCGACGAAGCTCTCGGCCTTTGCCCAGTCTGCGGCGTCCTCGGGGACGTCTCGCCCGAGCGCCTCGAGCAGCCCGTTTACCGCATCGAGGGACGTCAGCGCGTCGATGGCCGCCGCTCTGACGGCCTCGTTTTCGTCGGTCTCGACGACTTCGATGAGCGCCTCGATACCGTCTTCGCCCGTTTCATCGAAATTGCCGAGGATTTCCGCGGCCCGCTCGCGGACCGTCGGGTTGTCACTCTTCTCCAGAACCTCGATGATCTTTGGGATGTCTCCCTCGCGTTCGAGACCGAAGAGTGATGGCACTATCAGTGGGTTAGCACGCGGGGAAGTATAAGTAATACCCATCAGGCCCTGCCTGGGTCGGGCCCCGGGAGCATTCTCGCCGCCCTTTGCCCATACGGTGGTGAAACGTCGTCACTCCATCGTCACGGCCGTCTCGTCGGCAATTTCTTCGGGCACCCGGACCCGGACCGCCTTCGACGCCCCCGATTCGAAATTGATCTGGATCCGGACCCGATCCCCGGAGACGAGCGACGACGTCTCGATTTCGATCGCGAACCGGTCAGCTGTCTCCGACAGCGTCGGTGCCGACCCGTCCGGATCCACGAGCGGGTCGATGTCGAACGATTCGCCCTCGACCGGTCCGGTAGGGTCGTACACGAGCGTCTCGTGGCTTGCCGAGCTTTCGAACCGCACGGTCGCGTCGTCCAGCTCGACCGCATCCGAGCCATCGAGAGCGATGACAACCCGGGCCCGGTTGATCGCCGGGGGAGTATCGGTTTGCGCCACCCGTCCGGTCACGGCGGCCACCCGAATCGGGGATTCGACCGCAGAGCCGACCGTGTCGCCGGTCACCCCGGCCTGGGACTGGAGGACCCCCGTCACGTTGAAGAGGACTCCAGCAGTCGTGGCGGCGACGACCAGGACTGCGATGAGGATGACGATCGTCCCCGCCCCGATCTGGGCGCGTCCGCGGGGACTCCAAACGGCGAGTTTAGCTCTGAGACGTGTTTTGGGCATTACATTCGACCCGAACCGATCCTCACGAGTTGAGCTGCCGATAGCCCAGGTAGATCATCCCCAGAACCGCGGCGAGAAGTGCCCCGAGTGCGATTTCGGTCCGGTCGATCGGCCCGCCGAGTTCCTTCGGATGCTCCTCGAGGATTTCGATCGTTTTGATCTCGCTGACGTCGTAGACGTGCTGTGTCGAGGGTTCGATCAGCCAGAGCCGAAGCCCGTGGGTTCCGGGCGTACTCGTGTTGATGGCCCGCGAAACCGTCTGTGTTTCCCCGGGCTCCAGTGTCAGTTCTTCGACCTCGTAGGCGTTCGTTTCGTTGTCAGGACCGGCGGTGTTGAGCGTCAGCTCGCCCGTCGCGGACGAATTGCCTTCGTTGACCACCGTCACCGAAAATTCGCCCTGTTCGCCGAGCACCAACTGTTCGGACGAAACAGTCAACTCGTCGAGGCAAAGGTGTCGATCCTCGATCGGTTGGCACTCGCTGGTCTGGCTGGCGCCCCCGCCAGCAAATACTAGCGACCCGGAAACGAGTATCCCGACGACCAAAATCGCGTACAGGAGGGTCCGACGGACGTTCATGGCTCTTCCTTGCGGGGACTCCCCCTAAAGTCTGCGCATCAGGACGACCAACTTCTGTGAATTGACCTCAGTTGGGCGGGGTGAGTGCAGCCCTCCGCAGTGTCCTCGGCCGGTTCATTTCCGATACTTCTTCCCGTCAGACCATTCCCGGTACCACCTCCCGGTCAGGCCTTTCCCGATACCACCTCCCGGTCAGGCCTTTCCCGATACCACCTCCCGGTTAGGCCTTTTCCGATACCTCCCCCGGACAGGCCATTTCCGATACCGCGCCTTTATGCCCCCGCCGAGCCGAATCCTCGGCCGAGACGCGTGCAACTCGCGAGTAACCGAACGCCGGCAGGGGTCGATTGGTTCGTCCTCACAGTCGATCTGCTCGTGCTCGCCCTGGGACCCGTAATACTCGGGGTCGTTCAGCTCTTCGCGCCTGAAAGCTTCCAGTCGCTTTTGACCTACGACTCCGCGGCAGTCTCGTTCCACGGCCTCTTCGGACACTGGGCCGTCCATTACACCGGCCAGCACCTGCTCGACAACGTGATCGGATACGCGGTCATCGTCTGGACGGCCTATCTCCTCGCCTGGAACGCTGGCGAGCGACGCTGGTTCCGCCTCTCCGCGCTGACGATTCTGGTCGTCGTGCCGGCGGTTTCGATCTCGGCCAGCGCGCTGGCGTTCGACGCGATCGATCCGGCGCTTTCCTACACCTCCCGGGGCGCCTCCGGGGTGGTTGCAGCACTGGCTGGACTGCTTTATGCCCTGTCTCTCGGATTCGTTCGCCGACTGACCGATCTCCGCGGGACGATCTCCCTCGGTGGAACGATCCTCATCCTCGTCATGACGGGACTCCTCGTTCAGATCGGCTCGCCCGAGTCGGTGGTGGTCGGCGGGATTCTCGGTGCCACCGGTTTGGTGTTGATTCTCGACACCGGACTCCGCCTTCGAGGCCGGAGACTCGCGGACATTCGGTGGCGAACCGGGCTCGTCGTTCTCGTCGTCGGATATGCCGTCACGGCGCTTCTCTACGCGGTTTTTCTGAGCCTGTTTCCTCCCGACCCCTTCGCGGGATCGACGATCACGAACGTTTTCTCACACGCCACCGGCTTCGTCCTCGGGACCGTCATCACCGTCTGGGGGCATCGCTACTGGACCGGTGATTCTTGGAGCTGAGAATCGCTACCCAATAATTTAAAGGGAGGACTCCGAGTACCACCGTATAGCCGTATCCCACGAGGCCACGATGACAACCAATCCCCGAGAATACGACACCCAGGAACTCAGACAGGCCGCTCGCGAGAAAGCGCGGGACAGAGACCGGGACATCGAAGCGCTCCGGCGAGACCTCGCCGCCGAGGCGGAGGACACCGACGAAATCCCCGAAGCACAGTTGAAGGAACTCATCCTGCTCGAGGGTGGCAGCGACCCGGCCGACCTGGAGCGACCGTATCTCGAGTACGTTCCGGATCAGTACGCCGCCCGGCTCACACTCTTCGAATGGCTGCAATTCGCACTCGAACGGGTTGGCTCCCGGCGAACCCTCGACGCGCTCGAGTATTACGTCGACATCGGCTGGCTGAGCAAATCGGCCGCCGAAGAGCTTCGCGAACACGTTCGAGTCTTCCAGGATGCCGCAGTCGAAGAGGGAGGCCGAACGTTCGAAACGGCCGACCACCTCGTGAGCCTCGTCTACATCGCCAGGTTGGCGTCGATGACCTGAGACCGGGGCGGCCACGTTGGGAAGACTTTTATATCAGGGACCGACAATACGGGGATAACGCGGGTTCTTCCGGTCGATACCCGCCACGGCCTTGGTCTGTGTTCTTTCCGCACAATGCATGGACCGGGCGTTGGACCTACGATCGGAAACCTGTCACTGATGCTATGACCGAACACCGAATCCGTCCTATTCGACTATGAGTGCTGTAGACCGGCAACTCGAAGACCTCCACGAGACGATCACCGAATCGGTACCGCCCGACATCTCGGTTACCGAGGTGAAATACGAGGGCCCGGAACTCGTCGTGTACACTCGGGACCCCAAGCGGTTTGCCCGAAACGGGGACCTCATCCGAGATCTCGCCAGCCAGCTGCGAAAGCGGATCACCGTCCGGCCGGACCCCGCCGTCCTGTCTCGTCCGGAACAGGCCCGGGAGAATATCCTCTCCGTGATTCCGGACGACGCCGGGGTCACGGATCTCGACTTTCACAAGGACACCGGCGAGGTCGTCATCGAAGCCGCGAAACCGGGACTGGTGATCGGCAGGCACGGGAGCACGCTCCGGGAGATCGCCCAGGAATCGGGCTGGACGCCGGAAGTCGTCCGGACCCCGCCAATCGAGTCCTCGACGGTTTCGAACGTCAGGAACTTCCTCAAACAGGAGCGGGAAGAGCGCCGGGACATCCTCGAACGGGTCGGTCGACAGATCCACCGCGAAAAGATGGCAGACGAGGAGTGGGTCCGGATCACCACGCTCGGCTGCTCGAGGGAGGTCGGTCGGGCCGCATTCATCCTTTCGACGCCGGAAACCCGGATCCTGGTCGACGCCGGTGACAAGCCAGGGTCGGACGAAGTCCCCTACCTCCAGGTCCCGGAAGCCCTGGGCGCCGGACCGACCAACATCGACGCCGTCGTTCTGACTCACGCCCACCTCGACCACTCGGCACTGGTCCCGCTCCTCTTCAAATACGGCTACGACGGCCCGATCTACACCACCGAGCCGACGCGTGACCTCATGGGCCTTTTGACCCTCGATTACCTCGACGTGGCCGCGAAGGAGGGGCGGACCCCGCCCTACGAGTCCGAGATGGTCAGGGAGGCGATCAAGCACACGATCCCGCTCGAATACGGCGACGTGACCGACATCGCTCCGGACATCAAACTCACCCTCCACAACGCGGGCCACATCCTCGGGTCCTCGGTCGCACACTTCCACGTCGGCGACGGCCTCTACAACGTCGCGTTCTCTGGGGACATCCACTACGAGGACACTCGACTTTTCAACGGCGCCGTCAACGACTTCCCACGTGTCGAGACCCTCGTGATGGAGTCGACCTACGGGGGGCGAAACGACTACCAGACGGATCAGGCAGACGCCGAAGAGAATCTCAAGGGAATCATCAACGAGACCGTCGATCAAGGTGGAAAGGTGCTGATTCCCGCCTTCGCGGTGGGCCGATCCCAGGAAATCATGCTCGTCCTCGAAGAGGCGATGCGCTCCGGAGAGATTCCGGAGGTCCCGATCCATCTCGACGGGATGATCTGGGAGGCGACGGCGATCCACACGACCTATCCGGAGTACCTCCGGGACGACCTCCGGGACCGGATCTTCCACGACGACGCGAACCCCTTCCTGGCCGAGCAGTTCAACCAGATCGACGCGGGAGAGGACGAACGCCGCGAAATCAGGGACGGTGACCCGGCGATCATCCTCTCGACCTCCGGAATGGTCACCGGGGGCCCGATCATGTCCTGGCTCGAACATCTCGGACCCGATCCCGACTCCACGATGGTGTTCGTCGGCTACCAGGCCCAGGGAACCCTCGGACGCCGGATCCAGAGCGGCTGGGACGAGGTGCCAATTTCAAGCGGAGGAGGCAGGAGCGAGCGCGTGGACCTGAACATCGACGTCCAAACGGTCGACGGATTCTCGGGCCACTCGGACCGACAGGGCCTCGAGGACTTCGTGAAAACGATGAATCCGCGCCCGGAGAAGATCCTCTGTGTGCACGGGGACGAGCGCTCGACACAGGAGCTCTCCTCCGCGCTGTACCACAAGTACGACATCCGGACGTTCGCGCCCAAGAACCTCGAAACGTTCCGGTTCGTTTGAGACGGTCGTTCCATCCGCGGCAGGTCAGTCGGCCGATCCCAACGATAGCTGCTCAGTCTGTCGTTTCGGCAGGGTCCACGACGTCGCCGGTTTCGACGATTATCCCCACCCGATCGCAAAGATCGACGAGCGGGCACGCGTCGGGATCGTCCAGACAGACCGGATCGCGGGCCGTGCAGTACTCTCGCCCGAACTGGATGCTCGTCGTGTGGCCGTACCCACACTTCTCCGGGGGAACGTCGGCTTCGAGCACCTCGCGGACGGCCTCGTGGTCGCCGTCGGGCGGGGCAATCCCCAGCCGGCGATAGATGCGGTGGACGTGCGTATCGACGGGGAAGACGCCATCTCTCCCGCCCGCAAAGAGCAGGACACAATCGGCGGTTTTCGGTCCGACGCCGTTGAGGTCGAGAAGGGTGTCACGGACTTCGACAGCGTCCTCCTCGCGGACATACCGGTCGAAGGCGTCCGCACCACCGTAGGTTTCGAGCACGTGCGCGGCCGTTCGCTGGATGACTGCGGATTTCTGGTTGTAGAGACCGGCCGGTTTGATGGCCGAGACGATCGCGTCTCGATCTGCCGACGCAAGAGATTCGGCCAGTCCCGCCTCCCCACCGTCGAAGCGGTCCATGAGCGCGTCGTGGGCCGGCTGGCTGGCCTGGTCGCTCGTGTTCTGGGAGAGGATCGTCCGGATCAGCGACTCGAAGGCATGTTGGCCACCATAGGAGATCTGCCAGTACAGCTCGCCGAGTCGGTCGACGACCCTCTCTGCCCGGGTCGCCGCGTCACCGGATTGGGTGGTGGCGACAGCACGCTCCTCGACAGGTTCTCCGCCGGCGATGTTGTGGGCCGGCTCGCCGGAATCGGTCATTGCCATGGGTCCGAACCGCTCGAATTCAAACGTGACGGTCGATTCGACGAGTGCCATCCAAGGCACTCGTTCGAGCCGGATCGCGATTTGGTTCCCGGCCGATAGATCACTCCACCCGAAGCGTCACTGCGAGGGCGGCACCCTCGGAAAGCGCCGCGACGAACTCGCGGTCCAGATCGGCGGCCGCGGCGTCCGCCTCGACCATGATCGTCCGGTCGTCCACGTAGTCGCTCGTTCGGCCGACCATGCTGACCTCGTTTCCGAAGGTGAGTTCCGGATCGCCCCGGCCCGTGATCTCGACGGTGTCTCCGGCCGCCTCGAACGTCGCCGTAATCGTGCTTTCCGGGTCCCTGGCGGCCTCGACGAATGCGTCGCCGAAATCAGCTGGCGCCCGGTCGGCCTCGATGCCCAGAATACAATCGCCGGCCGTCGTGAGAAAGTCCTCCGTCGTCACCTCGAAGGTGCTCGAATGTTCGGCGAGAACGTTCTCGTGGCCCGTCGCCGTCACACGTTCTTCGATTGCCATTGGCGGACGCTATTGGAGGCGGCGTCTTAGGCGTTTCAGTCCCGGGGAGCCAGTCGATCGGTCGACCAGTCGTCCTGAGCGAGCGATGCCCGTTCGGTCGATCAGACTTCGCGGGCGAGCGGTGCCCGTTCGG
>JBKGZU010000050.1:0-9150 GCA_046543215.1 Halodesulfurarchaeum sp. | reverse complement strand
AGAGCGGTCACCGCTAAGTTTCAGTAGAGCGGCCATCTCTAAGTTTCAGCAGAGCGGTCACCGCTAAGTTTCAGCAGAGCGGTCACCGCGAAGGGACGAGCGAGACCACCGGACTCGATGGCTACGGACACCGGAAGTTTTTATCCCGTCGGAGTGACTGGACAGTCGAATGCAGACCCTGGTCGTGGGCATCGATCGTACCGGCGACGTGCCCGGACAGACCGACGTGTCCCTCCCGCTCTCCGGCGCCGAGACCGTCTCGAACCTGATCGTCGAGCTGGGAATGGCCGATCCGGAGGACACGACTGTCAACGCCCTCCTGGAGGCGCTCGCCGTCGCCCGCGACATCGAGGCCGAAGGCGATTCGGCCGTCGTCGCAGTCGTTTCGGGGAACGCCGAGGGGGTTGTCTCCGCCGATCAGGCCATCGCCGATCAGATCGACCAGTTGCTCGCCGAATACGACCCCGATTCGGCGATCGTCGTCATCGACAGCACGGAAGACGAACGCCTGTTGCCGATCATCGAGAGCCGGATCCAGGTCGATTCGGTCGACCGCGTGGTCGTCCGACAGGCCAGGGACCTCGAATCGACGTACTACCTGCTGAAGCAGTTCCTCGCCGACGAGGAACTGCGTGGCACGGTTCTGGTCCCGATCGGGATCGTGATGCTCGTCTTCCCCGCGATTCTCATGCTGAGCGACGTGGCCGTCGCGGTGGGGTCGATCACGGCCGTGATCGGGACTTTTCTCCTCTATCGAGGATTCGGCATCGACGAGCGGCTGGCCACCCTCTCCAACCAGGCCCGGGACGCACTGTACTCCGGCCGGATCTCCATCGTGACTTCGGTCATCGCCGCCGGGCTCGCGCTGGTCGGGATCTTCGTTGGTGTGCTTGGCACCTCCGAACTCGGGCTGGATCGCCTGCAACTCGTGACGGGGATGGCGTTTGCCTACTACAGCGTGCCCTGGATCGCCCTGGGGGCGATCGCCGCCACCATCGGCCGACTAGTCGACGAATTGCTCCGGGACGAGCGCCTTCGCACCGCTTCGTTGAACCTCCCGTTCGGCGTGCTCGCGATGGGGCTGGTCGTTCGCGGGTTCTCGGCGTACTTCCTCGAACGAGCCGATCTCATCGGTGGAATCGTCGTCGAACCGACGAACATCGGGGCCATCACGATTCGCGGGATCGCCCTCGCCCCCGAGCACAGACTCGGCGGGTTCGTCCTGCTGGGTATCGTCGTCAGCCTGATCGGGATCTGGCTCGCGTCCCGCCTCAGCACGGAACCCGTCGAGAGCGAAGCGACTTCCTGACCCGGACGATATATCCCCATCCGTCCCAAAATCGGCGTATGAGCGATGGGCAGTGGGTGAGCCTCTTTTCCGGCGGGAAGGACTCAGTCGGGGCATTTTACCGGGCCCGGGAGGCTGGGTTGGCGGTCGACCGGCTCGTCACCGTTCACTCCGAGGGCGATTCGTACATGTATCACGTCCCCGCGACGGAACTCGTCGATCTCGCCGCCGAGAGCATCGGGGTGCCCGTCACGGCCGTGGCTGGGGCCGAGGTTTCGGGCCACGACGCCGGGCACCGGGGCGACCGCGAGATCGAACCCCTCGAACGGGCGCTCGCGGACCTCGACGAGACGACTCGAGGGGGACTGGCGGGCGTCACCGTCGGGGCAATCGAAAGTGACTATCAGGCCTCACGGGTCCAGTCGATGTGCGAGCGGTTGGAAATTGACATGTACGCGCCGCTCTGGCACGAGGACCCGGTCGAGCTCGGGAAGTGGTTCGTCGAGACCGGCTTCGAAATCCGAATCGTGGCCGTCGCGGCGGCCGGGCTCGACGAATCCTGGCTGGGTCGAACACTCGATGGGGCCACCCTCGAGGAACTCGAAACGCTCAACGAAACCCGCGGCGTGCACGTGCTGGGCGAGGGCGGGGAGTACGAAACCCTCGTCACCGACGGCCCGCACATGCGTCGCCCGATCGAGATCGAATACGAGACCGTCTGGGACGGAACTCGGGGCCACCTGGAGATCACGGCAGCGGCGCTCGGGTGATTGTCGTTCGGGTCCGACGGATCGTTTCCCGCAGGAAGTCAGTTCGAACTCGATAGCTCGGTGTGCGCGCCGATCAGGGCACCCGAGAAGTCGATGTTCTCGATGCAGGTCTGTTCGTCGATAATCGAGTTCCGGACCGTACAGTTCCGGATCGTGGCCGCCGGGAAGATGACACTATCCGTGAGGTGGGAGTCCTCGATGGTCGCCCCGGCCATCACGTGGACGTTTTCGCCCACCGTGGTTCCCTCGAGGACGGCGTCTTCGGCGATCACCTGTTCGCCGTCGAGCGCCCAGCGGACCGCATCGAGGTAGCTTTCCGGCGTGCCGATGTCGAACCACGCGCCATCGAAGGTGAAGGCGTGGACCGGACCGCGCTCCTGGAGCCACTGGATGAACCAGCCCGGTTCGTCGGGGTTGTTATCACCCTCCAGATACGTTTCCAGAAGCGACAGCGAGTCGGCCGGGAAGGCGTAGGTGGCGATCGACACGAGCGTGCTCTGGGGATCGGCCGGCTTCTCCTGGAAGTTCGTGACCTCGGTTCCCTCGAGTTCCACGAGCCCGTAGGATTTCGCCCGCTCTCGACTGCCGACGTCGTAGGCCGCAATGGTCGGGGTCCCTTTCGCCTCGAAGAAGTCGATGTACTCGCTCACGTCGAAGCTGATGAGGTTGTCACCCGCCAGTACCACGAGATCGTCCTCGACTCCTTCGCGGTCGACGAGCTGTGCGAGGGCACCGATCACTCCGAACTTCTCCGCCTCGGCCGTCGTCTCTTCGACCGAGAGCTGCGGTTTCTCGTACCCCGCTGCTTCGAGGTGGTTCCGGAAGTCCGGCGCGAAGCGCTCGTTCGTGCTCACGTACACGGTCTCGACGCGATCGTCGGCCTCGAGGGCCGAGAAAATCCGGTCGATGACCGTCTCCTCGCCGATCGGGAGAAACATCTTCGGGCGATGTTTCGTGATCGGCCACAGGCGGGTCGCATAGCCCCCCGCAAGTACGACGGCATCCATACCCCTACCCTCCGGGGGATCTCCTAAGTCCTTTTTCATCCGCGGAAGCGGGCAGGCCGTCGGGTCTCCCCACACTCAGCTATCTGGACGGTTCCGGGCTGAATCGGCGTCCTGCGACTGGGTGTCTGGCGAATCGGTATCGATCTCGTTCAGCGGGGCTTTGACGGCCCGCTCCGAAGCGGTCCACGGTTCCGTTTCACGTGTCCGTTCTGGAGTATCGGAACCGGGGTTCGCCACCGATCGAAGCCAGGCAAGCAGATCACTCGGGCTCATTCAGTTTCCTCACCGGCAATCTCGGCACGCAACGCCCCGTTCATTGCTTCGACGGGGGCCCGCTCGCCCGTCCAGCGTTCGAGGGCCTCGACGCCCTGGTACAACAACATCCAGGCCCCGTCGATGGTCGTCGCCCCGGCCGCGGCCGCCTCCCGGAGAAATCTCGTTTCGAGCGGAGTGTAAACGGCGTCCATGACGGTCATGTCCGCGTGAAAGACTGACGGTGAAACCGGTGATTCATCGGATTCCATCCCCACGCTCGTCGCGTTGATCAAGAGGTCCGCCCGGTTGGCCAGTTCTGGCACGTCGGCGATGGGATGGCCGCTCGCATCGAGCTCGGACGCGAGCGCCGCGGCCCGCGATTCGGTCCGGTTCGCGACGTGGACCGTGGCCCCGGCCTCGACGAGCATGAAGCCGATGGCCCGGGCCGCCCCGCCTGCGCCCACGACCACCGCCGTCCCCTCCCCGGGATCCACGTCGTGGTGTTCGAGGGCTCGGCGGGCACCGGATGCGTCCGTATTGTACCCGCTCGGCGGACTTGTCGAGAAGTCGACGGTGTTGACTGCACCGATCCGTTCGGCCGTTTCGTCGGGGTCGACGTAATCGAGAACGGCCTCCTTGAACGGAATCGTCACGTTCAATCCGGCGATCCCGAGCGCTTCGGCCCCCTCGATCGCCTCGCCCAGTCGGTCGGGATCCGGCTCGAGAGTCACGTACCTCGCGTCGAGTCCCAGGGCCTCGTATGCGGCCCCGTGAAGCACGGGAGAGACGGAATGGCCCACTGGATTCCCGACGAGTCCGTAGACGTCCATGACGGGCGGTCGGGACGGTCCCGGTTAAACGTTACCGCCGTCGTCCCGAGTCGGCGCTCAATTCGACAGCCGTCGTGGCATGGCTTCACCGATCGTGCGTCCGGCCCGGGAGAAAAGCGTCCGAAGTGCCCCTCGTCGGTGGATGAAGAGGACGCTCCCGAGAACGAGGTAGACGGCGGTGTAGGCCAGCAGGAGTTCGTGACTCGTGAGCGGGAACGCGATCGTGTCCCGGATGATGAGAAACTCGAGTCCCACCTGCGAGACGAACAGGGTAAGCAGCGCGAGTGCCTCCCGGACGGAGATCTCGAAGTTCACGAGAATCGCCAGGGCGAAAAAGGACTGGGCGGCGGTCAACCAGATCTCGGCGGCCTGCTTGGCGTCGAAGGCCAACACGCCGTACTGCCCGTACGCGATGGAGTAGACCACCACGAGGGTCCCGATCAGGAGCGTCCACTGGTTGAGCTTCGAGGAGATGAGGGCGTTGAACCCGGCCGTCGAGCGGGCCTTGTTCACGAGATAGACCACGACGATAAGTTCCGGCGATTCGGAGGCCAGTGGCGCGATCCACTGGATCATGAAGAAGGAGGGCACCCCGATATCCGTCCCGATTGCCTCGAGGCCGTGGGCGAAGGGTTCGACGGCGGTGAAGATCAACAGCCCGGAAAACGCGAAGAGGGCGAGCACGGTCAGCACGCGGCGCCACTTCGGCTGGGCCTGCAGGGAGGCCGGAACGCCGACGTGCTCCTCGACGGGATCGATGTCCCCGCGGAGGACGACGAGAATGTAGGTCACGTAGATCCCGACGAGAATGAACATGTCCAGGGCGTCGATGCCACCGAACAGTGGGACGAAAAAGGCCCAGAGGGTGGCCGCCATCAGGAAGACGATGTCGAGGGCGAGGTCGTCGTCGACCTGGACGACGTCGGCAAATCGCCCGGCCCGATCTTTGACCGACGGATCGAGTGCAGCTCCCCGTCGATAGACCGTGAAGAGCGCGATTCCGGCCCATCCGATCCCGATCAGGATCCGGTTCGCGCCGGTCATGTTCGCCACCGCGAGGTTCCCCGCTTCGATGCCCCGGGCGGTGCCCGCGAAGGCACCGGCGTTCCACGCGTAGAGGGCGTCGACGGAATACTCGGGCGCAACGGCGAGGACGGCCAGCACGGCGATTGCGAAGGGGCGTGGAACGTCTCGCTCGGCGGTTTCAGCCGCCCAGGCGAGAAGAAAGGCGGCCCCGAGCACGGACAGTCCGCTTATCAGGACGGTCAGGTTCGTCGAAAGCCCCTCGACGGTGCGGCCCGTTGAGATCGTCAACAGCCAGTAGGCAAACCACGGAATCGTCAACCCGATCGCACCGAGCAGGGCCCCCGCTGTTTGCCGGTTCATCGGCCACGCCCTCGTCGTTTCCGACCGGGCCGATGGGTCCAAGTCCGGTGCCACCAACACTCCACGCTCATCGATCTCTATCGGGTTGTCACCGGCGACTCTTATAAGCCACAAGATGTGCCGAAAATGGGGTGTTGTGCCACAGAACCGAAGTTTCCGTTCGATTCGCGTGCTGGAGCGGGTCGATTCGGATTCGGCCGCGTGAGCGGTCTAAAAGGCCCTGCACGGCTCGTACGGGGGATAGATTGCTCTCACCGAAGGACTCGAGCGACCCTTACTCCTCGAGCACCTCGAGATCGGCGTCCGGAGCACCCTCCCTGACGCTCTCGATGCCGCGTTTGGCGCCCTGTTTCGAGCTGTACCCCTCCCCACTGTCCGCGACGATGTTCCCGTTCGGAGCGACGAGCCGCCAGCGCCACTGCCCGGCCGAGTCCTCGTAGACTTCGAAGGTCTGTTGTCGAGCCATGGACCGTCTTCGGCGGGCGCACGTTTAACGGCTTACCCGCCAGCCGGAACTGCACCGAGATCCCGGGAACCCCGACGCGGTTCGACGGGCTTAATCGCCGGGCACTCGTCACCCCGGTCGTGATCGGGATCGTCGTCAGCAACGCGGATCGGGCGTCTGTCACCATCGGTCGGCAGTTGCAGGAGGTGGCCGACTGGACGGAAAACGGCGATGGCGTGTACCGCCGGGACGGATTCGAGCTCAGGGAATTCGAAGAACTCCATCTCGAACTCGACGGCGTCGCGTCGGCCTTCGATGACCCGGAGTACGTCGTCGTGGTCTCGAAGCACTCGGGGGACACCGGACCACTCCTGAGCGCACACTTCACCGGCAATTTCGGCGAGGCGGAATACGGCGGTTCGGCGAGAGAACTGGTCGAACCGGCCCCGGCGGCGCTCAAGCGCGTCATCTGCACACTCGACGCCGTCGCCCCCGAACCGTACGACGTCTCGATGGAGTGTACCCACCACGGACCGTCGGACCTGGGGGCGCCGGGGATGTTCGTCGAGCTCGGGAGCGGGCCCGATGAGTGGACCGACGAGGTCGGCGCGCGAGCCGTCGCCGAGGCGGTCCTGGACCTGCAGGGCGTCGAACCACGGAGCGAGCGAACGGTCGTCGCGTTCGGCGGGAATCATTACGCCCCCCAGCCGACGCGGATCCTCCTGGAGACGGACGTCTCGGTCGGCCACGTCGCCGCCGACTGGAGCATCGAGGAGCTGGGCGACCCGGAGGACAATCGAAGCGTGATCGAGGCCATGTTCGAGAAAAGCGGCACGGACAGGGCTCTCGTCGACGGCGATTGGCCGGCCGTGACAGCCGTGATCGAATCCCTCGGCTACGAGGTCGTGAGCGAGACCTGGGCCAGAGAGTCAAGCGGCGTCGATCCTGCCCTCATCGAGGACCTCGAAGCGGCCCTCGGACCGGTGGAGGCGGGGCTTCGATTCGGCGAGCGATCCGCCGACGAGCCGGCTATTCGACCATTACCCGGCGAATTAATCGGTGCGTGTGCGGCCATCGATTCCGAGGAGACGGTCACGACGGTCGCCGACCACACCGTCGCCTACCAGACGGCCGAGAACGGCAACCGGGTGGGAGATCGGGCCGCCTTCGACGGCGACGATTCGTTCGACGAACTGATCGACGGGCTCGTCACCATTCTCGAGCGGGAGTACGAAACCGTCGAACGCCGGGACGGCGCGGTCGTCGCGGAGCGTGAGTCCTTCGATCCCGAGCTGGCAGCGGCGGCAGGCGTACCCGAGGGGCCACTGTTCGGCCGACTCAATGCGGGCGAGTCAGTCACCGTCGAGGGCGAACGGGTCGACCCAGCGGACGTTCACACCCGGGAAACCCGGCGGTTCGAAGTGTGACGCCCGCATGACGGAGAGGGGAAAGGTAATTAAGCTCCATCGGTAAGCGATACCCAAGATGGACTCGATCGTCGAGGAAGCAATCGACGAAGCCGAAACGGGGACCGAAGCTTCGGGACCCGGCGGGGCACACCCGACCGACGACATGACCGACGAAGAACTCGAGGCGATTCTCGAAGACCTCCAGACCGAAATCACCGTCGTCGGCTGTGGTGGGGCCGGAAGCAACACGATCAACCGGATGTACGAGGAGGGGATTCACGGGGCCTCGCTCGTCGCGGCCAACACCGACGTCCAGCACCTCGTGGACATTCAGGCCGATCAGAAGATCCTGATGGGCCGGGAGAAAACCAGGGGCCGCGGTGCCGGTTCCCTCCCCCAGGTCGGAGAGGAAGCCGCTCTCGAGAGCCAGGACGAGATCCGGGACAGCATCGCGTCCTCCGATATGGTTTTTGTCACCGCCGGACTCGGCGGTGGAACGGGAACGGGATCCGCCCCGGTCGTCGCGAAGGCGGCCCGGGAGATGAACGCGCTGACGATCGCGGTGGTCACGACGCCGTTCACGGCCGAGGGAGAGGTGCGCCGGACCAACGCCGAGGCCGGGCTCGAGCGGCTCCGCGACGTGGCCGACACCGTCATCGTGGTCCCGAACGACCGATTGTTGGATTCCGTCGGCCAGCTCCCGGTCAGACAGGCCTTCAAGGTCTCCGACGAGATTCTGATGCGCTCGGTCAAGGGCATCACCGAACTGATCACCAAGCCGGGACTGGTGAACCTCGACTTCGCCGACGTCCGGACCGTCATGGAGAAAGGCGGCGTCGCGATGATCGGACTGGGCGACGCGGACGCGGACAAAAAGGCGAAAGACTCGGTGCAGGAGGCACTCCGGTCGCCGCTTCTCGACGTCGACATCGCCGGGGCGAACTCCGCGCTGGTGAACGTCACCGGCGGCCCAGACATGTCGATCGAGGAGGCCGAAGGGGTCGTGGAGGAGATTTACGACCGCATCGATCCCGATGCCCGGATCATCTGGGGGACCTCGATCGACGAGGAACTCGACGGCCACATGCGGACGATGGTGGTGGTCACCGGGGTCCAGTCACCACAGATTTACGGCCGGCAGGAAGACGCGGTGGCCCAGCAGATCGAGGGCTTTGACTACGTGGAGTGAGTGGCTGACAGTGGCGGTGGGGGCGACGGCAGTTTTCAATAGATAGAAAAGCACCCGTCTCGAACGAAAGCCCATGGACGTCCCATACGAGTTGAACGCCTACACCCGCGTGCTCAAACTGGCGAGTACGCCGGACTGGGAGGAGTTCTCCCGCATCTCGCTCATCGCGGCGGCGGGAATCCTCCTCATCGGCTTTATCGGCTTTCTCATTTTCCTGGTCATGAGCGTCCTTCCGGGGGCCTAACATGTCGATATTCGCCGTCAAAACCACGGCCAGCCAGGAACAGACCGTCGCGAGCATGATCGCCAACCGCGAGGAGGAAAAGGTTCACGCGGTGCTCGCGCCGGAGTCCCTCACCAGCTACGTCATGGTCGAGGCCGAGGACACGGGTGTCCTCGAGCGCGTGCTCGAAGACATTCCCCACGCCAGGAGCATCGTCCCGGGGGAGAGTGGCATTTCGGAGGTCGAACACTTCCTCTCTCCCAAACCCGACGTCGAGGGGATCGCGGAGGGCGACATCGTCGAGTTGATCGCCGGGCCGTTCAAGGGCGAGAAGGCCCAGGTCCAGCG
>JBKGZU010000049.1:0-9262 GCA_046543215.1 Halodesulfurarchaeum sp. | reverse complement strand
TCGAGTCCAGTTTCGCCCGGAGGTCGGCACGGGACTCGATCGCTTCCTCGTCTTCGAGCCAGGCCCCGGTCATCTCGACGCCGAAGAGTTTGAGTGTGAGTTTTGCGACCCAGTCCCCCAGCGCGATGACCGGGGACATGAGCCAGTGGAACCAGTAGAGCGGGGTCGCCCCGTATCGGGCCACGAAGCGGGACCGCTCGACCCCGAGGTAGGTCGGCGTCTGCTCGCCGTGGGTGAGATGCACGAGGTTGATGAGGAGAAAGGCCAGGATCCCGCCCGAACCGACGGACGCGAGGAGGGTGTTCCTGAAAATGGGCTCGAAGAGGGCAGCCAGCGCCGGTTCGGCGACGATTCCGAGGGCGATACTCGAAGCCGTGATGCCGACCTGGCAGGTCGTGAGGTAGAGTTCCAGGTCCTGGGTCATTTCCCAGGCGCGCTCGAGTCCACGGCTCCCGTCCGCGAGGAACTCCGCCTTCGAGAACTGCCGGGCCCGGGTCAGGGCGAACTCGATCGCGACGAAGAATCCGTTCGCAAGGACGAGGGCGATGCCGGCCAGGATCCGAAGCGCGATCTCGAAGCCGTCCATGCAGGTGGCTCGTCGGATGGCTCGCTATTCAAATGCGGGGACGATCCCCGCTTTTGGATCAGCACGACTTTACTCGCGGGCCAAATACGGCCGGTATGGCGTGTCGCCGGTGTGGCAGATCGCTCGACCGACCGGGTGACTACTGTCTCTCCTGTGACACCGCGAACGCGGACAGCGTCGTCGTCGAGATCGAATCCACCCGGGCGACACTCACGATGCTCTACGAGGAAGGGGTCCTCGGCGTGACACACATTACCACTACACCCGAGACCGAACCGACGCTGTCCGGAACACAAATCCGAAACTACGCGGGCCGGATCGCCGACGAAATCCGGCGCAAGCGACCCGACTCGGTCTACGTGACCGGCGACCGGGCGGTCATCCAGGCCGTCAGATCGTCGATTCACTATCCGGTCTACCGGGTTCCCGAGTCCGACCCAGTCGGGGCGGTCCTCGACCGGCGAGGCGAGGCCGACCTCGAGGTGATCGAGATCCCCGCACGAGAGAAAATCGGCGGCGCACACTCCACGATCATCGGCGATCGAACGGGCATGCAGGCAGTCCAGATCGTCGCCGAGCACCCGAACGTCAAAAAGGTCGTCCCGGGCCCGATCGACGCCGGTGGGAGCGGCTCCCGGACGGGAATGCGGGCGAAGGTGAGCCGCGCGGACGCGAACGGGAACCTCCGGTTGGTGCTCCGGGACGGGTCGAGCGTCCAGGAGAACAGGGTCGTCACGACCGCTCGGGACCGAGACACCGGCGAACGGATCCGATCCGATCTGAACGACGCCCTCGCCGAGCGTGACTTGCGAGCGGAGTGAGGGCGGCCCGGACACAACACGTTTTTAACCGCGCTTTGACTACCACGGAGCATGAGCGATTCCGAAAGCCGTCGACGGACCGGGAGCGCGGGCCGATTTGGGGCTCGCTACGGCCGGCTTGCCCGCCGACGCGTCGCCGAAATCGAGTCGGACATGCACGCCGACCACGTCTGTCCCGAGTGTGGCTCCGCGGCCGTCGACCGCCAGGGGAGCGGCATCTGGGAGTGTGACAGTTGTGGCTACACGTTCACCGGCGGCGCCTACCGACCCGAGACGCCCGGTGGCCGGGCCGTAACGCGATCGATCAGGACCGCCCTCGCCGAAGGCGACGAGGAGGAGACCGAGGAATAATGTCCTACAAGTGCTCCCGGTGCAAGCGCGACGTCGAACTCGACGAGTACGGGGGCGTCAGGTGTCCCTACTGCGGACACCGCGTGCTGCTCAAGGAGCGCAGTCGGGACATCAAGGAAGTCTCGGTCGAGTAGCACTCCAGTCGTGCACGAAACGACGATCGACTTTTCGTATCCGTCAGCGGGGCAGGCCAAACTCGTCGAGTCGGCACTCCGGCCGGAGGTCGGTGACATCGACAGCGATCGCACGGCGGTCTCGATTGCCCGGAGGGGCGCCGAGCTCGAACTCGTCGTCGAAGCCAGCGACACCGTCGCGCTTCGGGCCGGGCAGAACACCTGGCTCGGCCTGGTGGAAGTTGCCGAAACCGTCACGGAAGTGGGGCGGCGGTTCGACGACGGGCGAGAAACCTGAGCACCCGGTTTCCCTCGACCGATCGGGGACGTTACCGATGGGTCAGAAACTATCGCCCGGCGGCGGCCGCTCCCCCAGTTCCAGATCGACCTGCATCCGCTCCCCGTCCCGGTAGATGGTGAGCGTCACCGTCTCGCCCGGCCGGGTGTGCAAGAGGAGGTGCCGGGTGAGATCTTCGTGACTGCGGACCGGCGTGCCGTCGATCTCGACGATCACGTCCGCGTCGTCTGGAACCGTCCCGTTCTCCCAGCTTCCGGCCTCCAGCACGCCTGCCGACGGACCGTCCGGAAGGACCTCGACGACGGCGATTCCGGAGGCTTCGGGTACCTCGTTGGTCTCGGCCACGTTCGGGGTTACCGGAACCGAACGAAAGCCCATGAACGAATGCTCGACGTGGCCGTCCGCGACCAGTTCGGGGACGATCCGTTCGAGGACGCGGGCGGAGATGGCGAACCCGACGTTGTCCCCGCTTTTTGCCCGGTTGACGCCGACGACTGTCCCGTCCATCGAGACGAGTGGCCCGCCACTGTTCCCCGGGTTGATCGGCGCGTCGGTCTGGACGGTGTCGGGAATCGAGAACCCGTCGCCGACCTCCATCGACCGGTTGACGCCACTCACGATGCCGTGGGTGATCGTTCCCTCCAGTCCGAAGGGGCTGCCGAATGCAGCGACGAACTGCCCGGGCCGCGGCATCCGTTCGGCCACCGGTAGCGGGGTCGCAGCGGCCGGGAGCGAGTCGGCCCGGACGACTGCCAGGTCGGTGTACACGTCGGTGCCAACGACGGTCGCCGAGCGCCAGACCCCGTCCGAGAACTGGACCGAGACGTCCGATGCGTCGGCAACGACGTGCTGGTTCGTGACGATGTAGGTTCCATCGTAGAGGAACCCGGAGCCCTGCGAGCTACCAGCCGCCGATTCGACTCGGATCGTGACCATGGAGTCGGCCGTGTGCTCGTACAGGCCCGTGAGATTGCCCTCGTAGACCGATTCGTTTGACATCGCCGGGGTCGAATCCCCCGGCGTCGGCGCATCGGGAGACGGCCCGGCGTCCGCGCCGAATACAACGACTCCTGCACCGGCCCCCACGACGGCCCCGAAAAAGACCGCCACCGCGAAGAGTCCGATCAGTGGTCGCATCGGCTGTCCGTACACGAGCCATCCCTACAAGTGTGCCGGCACCGGATTTCCCGGGGGTCGAACGTCTCGGGGACGAAGCGGTGTCCCGTCAGGATTGCGTGGATCGGGGGACGACCGCCAGTGGCGTGGCGGATCGACAACCGGGGACTTTTTAGTCGGCCCCACTTCCCCACGACCATGCAGGGCAACCTTCCGCCGGAAGCACAGGAGAAAATCGAAGATCTCGAAGACCTTCAGGAGACCGCACAGAAGGTCTCGATGCAGAAACAGCAGGCCGAATCCGAACTCACCGAGACCGAGACGGCCCTCGAAGAACTCGAGAGCATCGACGAGGACACCACCATGTACCGCGAGGTCGGCGAACTCCTCGTCGAGACGGACTACGCGTCGGCCGAGGAAGCCCTCGAAGACAAGGTCGACACGCTCGAGGTCCGCGTCCAGACCCTCGAGAAACAGGAGAACCGCGTGCGGGAGCAGTTCGAGGAGATCCAGGGCGAACTCCAGGAACTCCTGTCGGGCGGTGGCGCGGCGGGCGGCGCCGCGGGCGGGCCGCCGTCCCCCGACCTGTAAGCATGGTCGAGGCCGAAGCGGTAGTGGAAACGGCAAGCGAGGCGGCCCACGGATACGTCTTCTCCCGCCTCAACAAGTCGACCGTCGACGACATCGATCTCGCGGTCTCCTTCGAAGACGGCGTCCTCGAGGTCGAGGTTTCGATCGTCGCCCCGGATGCCGACCCCGACCTCGAGCGGATCGCCGAGGACGCCGTTCGCGTCGCCGGCGACGCAGTCGACGAGCTTTTCGAGCAAGCGTGAATCGCCTCGGGGTCAGCACCGGGCATTCTCCTAGACCACTTGTAAAACCCGCCGACCGAGCGGTACCGACGACCACGTTCGGCCGATCAGGTCAGCACGAAAATCAACAGCGTGATCGCCGCCGTCCCCACGACCACCGCGGCCAAGAGCCCCCCGCCCATCGAGATGACGGCGTTTGCCTGACTCGCGAGGTTCTCTGTGCGGTCGTTGCCGAACACCGTGACCGCGGCGGTTTCGGAGGCCATTCCCGCCTCGACGGGTTCTAGATCCGCGATGGCCCGGTCGACGAGATCGCTCACGTGGGCGGTGAGCGTGTCGTGATCCATTGCTGCCCCAACCTGGTTCGAGGACTGGACCGTGTTCACGATGTGCGTGTCCGTCGTCATCACCTCGACCTGGTCGACCCCGCCGATCCCGTCGACGATCTGATCGCGCAGCCCCGGCTCCATGTTGTTGCCGTCGACGAGGACGTAGGCGACCCGTTCATCGGCGACCGAGAGGACCGCCACGCGGATGCCGAGCGGGCCGATTCCTTCATCCGGTTTCCAGTTTGTCGGTTCCCAGGCGATCCCGAGTTCCATCGATCCCGACTCCGCTTCGGCGAGGTGTGCGGCGGCGTCGCTGACGGCCTGGATCATCTCGAAGGAGCGTCGACTACCCGGGACGACGTGTCCGAGATCGTCTCCTTGCAGCCCGTTGTTGCTGTTGTGTGCGTCGACGATCAGGACGTCCGAGAGGCCCTGGACACGGGCTTCCGCGCCGGCCGCGAGGCCCACGGCGTACTCGATGTCGTCCGCAAACCCCGGCGCGAATGTGGCAACGAACAGCCCGTCGCCATCGACCCGCTGTCCCAACACGGAGGCGTCGCCGTTCTCGATCCGGACCGGGGGGGTCGCCTCGTCGGTGTACTCGATCCGCTCGAACGCCCGCTCGGCCGCGTCGATCAGCGTGTCGACCTCGCGTTCGGTCACGAGATTGAAGTCGTGGCCCGCTGTCGCATGTGGCGGGAAGGCCAGTCCGTCGGCGGACTCGGCGACCCGCTGTGGCAAGTTTCCCCCGCCGATGTCGCCCATGGGGCCTGGATGAATCATCGGGAGGACCCAGCGGGCCTTCTCCGAACCGTCCGCCCGGCGGAACGAGAGCACGGTCACGGGAACGACGGCTTCCTCGCCGATCTCCTCGAAGAAATCCTCGAGTTCCCGTGAGCCTTCGGCGATGTGGCCGATGAATCCCCGGAGAAAGTCAAGCGCGCTGACGTCGAGACTCCGGCGCCAGGGGCGATCGAGGACCCGCAAGAAGGCGTAGGCGATCACCGTATAAAGCGCCGACATCCCGATCAGGAGCGCGAAATCCCCCGGAAGGAAGGCATTCGTGATCTCCGGCGGTGCGTGGTCCGGCCGGGAGAGGAGGGCCTGGAGATAGGGAAGATCGCCGACGACCAGGAAGTTCATCGTCCCGCTGTAGACGAAGAGAAAAAGCCCTGCCGTCAGCGTCTGAATGCTCGCGGGCACGAGCGAGGAGAGCGGATGGGTACGGGAGACGGCATGAACGACGAGAAACCGAAACGCGAAGATGAGCGCCAGGACGCCGATGAGGGCATCGTACACGAAGTTCTGCCCGAGTTGCGTGAGCGTCGCGACGAGCCCGGCGACGACGAGGACCGCGACAGCGATCAGCAAGCTCACCGTCGCGAGCAGCGTCGAACGGTTGAACGTGAACTGCCCACCCAGGACCCGGTCGAGCGGGGCCGTCAGTACGCTCGCGATCAGCGTCGGGATGCCCAGGTAAAAGAGTCCGAGCCAGGCGTCCTCCAGGACGAACCGCGAGTCGAAGGCGGCGACCCCGACCAGCACGGCGATGACCATCCCGAAGGCCATCGTCGAGTACCACCGCGGGGTCCGGAAGATGTAGCGGGAGAGCCCGGCCAGTTCGCCCTGGGTCGTCGTCATGGTTACTCGCAGATGTCACGGAAGTTCGCGAACAGCTCCTCGCCGCGCTCGGTGTGAGCGACCTCCGGATGCCACTGGACGCCGTAGAGGTCGCGGTCGGTGTCGGACATCGCCTCGACGCCACAGACGTCACTTTCCGCGGTCCGGGTGAATCCCGGTGGCACCTCGATTACTTCGTCGGCGTGACTGGCCCAGGTCCGAATCGAGGGCGCGAGCGACCCCACGAGTGGATCAGTTTCGTCGAGGATCGTCACCTCCACGTCGGCGTACCCCCCGTAGTCGCCCTCGCCGACTTCGCCGCCCAGTTCGTTGGCGATCAACTGGTGGCCCAGACAGATACCCAGGACCGGAATGTCGAGTTCGAGATAGGCGGCCGAATTGCCCGTCTCGTCGATGGACGGGCCGCCCGAGAGGACGAGCCCGTCGGCTTCGATTGCCGCCGGTGGAGTCGTGTTGTCGATCAATTCCGTCTCGACCCCCGGCAAATCCCGGAGCAACCGGTGCTCGAGGTGGGTGAACTGACCGTGGTTGTCCACCACGTGAATTTCCGTCATTGGCGTGGACTATCCGTGACGGACTCAAAAACCCACCCGTTCGAAATCGTCGGGTGGACCCACCCCGAATCAGTCCTCGCCCCACCGGTCGTTTGCGGTCTCGAATCCCATCTCGGACAGTTCCTCGCTCCGGCGCGCCTCGGCGGCGGCGATGGCCTCGGGATCCGGATTGACGTCGTCGTCGATCCGGGCCCAGGAGTCGTGGACGGCCGCGTGACACCACCGGCAGAGCGTCACCGTGATCTCGTGGGAGACCTCACGCTCGTCGGGATAGACGAGATGGTGTTCCTCGAGGAGCGGCCGGGAGTCGTCGTGAGCCTGGCGACGCTCCTCGAGCCCGCACCGGGCACACGCGTGGGAATTGCTCGTTGAGCGGTAGTGTGGGCAGTCCGCCCAGTCCCACTCGTCGCTCGCAACCGGGCAGGCGTAATCGGCCGCGCGCCGTCGTGCCGCGAAGGCCAGATCGCGACCGGGTCGATCGAGCGGAAACCGACAGGTGCCCTCGCTCGTGGCGTGATCGCAGCGGCCGGCGACCGCGTACGGGTCGGAGACGCCCACGCTCGTCCCGGTCGGGGTTCGCTTCACAGTCGGGGGAAACAGTCGGGTCGAGGAATCTTTTTCGGCCGGGGTCGAGCCCGCGGTTCATCGCTCCATGGGGCAACCCTTTTCGGGACCCCGGACCCACCGGTGGTCGTGCAGATCGTTCACGAGGCCGCGGGCGCGCAAGCCGGCCACGGAGCCGACGAGCAGGTGCTCGCGACCGACGTGTCCATCGCCGAGACGACCCTCGAGCAGCTGAAAGGGGTGATGTTCGAGAAAACGCTCCCGCCCGAATACGGGCTCGTGTTCCCCTTCGAGACGGCCAAAAAGCGCGGGGTTCACATGCTCTTCGTCCACGTCCCGATCGACGTGGTGTGGACGGTCGACGGAACCGTGACGGGCGTCGAGACGCTCCATCCCTGGACGGGGTACGGTCGCGAGCGCGCGGACCGGATCGTCGAATTGCCGGCGGGAGCAGCAGCGAGGGTCTCGGTCGGAGATCGAGTCGAGGTCCGCGAAGGGACCGATTGAACGGGCCACACACGCCGGCCCAGAATCCAGACAGGACACACGTGTCACAGCCTACCACTGAATGGGCCAAACGGGACACATCCCCACTACAGCCCGCCCTCGACTGGAGTGATTTAAATAGGAGCGTCTCATTCGGACACGTGTGGCAGCGATGACCACGGATCGATTTATTGCGGGTGCAAACTAGCGCACCCCCCGACGACGACGTACAGCTCCTCGATACCACGCTGCGGGACGGCGAACAGGCCCCGGGAGTCTCACTAACCGCTGCAGAGAAAGTCGAGATCGCCAGGGCGCTCTCGAAAGCCGGCGTTTCCGTCATCGAGGCGGGGAGCGCCTGCACCGGCCCGGGCGAACGGCGGGCGATCGAGCGGGTGACGGAACTCGACCTCGAGGCGACGGTCACCAGTTTCGCCCGCGGGGTGAAACACGACGTCGACCTCGCCATCGACGCCGGCGTCGACGGGATCAACCTCGTCGTGCCGGCCAGCGACCGCCATATCGAGACGAAAGTCGGCACGTCGAAGCCGGGCGTGCGCGAGACGACGGCCGAACTCGTCGAGTACGCGAAAGCGCACGACCTCTGGGTCGAAGTGATCGGCGAGGACGGCAGCCGCGCGGAGCCGTCGTTTCTCGAAGACCTCGCCAGCACCGCACACGACGCGGGCGCCGACCGATTCGCGTACGCGGACACGGTCGGCCACGCCAGCCCGGATCAGGTCGCCGAATCCATCGAGCGGCTCGCCGAGCTTGGGCCGGTGAGCGTCCACACTCACGACGATCTGGGCCTCGCGCTCATGAACGCCCTCGCGGGCGTCGGCGCGGGTGCGGATCTGGTCCACGCGACCGTCAACGGCATCGGCGAGCGGGCGGGCAACGTGGCCCTCGAAGAGGTCGTCATCTCCCTGTTCCACGGCTACGACATCGAGACCGTGGAAACCGAGTCCCTCTACGGACTCGCCACCCTGGTCTCGGACGCGATGGGCCTCGAATTGCCGCCGAACAAGGCGGTGAGCGGCCAGAACGCCTTCGCCCACGAGAGCGGCATCCACACCGACGGCACGCTCAAGGACGAGCGGATGTACGAACCCTACCCACCCGAGACGGTGGGCCGGGAGCGGCGGCTCGTCCTCGGCAAACACGCCGGCAGAGCCGGGGTGCGGGCCGCCCTCGAGGAACAGAACGTCTCGGTCGGCGAGGACCAACTCGACGAGATCGCCTCGCGAATCAAGGCACTCGGCGAACGGGGCAAGCGTGTCACTGACACCGACCTCATGGCCATCGCGGAAGACGTCACGAACGTCGACCGCGAGCGGCAGGTCGAACTCCTCGATCTTACGGCCGCGAGCGGATCGGGGACCCCGACCGCGAGCGTCCGACTCCGGGTCGGCGACGAAGAACGAGTTGCCAGCGGGACCGGAAGTGGCCCCGTCGACGCCGGCATGACGGCGGTGCGAAAGGCTCTGGGCAATCTCACCTTCCACCTCCAGGAGTACCACGTCGACGCCATCACGGGTGGCACCGACGCCGTGGTCACCGTCGAGGTGACCCTCTCCCGTGGCGACCGCTC
>JBKGZU010000048.1:0-9303 GCA_046543215.1 Halodesulfurarchaeum sp. | reverse complement strand
CAGCAGGGCGAAATTCTTCGACCCGACCTTCCGCTCGACGAGGGGACCGAAGAAGTACAGCACGATGCTGTTGAAGAGAATGTGCATGAACCCGTATGGTGAGTGTGAGAAAATTGACGTGAACCAAGGGTAAACATAAATTATATTATCCATATTTAGTGTGAAGATCTGGGTAAATAGACTATCTCCTACCACCAATACGACGAATTCCAGCGGAAAGACGAGCCAGATGATCGCCAGGAAGACGTAAGTCATGTTCCGGCGGAAGTAGCCGCCGATCCCGCCGGGACCGGTAGAAAGGCCGAGTTTGGAGAGGAACCGCCGGCTGCTGGAACGCGTTCGGGTTCGGCCGGTTCCACCCGCGTCGAAGCCCGAATCGAAGACCCCGCCCGGGTCCTCCCACTGGTCCAGACCCGGACAGTCGTGATTTTCGGGAAGGCGATGTGTGGAACAAAACGTGCCACCACACATGCGACACTGATACGGCATGCCCTCCTCCTGCCCACAGTAGTCACATCGCGCCATGCCACCGGGTATGACAGTCCGAAGGATAAAACTCCCGACACCGCGTGCCGGAATGGGTTTTTGGGACTGCGGGTCCTATCGTCGGACGTGAAACCCTTCGAGCGGGACCGTTTGCTCGAACGAATCGATCGGGACGGAGCGACGATCGGCGCCTCGATTCCCGACCGGCTCTCGATCGCCGGGGAGACCGTCGATCTGGCAGCCTTCGTCCACGAGTCGAGCGCCGCGAGCGATGGACCCGGGGAAGACCGGATTCGGGACGTGATTCGCGGGCTGCGAGCGGAGCGAACGCGGCGACGGAACGAGATCGAGACGGGCGAAATTTCCCTCGAACGGGCCGAGGAACTGGCCGACTCGATCCTCGGGATCGACCGGGCGCTCACGGTCCTCGAATCGGACGGCGAGGCGTCCGTCGAGGCAGAATCCGAGCGACAACGACGGGCGGATCGAAAGCGCTGGCTGTCGTTCCTCGATTCGGTGACCGGCGAGGAATCGAGCCGGGGCGTGGAGGGCAAGCGATGACGTCGAACGACGAGGTGGCCGACCGACTGGACGAACTCGCGGACCTCCTCGAAGCACAGGACATCGAGTACAAGCCCCGGGCCTACCGGACGGCGGCCGACAACGTCCGTTCGGCAGCCGATTCGGTGAGCGACCTCGCGGCGGAGGGGCTCGAATCAGTCCAGGAGATCGACGGGGTGGGCGAAGCGATCGGCGAGAAGATAATCGAGTACGTCGAGACCGGGTCGATCGAGGAACTCGAAGCCCAACGGGCGGCGCTGCCGGTCGACATGGCCGCTCTCACGCGAGTCGAGGGCGTCGGGCCGAAAACCGTCGGCACGCTTCACGAGGCGCTGGGTATCCGGACGCTTTCCGATCTCGAGGCCGCGGCCGAAGCCGGAGAAATTCGGACGGTCTCGGGCTTCGGCGCGAAAACCGAGCAGAACATCCTCGACAACGTCGACTTCGCCAGACAGGCCGGAAACCGATCGCTGCTCGGTCAGGCCCGGCCGATCGGGGAGGAGATCCGGAACTTTCTGGCCGACCGGCCGGGCGTCGATTCGGTCGCCCTGGCCGGATCGCTCCGCCGGTGGCGCCCGACGATCGGTGACGTCGACGTGCTCGTAGGAACCGCCGAGCCGGAGGCCGTCACCGATACCGTCGCGGAGTGGGACCGGGTCGAGGCAGTGATCGAATCGGGTGCGACGAAGACGAGCCTCCGCGTGGCCGGGATGCAAGTCGACCTCCGCCTGGTCGATCCGGTCGAGTTCGGGAGCGCCCTCGTGTACTTCACCGGGAGCAAGGACCACAACATCGCCCTGCGGAACCGGGCGATCGAGGATGGGCTGAAGGTCAACGAGTACGGCGTCTTCGAGGTGACTGACGCCGAACGGGCCGACCCCGACACGCGAGCTGGCGACCGGATCGCGGGGGAGACCGAGTCGGGCGTCTACGACGTCCTCGGATTGCCGCCCATCGCACCCGAACTCCGGGAAAATCGGGGCGAGATCGAGGCCGCGGCCGCAGGCGAGTTGCCCGACCTCCTCGAGGCGGACGAGCTGCTGGGGGACCTCCACGTCCACACGAACTGGTCCGATGGGGACTACTCGATCGAGGAGATGGTCGAGGGGGCCTACGAATACGGTCACGAGTACGTAGTGATTTCCGACCACGCCGAAGGACCAGGCGTCTTCGGCGACAGCGGGCTCTCCGAAGCGGACATCAGCGCGCAACTCGAGGCAGTCGAGTCCGTCGCCAGCGAGGCTCCGATCGAGGTTTTGTCCGGGATCGAGGCCAACATCGCCCCGAACGGATCGATCGAGAACACCGACGATGACCTCCTCGCCGAGCTCGACGTGGTGATTGCCTCGCCACACGCAGACATCGGTGACGGCGAGGATCGGACCGACCGCCTGATCGCGGCGATCGAACACCCACACGTGAACGTGCTCGGGCACCCGAGTGGCCGGCTGTTGAACCAGCGGCCCGCGATGGAATTCGATCCCGGGGCGATCGGTCGTGCCGCAGCGGCGAACGGGGTCGCCCTGGAGGTCAACGCCAACCCCCACCGGCTCGATCTCTGGGGGTCGGCCGTCAAAGCCGCGATCGACGCGGGAGCCAGCATCGCCATCAACACCGACGCCCACGCCCCGGACGAGTTCGCCTACCAGCGCTACGGCGTGCACACTGCCCGCCGCGGCTGGGCCAGTGCGGCCGACGTGGTGAACACCCGTGACGTGGCGTCCCTGCGGGACTTCCTCGACTGATGGGTCCCACCCGGTCGAATCCCGGACCGACCGTGACCCCGGCCGACACCCGGCTCTGTCTCGACGTCATGCTCGGGGGCCTCGTCTCCCCGCTTCGGATGATCGGCTACGACACGGCGTACACGCTCGAACGTGGTATCGAGGACGACGAGGCGATCCTCGAACTGGCCGAGCGGGAGGACCGGCTAGTGCTCTCGCGGGACCGGGCGGTCGCCTCGGCAGCAGACCCTGGCCTGCTCCTCACCGAAACTGACCCGCTGGAGCAGCTCCGCGAGCTGGCCGAGGCCGGCTTCGAACTCGAGCTCACGGAGCCAATGCGGTGTTCTCGATGCAACGGGACCCTGGATCGAGTGACCGACGGGCCGGGACCGGAAGACGGGCCAGCGCCCGGCGACGAGCCGGTCTGGGAGTGTCGGAGCTGTGGGCAGTTCTACTGGACGGGCAGCCACTGGGAAAACCTCGAGAAGCGGCTCGGGCGTCTCTGAACCGGAGTCGGTCAGGTGCTCCCTTCCCACCACTTGCAGGCTTCCATGTCGTCCATCGGCTCGTCGTAGAGCCCGCAGTAGGGGTCCATCCGCTCGGTGGGCGTTTCGTACTCGAAGTGCGTGCAGTTTCCGCAGTACTTGTCCGGGCCGATTCGATCGGGGCCCATCACCTCGGCGTCGTCCGCCGTTTGTGTCGGATGTGCGGGTCCGGACGGTTCGGGCTCGACGATCTCCGCGTCCGTCGACGTGCCGCCGTCGGAAACCGATCCCTGTCGATGCGGTTGCGGCCCGAGGTCGGGGGTGTCGGCCTCGTTTCCGAAGGTTCCGATCCCCCCGAGACCGCTGCTGAGCGCCTTCCCGGCGTTGTGGAACTCGGTCTGAACGGCCTCGACGGCCCTGATCGTCGGCCCCTCGGTGCCAACCCGGAGAGACACTGTCCCCCCTGGATCGTTTCGGGTCTTGAACGTCGCGACCGCGGTGAAGAGCGACCAGAAGGTGATCAATACGCCGGTGAAGTAGACCAAAAGCAGGAGGAGGACCTGGTTCGTCGGGACGCCGGCACTCGCGTACCAGTTCTGTGGATAGGCCGACTGGAACAGCCAGACGCCCGCGAGCGCCAGCCCGGAGCCAACGCCGGCTGCGACCCGATGGGCCCCCTGGCCCGGGAGGACGATCGTAATCCCGACGAACACGGCTGGAACGCCGACGCCGGCGAGGATGCCGGCGATCTCTCGGCTCTCGAAGACGCTCATTCCGTTGCCGACGAGGATACCGGTTCCAGCCAGCAGGATCCCGGCAACCACGAGCACGGAGCCGGCGACGAACAGGGCCGTCCCCACGAGAACCTGCTGGCGGCTCGCAACACCGACCCGACGCTCGTAGGTCTCCCCGAGACTGGGCATACTGGAATGTACACGACCCGGGACTATAACAGTATGTCAGACATCGGCGACTGCCGAACGGCGCATCGAAAGCTTGAATCGGCGGCCGGGAAAATCCTCCCGCATGGCAGAAGACGATGCAGAGGAGACCGGCGTGGAGCTCGGGACCGGCCCCGACGTCGAGGGCGCTCCGATTTCCCGTGTCGCCGAGCGGCTCACCTGGGCGATCCAGAAGAGCGAGATCGATCGCAAGGAAGGGGAAACCGCGATCAGAACCCCGGAGGGACCTCGAGAGCTGTCGGAAATCCTCGCGGAAATCGACGAAACCTACTTTCCGACCCGACAGTCGTTCCGCGAGGCCGTGGACCCCGTGATCGGGACCGGGCCCGTCGAGACAGTCGAAGAATAGGTCGTTAGACCGGTGCCGTTCCTGCGGTTTCGATCACGACGTAGAGTGCGAGGACCAGCGTCGAATTGTAGAGTCCGTGGATCACGATCGGCACGAGGAGGTTTTCCGACCGCTCGTACGCGAAGCCGAAGACGAGACTCGGGAAAAAGAGGATCGTAATGGCCATGAGTCGGGCCTCGGCCGCCCCGGTGAGCGAAAAGTAGTGGACGGCGGCGAAGAGGGCAGCCGTGGCCGGAATTGCAACTTTGGCGTCGAACCCCTCCCGGAGCCGGCCCTGCACGACCCCCCGGAACAACAGTTCCTCCCCGGGGGCGACGACCAGCATCGAAAGCGGAACGAGCCAGAGCAGCAGTTCGGGATTCTCCATGCCCAACTCGGCTGCCTGATTCGTGGTCTCGGGCTCGGCCTGCAGAATCGTGAGCACGACCCCCGACGCGAACACGAGCGAGAGCGCGGCGACGTAGCCACCGATCGCCCAGAGCAGGTCCCCGAATCCGGGCCGCCGGACCGACACGTACGAGCGAAGCGAGATCCCGCGAAGTCGGAGATACCCGGCCCCTGTCGCCACGAATCCGATCGCCGTCGTGACGAACACCACCCCCACCAGCGCCAGCAACGAGAGGTCCACACCGAGCCCGGAGATCCCGAAAATGACGCCGCCGCTAAACACGAAGCCGACGGCAATCCCGAGCACACTGGCCAGAATCGCCCCGAGGATCGCATAGCCCCGATTGGCCCCGCGTGCAGTTCGAGGGGCCCACGGGTCAGCACGTTTCATGTCCCGAATTCCGGCCCTGACTCGAATAACCCTTCTGCCAGCAGCGAGATCGACCACTCTGGCAGCGATGTCGACGTTTCCAGGCCCGGCTGGGAAAACGCTCAGGGCCCGTTCGCGCGGAAGTCGGTCAATCCGGCCTGTCGCCCCTCGACGAGCGTCGACTTCTGTCGGAGATCGCCGAGGGTCACCGGCAGGTGCGGAACGATCTGTCTGATCGCCGAATCGAACGTCTCGGCGACGCCCGGCTCGCCGGCCAGCTCCGGGTTCGGCCCGTCCTCGAACGCGTTGCGAACGCTCTCCCGAACCTGCCAGACCCCGACTGGGGCCCAGTAGTCGTCGGAGACCTCCCGCAACACGAGCGCCTTGGCCTGCCGGCCGATGGATTCGAGGTATTCGAGGACTCCCAGCCGGGCCGCGTAATACGCCCCGGCAGTTTCATCGACGTACCCCGTCCGTCCCGCGAAGCCCTCGTACGCACTCGACATGAAGACGTCCCCATTGGGTTCCGGATTCCAGATGCTGCCCGGGGATTTCATCTCGACGAGTTCGTACTCCCACTTCCCCGGGGCGAGCACGATCCAGTACCGGTTCCCGATGTACTGATTGACGAACACCTGCACCTGGTCGACCGACGGCGCATTGTGGATTCGTCCCCTGAGGAACTTGCTGACCGTGTCGTCCACGGCGGTGATGGACCACCGGGTCGGAACGAGCCGCCGGTTCTCGCCCCGGCCGAGGGCTCCCACCGAAAGGACCTGATTAATGTCGTAGACGTCCAACCCGCGCCGGTACAGGTAGGTCATCGCCCCTTCGGCCTGCCAGTCGTCGTCCTCGAGGGTCTTTTTGATCTGGGTCGGCACGTGTGGGTTCTCGCCCAGAATCGCCTTTTCGGCGGTCGCGTTGGGGCCGCTCGGCGCGTTCACCTGCGGTTCACGATATTTCTCGAGGTCGATGTTCGGCGCGTCCTGGAGCCCGAGTTCGACCTCGACCGGCCGATCGGCGATGGCCACCTCCCGTTGGGTGCCGACGAACCCGTCCCAGACGTCCTCGACGTCCACCTTCGACGCTCGTCGTGAGTTGAGTAGCCCCGTCCGATACTGGAGGACGTTCTCGATGCCCAGTCCCCGCTGATACCACTTCCCGCTGGTGGCGAAGTCGGCTGCCTGTTCCTCCTGACCGACCGGGGCGAGGATGCCCGTGTTCACGTTCGGATAGGAAGTCCGTCCGACGAAGACCGATGGGGAAGTACTGCCCACCAGCGATCCTCCCGAGAGCGAGGACTGGAGTTCCGTCTGGAGCCCCTCGACGTAGTCCAGAATTTCGTAGGACTTCTCCTCGGCGAGCCGGCGACGGCGGGCCGACTCGTCGGGCTGGAAGCCCTCGATGTACTCGTCGAGGCGCATCGGGTGAACGATGGTCCGGGACCGGGTTAAAACTCTCGGGGGAGTCGCCGGACCGTCCGGCGGTGGGCCGGCTCACCCGATATTCCGCTGCCACTCCTCGAGCCGCTCCGCGGACACGCCGTCGATGTCCGGGGCCACGGACTCGGGGTCGATCTCGAGCAGGTCACTCGCGTCCTCGATCCCCGCCGCCTGGAGTTTCTCCTTGGTCTTCTCGCCGATGCCGTCGATGGCGGCGAGGTCGCTGTTCCGGTCGGCGACGTACTCCTGGTAGTTGCAGATCGGACAGCCGAACTCCCACGGCTCGTCGCCGTCGAGAATCCGGAGTTCCGGGAGGTCGTGTTCCGCACACCGGTTTTCCGTGACCTCGATTTCGCCGCGGCGGGGCAGGGGGACTGCATACTCACAGTCCGGATAGCGGGTACACCCTACCAGTCTCGACCCGTTGCGGAGGTGTTTGATGGCGAGTTCGCCCCCGTGTGCTGTCCCGCATTCCGGGCAGGGGCCGATGACCTCGTCTTCTGCCGCGTCCGCGTCCTCGACCTTGCAGAGCGGACAGCCGTGAACGAAGGTGCTCCGGCCGTCGAGCATCTTGAGGTGATGGAGGTCGTGTTTCTCACAGACCGCATCGAGGAGCTGTGGCTCGCCACGGTTGGGCAGCGGGGCGGTGAATTCGCAATCCGGGTAGCCGTCACACCCGACGAAGTACGAGCCCCGTCGATTCTGGCGGACCAGCAGATCCGAGCCACACTCCGGGCACGGTCCGAGGGTCCTGTCGGCCTTGAGCGAGGAGCGAAGGTGATCGCCGATGGCGTCCCGCGATTCCGCCAGGGACTCGAAGATGCGATCCAGGGCGTCCCGGGAGTCTGCCGTCACGTCCTCGAGCTCCTTCTCGCCCTCGACGATGGCCGACATTTCGGCCTCGAGTTCCCGGGTCATCTCCTCGCTGACGACCAGGTCGGCGTACTCCTCGGCGGCCTCCACGACGGCCATCGCCAATTGTGTGGGGCGTGGCGGGTCGTCCTCCAGATACCCGCGGTCGTAGAGTTTCTCGATCACGTTGTGCCGGGTACTCTTGGTCCCGATCCCGAGTTTCTCCATCGTCTCGACCAGCCGCGACTGGCCGTACCGCCGTGGCGGTTTGGTCTCCTTCTCTTCGAGGGTGACTGCCTCGATGCGGAGCGAGGATCCCTCCTCGAGGGCCGGAACATAGTTCTCCGAGGTGTCGACGTAGGGGTACACGGCGTGATAGCCCTCCTCGACCAGCCGCTTGCCGTTCGCCTTGAGCTGCCTGTCTGCCGCGGCCGCGACCACCCGAAGGTGCTCCCACACGGCCGGCTCCGCGAGCGTGGCGAAAAACCGCCTCGCGACGAGCTCGTACACCTCCCACTCGTCCTCGGAGAGATCCCTCCGGGCCGGCACGTCCGGCGTCGGGTGGATCGGTGGATGGTCGGTCGTTTCGGACTCGCCGCGAGTGGGTTCGAGGTCCCCCTGATCGAGGAGCACCGTCGCGGCGTCGTCGAATGGCGTTCCCTCGAACACGGTGAGCAGTTCCGCGGGATCGAGGTCGTCCGGATAGACCGTGTTGTCGGTTCGGGGGTAGGTGATGTACCCGGCCGTGTAGAGGTCCTCGGCGATACTCATCGCCCGGCCGGCGTTGAACCCGAGCGAGCCGGCGGCCTTGATGAACGACGTCGTCGCGAACGGGGCCGGTGGATCGTCGGTCCGGCGCCGGCGGTCGACCGATTCGACCGTGGCCGACGCCGCCCCGTCGAGATCCGACTCGGCCTGCATGGCCTGTGTTTCGTCCCAGATCCGTTCGGCCTCCGAGCCGTCATCGTCGTAGAAGTACTGGGCCTCGAAGGTGGTATCGCCGCCGGCGAGGTCCGCGAACAGCTCCCAGTAGGTCCTCGGATCGAAGGCCCGAATCTCCCGCTCCTTGTCGACGATGAGTTTGAGAGTCGGCGTTTGCACCCGACCGACGCTGATGAAGTCCTTCCCGCGCTGGCCCGCCGAGAGGGAGAGAAATCGCGTCAGCGCCGCGCCCCAGAGCAGGTCGATCCGCTGGCGGGCCTCCCCCGCCGCGGCGAGTTCGAAATCAAGTTCGTCGGGGTTCGCAAACGCCGTCTTGACCTCGTTTTCGGTGATCGAGGAGAAGCGGACCCGGGAGACCGGGACCGACTCGTCGACTTCGCGGACGAGTTCGTAGGCCTCCTTCCCGATGAGTTCGCCCTCGCGGTCGTAGTCCGTGGCGATGACGACGCTGTCGGCCTCCCGAGCGAGTCGCTTGAGCGAGGAGACGATGTCAGGTTTGGTGACCCGGGTTTCGATCGGGGCGTGGACGAGTTCGGCCGGCTGGACGTCCCGCCAGTCCGAATACTCCTCGGGGAAGTCGACCCCGACGACGTGGCCGGCGAGACCGATCACGCGATGGGTCCCCCAGGCGTAGACATCGACGCCGCCGACCCGTTCGGTCCGGTTGGATCCGTCGCTCAGGATCTCCGCGATGCGGCGGGCGGCGTTGTTCTTCTCGGTGATGATGAGTTCCACGGGACCAC
>JBKGZU010000047.1:0-9375 GCA_046543215.1 Halodesulfurarchaeum sp. | reverse complement strand
GTCCGGGAGTGACAGACCGTCACGGTCGCGTTCCCGTATTCGGTCTTCTGCATGAGCAGGTTCGCGACCGGCTTGCCGACGATGTTCGAGCGACCCACCACGGTGACGTCTTTGCCCTCGGTCTCGACGCCAGCGTCTTCGATCATCTTCAGGACGCCGTGGGGCGTGCAGGGCTTGAACCGCGCGTTTCCGGATACCATGAGCCCGACGTTCGTCGGGTGGAACCCGTCGACGTCTTTCATCGGGTCGATCTGCTTGAGGACCTTGCTCTCATCGACCTGATCCGGAACTGGCAGCTGAACGAGGATGCCGTGGACCTCCGGGTCGGCGTTGAGGTCATCGATGGTGTCATAGAGTTCCTCGGCGGGGGCCTCCGGGTCGATCTCGACGTGGAAACTCTCCATCCCGATCTCCTCACAGGCCTTCTGTTTCATCGAGACGTAGGTCTCACTCGCCGGGTCGTCGCTCATGAGGACGGTGGCGAGACCGGGGGTGACGCCCGCGTCGGTGAGCGTTTCGACGCTGTCTTCGAGGTCTGTGCGAATCGAGTCCGCGAGTTCGTTGCCGTCAATAATGTATGCCATTGGTCGATCGTACACGGAGTCCGTGCCGTCTGTATACTACCCGGGAACCCACCTTGAGGTTTTCTAGACCGACTCGTCGCCGTCTCCTAAATACCCCCTAAACTTCGGCTTGGCAAAGAGTCAAATCCGTCTCCCGACTGTGGGCACATATGACACAGGACGGTGTGACCGCGCTCCTTCAGGAGCCACATTACGAACTGCTCCCCTTCGATGGCCTGTTCGACCAGGCGGCCGAACTGCCCGACGGGTCGACCGTCGCGCTCACCGCGTCACCGGACAAAGGGATCGACGAGACGATCGAACTGTCCGTCGAGCTCGCGGACCACGGGTATGAGGTCTCGACACACGTGGCCGCCCGCGCGGTCCGGAGCCAGGACCACCTCGAAGAGATCACCGACCGGCTCAAGGACGCTGGAATCGAGGACATCTTCGTCCCGGGCGGTGACAACGAGGAGCCCGAGGGTCCATACGACTCGGCGTACGCGATGCTCACCGACCTCGATGAGGAACTCGGAACCGAGTTCGACCGTGTCGGCATCACTGGCTACCCGGAGGGCCACCACTTCATCGACGACGACACGCTCCGCGAGCACCTCGTGAAGAAAGAGCCGTACGCCGATTACATCGTCACCCAGATGACTTTCTCTCCCGACGCCGTCGCTTCGTGGGCGAGCGAGATCCGGGAAGAAGCGGACGTCTCCTTGCCGATCATCGTCGGCGTGCCGGGGGTCATGAAGTACCAGCGACTGTTGAGCATCTCCCGGGAGATCGGGGTCGGTGATTCGCTTTCCTACCTCAGGAAGACGACCGGCGTGCTCGACTTCGTCAAACAGTTCCTCGGATCCCGGGGCCAGTTTGCCCCGGACGATTTCATCGAGGGCATCGGCAGGTATTACGAGACCGGCGACTACGGCATCGAGGCCGTGCACCTCTACACCTTCAACCAGGCCGGGGACGCCGAGGCGTGGCGCCGGCAGTACGTCTAACGCGAGCCAGAAACCCAGTATCCGGTAAGATTTGCAGGCTGACGGCCTGAAACCCGAACGGATTTGAGAAGAATTAACTTGGCTCGTAGTCGAATTTCAGGTGATGTTCACCTTCGAGGCGGAGCAAGACGTATACGACATCAATGGCACGGAAATCGGTGGGCAACCGGGGGAGACGCCCACGCTCATGGTCGGGAGCATTTTCTACAAGGGCGACCCCGTGCAGGAGGACCCGAAGACGGGCGAATTCGACGAGGAAGCCGCGCTGGAGGCCATCGAAAAGGTCGAGGAGGTCTCCGAGCAGACCGGCAACCCGGCCGCCTTCGACACCATCGGTGACTCCCCGGAGGCCCTGAAAAAGCACATCGAGTTCATGGCCGACGCGACCGACCAACCGATCTTCATGGACGGCCCGACGCCGTCGATTCGATCGGAAGCCGCGAAGTTCGCCGGCGAGATCGGCATCGAGGACCAGATCATCTACAACTCGATCGAGTCGAGCACGAAGCAAGTCGACGAGGAGATCGAGGCGATCCAGGAGTCCGGCATCAACTCGGCAGTGCTGCTCTCCATCGACACGACGGACATGTCGATCGACGGGCGGCGGGGTGCCCTTGACGACAACCTGGAGGTCGCCGAGGAGGCCGGGATCGAGCAGCCGATCGTCGACCCCGGCGTCATCGACATTCCGGACTCCGGCTACGTGGCAAAGATCATTCACGAGCTCAAAAACGAGTACGGCATCCCGATGGGCTGTGCGCCACACAACGAGGTCATCCAGTGGGAGATGAACGATCCGCTCGTGGAGAACTCCCGGCAGCTCCGCCAGGCCGTCGCGAACTCCGTCATCGCGATCCTCGGCGCCGACTTCAACATCTACGGCCCGGTCCACGGCGCCGCGGAGATGTACGAGGTCATGTCGACCGCGGACGCCTACGTCGCCTACGGCGCCCAGATGGGCGAAGGCCGCCGCGCCGACACGGACCACCCGCTCTTCAAGATTTTCCGGTAACTGACCGATAGCCGCCTTCGAGTACCGGCGACCGCGCTCGTTTTGCCATCGGGGAAACTCCTTTCGGCCCCGTCTCGCCCGAACCAACCGACAGTTTCGAAACGAACGCTCATTTCACGCGGGGTGGCCACTCCCAAAAACGGGGTTCGCCGCCGGCGTGTCAGTCCTGTGAGTCCGCCGCTTCGAGTCTGGCCGCCTCGAGTTCCCGACTCTTGCGCACCCGCTCTTTGACGTGCGGGTAGAGGTCGAAGTCCTGGTGGGGGAGGTACATCGACTCCATGAAGTTCTCCTGGAAGACGTCCGTGCCGGCGATCTCGAAGTACTCCACCTCGTCGACGATCCGGACGGCCTCCGCCCGGCGCTCCTTGTCGAGGAGGGCGAGCTTGGCCCCGACCCCCGCCGCGTTCCCGAGTGAGATCACGTCCTCGGTGTCGATGTCCGGGTACATGCCGATGGTCATTGCGGACATTTTGTCGATGTAGTTGCCGAAGGCCCCGGCCATGAGCACGCGATCAGGGTTCTCGATGTCGAGTTCGCTCATGAGGACACGCGTCCCGGCCTGGATCGCTGCCTTTGCCATCTGGATCGAGCGGATGTCGTTCTGGGTGAGGACGATGTCCTCCGCGAGGGCGGCTTCCGCCTCGGGCGCGACGACGTACTCGAGTTCTCCGTCGTCGTTCTCCCGGACCCGGGGATGATCGAGCACTTCATCGCGGAACTTGCCGCGCTGGTCGACGATACCGACCTCGAAAAGCTGGGCCAGCGCGTCGATGACGCCCGAGCCCGTGATCCCGTTGGGCGGCTCGTCCTCGATCGTCTCGTACTCGGGTTCGAGGGTTTCCGGATCGATCCGCAGCGTTTCGATCGCCCCGGCCTGGGCGCGGACGCCGTATCGCAACTCGGCCCCCTCGAGTGCCGGGCCCGCCGGAGCGGAGGTGACGAGCATCTCGTCTTCGTTGCCTACCGATATCTCCCCGTTCGTCCCGATGTCGATACAGACGGTCGTCTCCGGTTCCTTGTAGTGGCCGGCAACGAGGAGCACGGAGACCTTGTCCGGACCGACCCAGCCTCCGCTGACGGGCAACCAGTAGACATAGCCCGCCTCGTTGATGTCGATGCCGAGTTCGCGGGCTTTCACCTTGATCGGGGCCTCCCGGGCGGCCACGTAGGGCGAGCCGGCCACGTAGGCCGGATCGATGCCCAAGAAGAGGTGGTGCATCGCCGTGTTGCCGACGAAGACGCTCTCGTAAATGTGATCGCGATCGATGCCTGCCTCGCTGACGACCTCCTCGATGGTTTCGTTGATCCCGTCCCGGATCTCTTCTTTGAGTTCCTCCCGGCCGGTCTCGTTCCGGCGGGTGTACCGCATCCGGGTCATGATGTCCCCGCCCTGTTTGGTCTGGGGGTTGAGTCGCGAGCTGATCGCCTCAGTTTCCCCGTTTTTCAGGTTCACCAGGTAGGTCGCGACGGTGGTCGTGCCCACGTCGATCGCCAGCCCGTAGACGGTCTCCGAGAGCCCCGGTTCGACGTCGATGAGTTCGGTCCCGTCGTAGACGGTGGCGGTCGCCTCGAGGCGGTCCTCGACCTCCCGTTCGCGCATCCGGTTCGGGAGTTCCCGCTGAGCCTCGTAGTCCACGTCCTCGAGATCGAGGTCGTAGGTTTCCTCGAGTGCCTCCCCGATCCGTTCGAAGTCCGCGATGTTGTCCGAAAGCGACGGGGCCGGGAGGTCCACGTGGTACTTTTTGACGACCGGGTCGATGGCGTACTCGAGTTCGTGGCCCTCCGTGAGGACGATCCCGGCGGTCTTCTGGGAGTCCGGGGGGACGGTCACGTCGACGGAACCGGACTCGGCCATCGTGGCCCGACAGGTCAGTCGGTAGCCGTTCTCGAGCTGTTCCGAGGAGAGTGTCTGCTCTTCGGCCGTGGTGACCGGGCTGAGATGCTCCTCGCCATCGCCGATGATCGCCTTGCACGTTCCACAGCGACCGTTGCCGGCACACAACCCCTCGATGCTCACTCCCGCGTTCTCCGCGGCATCGAGCAGGGTCGTCTCCGGCTCGACGTCGATCGTTTTCTTCCAGGGGTAAAACGTAACCTGCGACTCCTCGGACATGTGTATGCCCGTGGTACACGATGACCATACAAAAACTGATTGACCGGGGTCGTATTGGCCCGTACCAGTGGGCCGAACGTGGGATTTCGTCGTCGTGACGGACAGGGCCCGCAAGCGGCGGGATATGAACGTTCAAGAGGGACGCCGGTCGACCCTTGGCCATGGCCGACCGGACTCGCACCCACACCGTCGAATCGGTGCCGCTTGCCCGTCTGCCCTCCGGGCGCACGGTCGAGACGATTCTCCACCGATACCGGGGAGCGGAACCCGGGCCCACCGTCTATCTCCAGGCACTCCAGCACGGCGGCGAGGTAAACGGTGCGGCCGTCCTCAGGCGGCTCCACGACCGTCTCGCCGGTCGCGCGCTCGCCGGGACGGTACTCGCGGTTCCGGTCGCTAATCCCTTTGCCTTCGATCACCGGGTGTACATGGCGCCCACGCGGCTGGACGCGATCAACTCGAACATGAACCGGCTCTGGCCGGGGAATCCGGACGGAACGCTCATGGAGCGACTCGTCGATAGCCTCTGGGAACGGGCGAAGGGGGCTGACGCGATCGTCGACCTCCATACTGGTGGCCCCTACATGCGGTCACATACCCGGTTTACCCCGGGGGATCCCCGGTCGCGCGACCTTGCCGAGGCCTTTGGGCTCGGCCTGCTGGTGGCGGACGGAAAGCGTGTCGATCCCGAAACCGGCGAGCAGGGCAAGCTCAGGGAAGTGGCCGCCGCGAACGGAATTCCGACCATCACGCCGGAACTCGCACACAGCCGGGAGATCGTCGAGGCCGCCGTCGAGACCGGCGTCGCGGGTATCGAAAACGTGCTCGCCGAACTGGGCGTGCTGGAAGCCCCGGTCGAACCCACGGCCCCGACGGTCGGTCGGGACAAAAGCGCCATCTTCGCCGAGGAGTCGGGGCTGTTCCGCTCTACCGCCGTGTCCGTCGGCGATCACCTCGAGGCGGGGACCGAGATCGGCGAGATCTTCGATCCCACCAGCTACGAGCGTCTGCAGACCGTCACCGCGGATCGGGACGGCATGTTGCTCTCCCTCAAGCGCGGATCGACGGTGATGGAGGGCGAATCGGTGGGGAGTTTGATCAGTGTCGATCGGGAGTAATCGGCCACGTTCGCGGCTGTCGGGGGGCTTATTGGCCAGCCCGCGATAGCAGGGGCATGGAGTACGTCTCGGAACTCGGCCTCGATTCTGGGCTCACCGCCGCGGTCGGCGCCGGCGGCAAGAAGAGCACGCTCTACACGGTCGGAAACGAGCTCGACCGGGGCGTGGTGACGACCGCCGTTCGCATCCCGCGATTTGACGAACACGTCGCCGAACTGCACGAGACGACCGACCCCGTCTCGACCCTGGAGTCAGTCGAGGAGTGGCCAGTCGGCCTCGTTCCCGGGTTCGAGGAGGCCCGCTATCTCGGCTACGACCTCGACACGATCGAGCAAATCGCCGCGAGCCCGATCCCGGAGGCGGTCCTGGTCAAGGCCGACGGGGCGCGAAACCGCGAGTTCAAGGCGCCGGGCGAGGACGAGCCACGGATCCCGCCCGGCGCGGACCGCGTGCTCGGACTGGTCAGCACCCACGTCGTGGGCAAACCGTTGACCGAGGAGTACGTCCACCGACCCGAGCGGGTCACCGAACTCACCGGGCTGGAACGTGGCGAGACGATCGGCGTCGAAGACGTGGCAACCGTGCTCGCCAGCTCCGAGGGAACCGAAAAGCACGTTCCCGAGTCGGCCGAGTACGTCCCGGTGCTCAACAAAGTCGACGACGAGGACGACCGAGAGACCGCCCGGGCGATCGCCGACCGTGTTCTCGAAGCGAGCCGGGCCGAGCGGGTCGTGCTCGCTCGACTCATCGATCCCGCGGAACCACTCGTCGAAATCCGGCGGTAACCGTTTCAGGTGTCTGGATCGGAATCCGAGTCCGCCGCGGCCTCGTCGGTCTCGTCCTCGCCCTCTGCGATGATCCGTTCCGTTTCGGCGTCGACTGACGCCCTCGACAGATGCCCCATCCGGCGCCACGCGTAGAAGAAGTAGCCGAGGAAGCCGCCGATCCCCACGAAGAGCAACAACAGATAGCGAGTTTTGCCCCAGTGCAGCCCGACTTCCCGGAGGGCGACAATGTCACGGGCGGCGTAGTAGGCGACAACGGCGCCGATCAATCGGAAGAGGACCCACGGCCCGGGGACGAATAGAATGAGCGCGTCGACGATTCCATAGAGGACGGCGACGACCATCCCACGCCGGTAAAACGTGTTGTCGACGAGATCGACGGCTTCCGGAACCTCGGACATGTCTCCCGATTGGGAGAGGGGTCTACTAACCCTTTGGGCTCAGTCCGCACTCGATTCGGTGACGTCGACCGAGATGGTTGCGGCGGCCACCTTGAATTCGGGGATCTTCGCCACCGGATCCACGGCGTCGTTGGTCACCCGGTTCGTCTGGGAGTCATCGAAGTGCGGGGTCGTCCAGACGACACCCTGTTTGGTGGCCTCGGTCACGTTCGCGGTCACGTCGATTTCGCCGCGCCGGGTCGTCAACTGCACCATGTCGCCGTCCTCGATCCCCCGTTCGTCGGCGTCGGTGGGGTGGATGTCGATGAAGTTGTGATCGGTCTGCCGCATGAGGTTCTCCGAGCGGCGGCTCATCTCGCCGGTGTTGTAGTGTTCCTCGATGCGACCGGTGGTGAGCACGAGCGGGTACTCCTCGTCCTCGACTTCGGCCGGTGGCTGATGGCTCACGCCGCGGATCTTCCCGAGCCCGTCCCCGGTCGGAAACTCCTCCTTGTGGAGGTACTGGGTCCCCTCGTCGTCCTCGCTCTCGACGGGCCACTGCATACCGGTGTCGCCGAGCCGGTCGTATGTGAGCCCGGCGTAGATGGGTGCGACTTCCCGGAGTTCCTCGAAGACGTCCTCGGGCCCGTTGAAGTCAAAGCCCTCGCCGAACAGCCGGGTCCCGATCTCGCTGAGGATGTCGAAGTCGTGGCGAGTGTTGCCCGGCACGTCGACGGCCGGGCGCATGCGCTGGACGCGGCGGTCGGTGTTCGTCACGGTGCCGCCCCGCTCGACCCACGAGGTCGCCGGCAGGACGACGTCGGCGAGCTTCGCCGTCTCGGTCATAAAGATGTCCTGGGTGACCATGAACTCCAGTTTCTGGAGCTGTTCAACCACGTGATTCGAGTTCGGCTCGCTCAGGACAGGGTTTTCTCCCATAACGTAGAGTGCCTGGATCTCCTCGCCGGCCGCGTCCGTCACTTCGAGACTCGTTAGGCCGTTTTCTGCGGGTGGCTCGAAACCCCAGACCTCGGCCACGGCGGCTCGATCCTCGGGATCCTCTACCTCACGATACCCCGGCATGACGTTTGGAAGGGCCCCAACGTCGCTGGTCCCCTGGACGTTGTTCTGCCCCCGGAGTGGATTGATCCCGGTTCCCGGTTTGCCGAGGTTGCCGGTGACCAGGGCCAGGTTGATGAGGTTCTGCACGTTGTCGGTGCCACAGGTCTTCTGGCTCATCCCCATTCCGGTGAAGATGGCGCCGTTATCGGCCTCGGCGAAGGTCCGGGCGGCCTCCTTGACGGTCTCCAGGTCGACGCCGGCGGTCTCTGCCGCCGCCGCCTCGTCGAAGTCCGCCAGTTCGGTCTCAAGCGTCTCGAAGTCCCTCGTCCGCTCGGCGATGAACTCCTCGTCGAAAAGCTCCTCATCGAGAATCGTCTTCAGGACGATGTTCAAAAGCGGGATGTCAGTGCCCGGTTTGACCTGCAGGTGGACGTCCGCGGACTCCGTCGTCTTGTTCTCGTGTGGATCGACCTGGATGACCGTCGTGCCCTCGTTGGCGGCCTGTTTGAAGTACTTCGAGTGGCCGATGACGTGCTGTTCGGCCGGGTTCGCCCCCTGGATCCAGTAGACGTCGCTGGACTCTTTGAGGTCGGCCATGCTGTTCGTCATCGCGCCCGTGCCCAGACTCTCCCGCAGCGCGGCGACGGTGGAGGCGTGACAGAGCCGGGTGCAGTTGTCGATGTTGTTCGACCCGTACCGCCGGGCCAGTTTCTGCATCAAGTAGTTCTCCTCGTTCATCACCTGCGAGGAAGCGAAGAATCCGGCCGCCGTCGGGCCGTATTCCTCGCGGACGGATTCGAGTTCCTCGACGACGCGGGAGATGGCCTCCTCCCAGGTCGCCTCGCGGAACTCCCCGTCCTCCTTGATGAGTGGCTCTGTCAGGCGGTCCTCGTGGTCGACGTGCTGGACGGCGGCACTCCCCTTGACACAGAGTGCGCCCTCGTTGACCGGTGCGTCGAACCACGGTTTGAAGTTCACCGACCCGGGCTCCTCGCCCGGTTCGAGTTTGAGCCCACACCCGACCCCACAGTACGGACAGATCGTCTTGACCGCATCGTCATCAGTGCTCATGGTAATTGCTCTCCCGGAAACCCGGGTTCGGTGGAAATTGGGGATGGACGATTAATAACTTTCGCCAGCGGGGGGTTGTCGCCGACTTTCACTGCTAGTGGCTGTTTCCGGACGATACGGGCGCGAAAACAGGAACTCCCGGAACCAGAAAACGAAAAACCCGCCAGAAACGCCCGGCTTAGAACAGCCCGGAGATCGTGCCGTCGGCGTCGATGTCCATGTCGGCGGCGGCCGGACGGGCCGGCAGGCCGGGCATGGTCATGA
>JBKGZU010000046.1:0-9554 GCA_046543215.1 Halodesulfurarchaeum sp. | reverse complement strand
AGTCACCGGGAACGCCATGCGACTGTCCCAGATTACTCCGGAACGCTTTGACTGAGGGTTCCCTCGCGCTGCATGTTTCGGTCCGAAAAGACGGCGTGTTTAGTTGTTTCTTGTCTACCAGCCGCCACCCATGCCGCCCATGCCGCCACCCATTCCGTGGCCGCCGGAGCCACCGGGTCCGCCGCCGGCGCCGAACCAGTTACCGGGGCCGAAGCCACCGAAGAAACCCTGGCCCTGCCCGCCAAACGTGCCAGGTCCCTGGCCCGGACTGTAGCCCTGTCTGCCGTACTGGCCGGACTGGCCACCGAACATGCCGTAGCCCTCACCGGCACTCGGGCCGTAGCCCCAGGCCGGACCCATGTGGCCGCCGTGATGCATTCCCGGCCCGTGCATTCCCGGGCCGTAGCCGCTGCCCGGGGCCTGGGAGTCACCGCCCCAGCCCGGTCCGTACTGGGGAGTTCCAGCTGAGTCGTTCCAGGTGCCAGTTGCCGGCCCCATTTGTTCGGCCATCGCGTGGGCGACGACCTCGACGGTGGTGCCGGTCTCCTGTTCGAAGGCCTCGACACCGTCAGGACCCATCCGGGCCGTCATCCACTCGACCATGGCGGCCGCGTGGGCGTCGGTGACGTTCGTCGTGTTGGTGCCGTCTGTGTAGGGGGGCTGTTCGGTGTCGTCGCCGTGGGCGCTCACGGCCGGTGCGATTCCGCCAATGGCGAGAACCGCGACCAGCAGGCCCACGACCAGGATCGTCAGTGTGCGTCTCATTACATGCTGTTCTACGGAGGATGGGTATTTCTCGGCGTGGGTCGAAACCGAACGATTAGAACGTTTTAGAGCGTCTTTAAGACTCTCTAACAGTTTTTGATTGTCACGACCGTTCGTCGGGCCGACTCCGGGCAGCGGATGTCATTGTCTCACAAACCCGATTCCGGAATCCCCGTCGTGCCGAACACGACGTCGGGTTCTAAGGTCCCGCCGTTCGACGTGTGATAGCACGATAGATGGGCAACCCAATGCCGAATCCTGGCCTCGGCAACATCGGCCCCGAACAGGACTGGGTTACGAAGCGTCAGGTCGGCCTCCTTCTCGTCGGCGTCGCCGGTAACTTCCTCGCGGTCCTGGCGCTCGCCACGGCGAGGGTGCCGGAGTATTCCGTCCGGACCGACGCGATCAGCGATCTAGGGGTCCATCCAGAGACGGCGCTGCTGTTTAACGGGTCGCTCCTCGTGGTCGGCACCCTCAACCTGCTCGCGGGGTATCATTTCCATCGGGTCCACCGGCACCGATGGCTCCTGGTCACTTACACGGCTGCGAGCATTGGGGTCGCGGGAGTCGGGCTCTTTCCGCTGGGCAGCGGACCCCTTCACGAGCTGTTTGCCTTTGTCGCGTTCCTGTTTTTCAACCTGGAGGCCATCGGCAGCGGACTGCAGGTCACCGGGAGCGTTCGCCAGTTCTCGGTCCTCGCGGGGGCTGTCGGCCTCGCCTTCCTGGTCGCGTTCGTGCTCGGGGGCAGTGGCCTGCCCGCGGTTTTCGGCCCGTTCGGGTACGGTGGCACAGAGCGCATGATCGTCTACCCGACGCTTTTGTGGGCACTCGTCTTCGGCGGCTTTCTGCTGGGCGCGGCGCAAAAGCCGATGGAAAACGCGCCCGGGTGAGCAACGCGAAGTGGCCGGCGCACCCGACCCGTCAGTCAGCTGCCGGCTCGGGCGTCGTCCGTTCGCGCGGATCGCCCCGTTCTGAGCCGGGTTTGTAGAACATCTTCCAGCCGGTCAGGCCCATGAAGACGAGGACGAGCGGCGAGATGAATCCGAAGAAGTAGTACGGGGCATACTGGACGACCGGAACCCCGAGGACAGAGGCCATGTACACGCCGCCGGAGCTCCAGGGGACGAAGGCCGAGGTGGTCGTCCCGGAGGCTTCGACGGCCCGGGAGAGGTTTCGACTCTCGAGGCCGTACTCGTCATAGAGGTTCCCGAGGGTCATCCCGGGCACGACGATGGCCATGTACTGCTCGGCCGCGAGGACGTTCATCGAGAACGTGCCCACGGCCGTCCCGGCGGTGAGACCGGCGACGCTTTCGACGGCCTCGCCCGCGTAGTAGGCGATCGCCGCCAGGACGCCGGTTTCCTGCAGGATTCCGCCCAGCGCGAGGGCAGCCACGACGATCGTGATAACCCAGATCGAGCCGGTGAGCCCGCCGCTTGCGAGCAGTTCGTTGGTCAACTCGACGCCCGTCTCGGGGCTGGTGCCGGACTGGACCGTCGACCACGCCTCGGCGAAGCCGACGCCCTGAATCGTCGTGCTGACGCCCACGCCGGCGAAGATACCCGCGCCGAGGGAGGGAAGTGCGGGATAGCCATAGAGGGCGAGCGCGAAGGTCAGGAGGATTGGCAGAAAGACCAGCGGCGAGACGGCGTAACTCCCGGCGATGGCGCCCTGGATCTCGGCGACCCGGTCGACCGGGATCGTCCCGCTGGCGTTCAGGCCGAGGACGACGAAGAGGAGAAAGGAGATCGAGAAGGCAACGAGCGTTCCGGGTCGCATCGCCCTGATGTGGTCCATCAACTCGGTGTTGGTCACGGCGGCCGCGAGGTTCGTCGTATCGGAGAGCGGCGAGTTCTTGTCGCCGGTGTAGGCCCCGGAGAGGACTGCTCCGGCGGTCATCGGGGCGGGAACCCCCAGCCCGGTGCCGATCCCGATCATGGCGACACCGAGAGTCCCTGCGGTCGTCCAGGAGGAACCGATCGCGAAGGACACGACCGCCGAGAGGGCGATCGTGAACGGGAGGAACACCTGCGGGGAGAGGAATTCCAGGCCGTAGTACATGATCGCGGGGATCGTCCCGGCGTCGATCCACGACGCGATGACCATGTAAATCACGAAGAGGATGAGGATCGCCTGGAGTCCCATCAGAATACTTCTCCCGATCCCGTCGAGCAACTCGGTCCACGAGTACTCGAAGTAGTACCGCCCCAATAGGCCGGCAAAGACGATCCCCCAGAGCAGCGGGATCTGTGGGTCGAGTTCGAGGTAGATCATCCCGACGGCCAAAAAGAGGATCATCCCGGCCACGGGGACGAGAGCCTCGAGTAGGGTGAGGCGTTTCTCCTCGGGCATTTCGGCATAGGTCTTCGGCTCAAACTCCACTGACATCTGACGCTTTGGATATGCGGGTTCCCCTAATTAGGTATTAAGATATCGTCGCCGTTCCGTGTGCGAGATTCACAGGCGCGGACGGGCGGAATTCTCGTGGGACTCGGTGGGGAATGTGCCCTCGAAAGCCGGCAATTAGGACGGCGTCGGAAACCGTAACGCGATCTCGGTCCCGGCCTCGGGCCGGTCGAGGCTCGAAATTTCGATCTCGCCGGCGGTGTCCTCGATGACCCACGTGACGAACCAGAGTCCGAATCCATTGCTGTGGTGGAGCTGTGATTCCAGGCTGACCCCGTCCCGACTCGGCTCGGTCTCCGGGAGTCCGGGACCGTTGTCGAGAACGGTCAGTTCGACGGGTCGCTTCGCGTCCGCATCGACGGAGACGGAGAGGGTTGCCCGAGGTGGGTTCGCGTCGTTGTGAATCACTGCGTTGTCGAGTAATTCTTTGATCACGTCCTCGATCAGCGGCGTGGCCCGAACCGGCCGCTCGGCCGGGAGGTCGCAGTCGATTTCCAGCTCCGGATGTCGAGCCTGCACCGTCTCGCAGGCTCGCTCGGCGTACTCGACGAGGTCGATTCTGTCGGTGCCAAAGCGTTCGCCGCTGAGCAGTTCCTGGAGCTTGCGGGTCTGCTCTGCGAGGTCGAGCAGCCGGTCGTTCGCCTGCTGGATGCGGCCGGCTGCCGTCTCCCGATCGAGGTTTCCCTGGATCAACCGGTCCGCGTGCCCCTGGATGAGCTGGGTCTGGTGGCGCATGTCGTGTCTGAGCACGCGGTTGATGACGCTGAGCCGCTGGGCCAGTTCGGCGGCGTGCTCGCTCTCCGCTGTGAGATCCTGCTCCAGCTGGGTCCGGTGGGCGTCGTAGATGCCGACGAGAAATCCGAGAATCGCCCCGCTGATGGCAGCGTTCACGAGTGTGTAGAGGGCCGCGTCGAAGGCGAAATCGACGTACGTGAACCAGATGGAATTCGCCACCACCGCGGTGACGACGGCCGCCGTCCCGAGCACCGTCCACTTCGCGATGCGGAAGGCCTCATCGAGCAGGTCGTGAAGGAACAGGCCGAACCCACCGACGAACAGCGTGATCGCGAAAATCGTCGGGATCGCGACGCTGACCAGTCTGGCGGGAAGCGAGGGGCCAGGCTGGAGGGCCCGTGCCGTACTGAACGCCACGAGTACCCACGCCAACCCGAGCATCACCCCGTAGCCGACGTGTGACGCCCAGTCGGTGTCGGTCGGGGCAATCGTTCGATAGCCGACGGTCACACCACCGGAGTTTGCTGCCCCCTCCCAAAGATGTATCGGATTATTGTTACAATTGGTATGTACCGTTGACTGTTCGCCGGCTTCAAATCCACCTCAGTTATCAGACGCCACGGACCTCTCGGGGGCCCGGCCACGGCCGTCGACTACTATCTATTAACTTTGACAGTTCTGCCCGTCACCGCGGGACCTCGACGGCTCGATCGAGGCCCCGCCGGTCCGCACCCTCGAGCGTTCCGAAGGCCTCGTGGAGGCGCTCGTAGGTGTCCTCGAGGGCTTCGACGATCACCTTGGTCTCCGAGATGACCGGCATGAAGTTCGTATCGCCTCGCCAGCGCGGGATGACGTGGGTGTGGACGTGGTCGTTGATCGAGCCGCCCGCGGCCCCGTCACCGAGGTTCAGCCCCGTGTTGAACCCGTCAGGCGACAGGGCCCGGTCGAGGGCCTCGATCGTCTGCTGGGTCAACCGGGAGTGCCCCAGCAGCGTGTCCTCGTCGAGCGAACGGTACTCGGCGACGTGTTCGAACGGAATCACCATCGCGTGGCCGGGGTTGTACGGGTAATTGTTCAGCAGGACGAAGGCCACGTCGTTGCGGGCGACGATGCGGGACTCGCGATCGGCCTCACGATCCGGGAGGACGCAGAAGGCACACCCCTCGATGTCGTCCATCGACGGGTCGCGTTCGACCCAGTCGATCCGCCAGGGGGCGAAGATCGAATCCATACCGGAGACAGGCCCGGCCGGGAGGTAACTGTTGGGACGACCCCGCGGCAGAATGGGGTCAGTCCGTCGTGATCTCGACGCCGTCTTCCGTGACGATCACGGTGTGCTCGGCCTGGCTGATCATGGACCCACTCTCCCCTTTCAGCACGGGATAACTCTCCAGGACGTTCTGCTGGGTCAGCCGGTTCAGCGTCATGTCGGTCCGTCCGCCCTCGAACCACCGCGCGGCGAAGGGGAGCCGGTCGTACGTCTCGGTGATCGTTTCGAGTAACTCCCTGGCGTTCCGGTTGCGGACCGACCGTTCGGTCTGCAGGGAGTAAATCTCGGTCTTCTGCCCCTCGGAGACCGTGCCCCGACCGTCCGTGGCGAAGGGCTCGATCGCGATAACGTCCCCGACTTCGAGCTCGATCCCGGTGTCGACCCCGCGATTCGGAATGGTGGGGCCGGTGTGGGCGTCGTACTCGTCGAGCCCGTGGCCGCTCAGGTTGACGACCGGATTGAACCCGGCCGCGTCGATCGTCTCCTCGATCGCCCGCCCGACTTCGCCGGTGTGGACGCCCGGGCCGACCACCTCCAGGGCGGCGTCGAGTGCGTCCTCGGCGGCGGCGACGAGGTCGTCATTGTCGCCCAGGTCGACCGTGATCGCGGCGTCGGCGATCCAGCCGTCGACGTGGACCCCCAGATCGAGACAGACCAGGTCGCCGGCTTCGAACTCGGTCTCCTCGTCCCGGCCAGGCGTGGCGTGGGAGGCCTCCTCGTCGATGCTGATGTTCGCCGGGAAGGCCGGTTTGCCCCCCGCCTCCTCGATTTGCTCCTCGGCGAACTCCGCGACTTCGAGGTGGGAAACGCCCGGTTCCACGCGCTCTGCGGCAGCGTCCATGGTCTCCCGGAGGATTTCGCCCGCCTCCCGGTACTTTTCGAATCGCTCGGCGTCGAGGTCCACGTCTGCCATGCCTCGGCGTTCGCCGTAACGGGCAAAAGCGCTTGTGGGTTGGCCGCCGGCTGGACTCGAATTCGAGCCGGTTTCCCACGGCTGGAGCCGACACCTGTCAGTCGGGGCCCACTGCTGCGGTCTGCATCGCTTCGGAATTGAACGCCTCGCCCCGATTCCCGTGCCGGTCGAGCACGATCAGGCCCGCGGTGGAACCGGTCAACTCCTCGAACTCGTGGAGCGCGCGGTCGGCTGCCCCGGACGGGGCCTCCCCCTGCTCGACGTGCTGGACCGCCAGTCGGGAGAGCGTCGCCTTCGCGATGTCCTCGCCCGCCCCGGTGGCGCTCGCGGCGGCGGTTTCGCTCGCGTAAAACCCGCTTCCGACCTGTGGCACGTCCCCGATCCGGCCCGCGAGGGCGAACCAGCGACCGGCCGTGGAGGTCCCGACCGCGATCCGGTCGCCGTCGGTGGCCACCGCGCCGACCGTGTCCGTGCCGCCGAACCGCTCGCGCACCCATTCCAGCTGCGCTTTGGCCCCGTCGTCGGGCGGGGCGGGGGCCTGTTCCCATTTCTCCCGGGCGGTATCGGACCAGAGCTCCCGGTCGGTTGGAACGCCGTAATCCGCCGCCAGTTCGGTGGCGTGGCGGCCCGAAAGCAGGATATGTGGCGTCTCCTCGAGGACGATTCTGGCGACGCCGATCGCGTGCTCGACGCCGGGCATCGACGCCGCGGCCCCGACCGCCCCGTCGCCGGTCATCAGGCCAGCGTCCGTTCGACTCACGCCGTCGCTCTGGACGGCGCCGCCGACGCCGGCGTTGAATCGCGGGTCGCTTTCGAGCCGCTCGATCGTCGCTTCGACCGCTTCGAGCGGCGTTCCGGCGTCGGTTCCTGCCTCGACGGCCGCCTCGAGGACCGTCTGCCGCGCTGTCGGCTCCCCGGACGTGCCGCCGGCGCCCCCGTGCGCGATGACGTGCATACCGGGGCTTGGACCGCTCCGGCGAAAATCTCCCGGTCCGGGCGAAAGGCAGTCCTTTTGGGTGGGCCCGCTCTCCGCTCGCGTATGAGCTACGATCGCGTGTCGGTTCCCGAGAGCGGGGAACCGGTCACCTACGACGAAGCGAACGACGAACTGCACGTCCCGGCGAATCCCATCGTCCCGCTCCTGTACGGCGACGGCATCGGGGTCGACGTGGCCCCGGCCGCAAAGCAGGTCCTCCAGGCCGCCGCCGAGGCGACCGGACGCCACGTGGAGTGGATGCGCGTGTACGCTGGCGAGCGCGCCCGCGAGAAATACGACGAAAACCTCCCTGCGGAGACCGTCGAGGCCATCCGCGAGTTCCGCGTCGCGCTGAAGGGACCGCTCACGACCCCGGTCGGGGCCGGGTTCCGGAGTCTCAACGTCGCGCTGCGACAGAAACTCGACCTCTACGCCAACGTGCGCCCGACCTACTACCTCGAGGGGGTTCCCTCCCCAGTCAAAGCACCCGAGGAGATGGACATGGTGACCTTCCGGGAGAACACCGAGGACGTCTACGCCGGCATCGAGTGGGAGGCCGGCACCCCCGAGGTCGAGCAGGTCCGGACCTTTCTCGAAGAGGAAATGGACGCCGAGGGCATTCACGAGGGCCCGGTCGGCATCGGCATCAAGCCGATCACCGAGTTCGGGACCAAGCGCCTGGTCCGGGAGGCCATCGACTACGCCCTCGAGAACGACCGTGACTCCGTGACTCTCGTCCACAAGGGCAACATCATGAAGTACACCGAGGGCCAGTTCCGCGACTGGGGATACGAGGTTGCCGAGGAGGAGTACGGCGAGGAGGTCATCACCGAGGACACGCTCTGGGAGGAGCGGGACGGCGAGGTCCCCGAGGATGCCCTCGTCGTCAACGATCGCATCGCGGACAACATGCTCCAGCAACTCCTGACCCGCACCGAGAACTACGACGTGCTCGCGATGCCGAACCTCAACGGCGACTACCTCTCCGACGCCGCCGGCGCCCAGATCGGCGGGCTGGGGATCGCGCCCGGTGCGAACTTCGGAACGGGACGCGTGCTCGCGGAACCGGTCCACGGCTCGGCACCCAAGTACGCTGGCCAGGACAAGGTCAACCCGACCGCGATGATCCTCTCCGGCCGCCTGCTCTTCGAGTACCTCGGCTGGGACGACGCCGCGGCCCTGATCGGCGAGGCCGTCGAGCGGACAATCGCCTCGAAGTACGTGACCTACGATCTGCACCGGCAGATCGAGGGCGGGGAGAAGGTCTCGACGAGCGAGTTCGCCGAGCGGGTCGCCGAGACGATCGACGAGCTGGCCTAAGCGGATCCCGAATAGACCTAACGGCCGGCCCAGTCCGGGTCCGTTCGCGGCGGGCTAAAGATATCGAGGCCCTCCGCGACGGTCTCGGCCCTGTTTTCCACGGCGTGTGACTCGTCGCCGGCGAGACGGTAGCTATCGCCCGCCGCGACGACGATCTCCTCGCCCTCCACGACGAAGGTGAGCTCCCCACGGACCAGGTAGCCGAGTTGCTCGTGGGGATGACGGTGTTCCGGAACCGCCCCGCCCGGATCGATTCGGTACTGCTGGAGGTTGGCTCCCACCCCCGACGCGAGAAGCCGCAACTGGACGCCGTCGATGGGCTCGGCCGTTTCGATGGCCGACTGGCGAACGTGGTCCATATCCGACTGTTCGCGGGGCGCCACCTTAGTTGCCCTCGATCAGGTCGAGTATCTGCTCGCGCAGGGCGGCGAGGGTCGGACCGGCTCGCTCGCGGGGCCGGGACACGTCCACGCTGACGGTCTCCCGAATCCGGCCCGGATCGGTCCCCATCACCGCCACCCGGTCACCCAGGTAGACCGCCTCGACGATGTCGTGAGTGACAAAGAGGACCGTTCGGCCCGCGTGCTCCCAGACCTCGAGGAGGTCATCCTGGAGTCGCCGCCTGGTGTGGGCGTCGACGCTCCCGAAGGGTTCGTCCATCAGCAACACCGGGGGTTCGACCGCCAGGGCCCGTGCCAGCCCCACCCGCTGTTTCATCCCGCCGGAGAGTTCGGCGGGATAGGCCTCGGCGGCGTCTTCGAGCCCTACAGCGTCGAGGAGGGCTGAGGCGCGTCCTTCGATTTCCTGCTCGTCGCGGTTCAGCTCGCGCAGGCCGAAAGCGACGTTTTCCCTGGCCGTGAGCCACGGAAACAGTCGCGGCTCCTGGAAGACGACGGGGCGTTCGGGTGCCGGCCCGGTCACGTCCCGACCGTCGACCTGCACCCGGCCCGCGGTCGGGGCCTCCAGGCCGGCGACCAACCGGATCAGCGTGGTCTTGCCACACCCCGAGGGCCCGACGACCGTGAGCAACTCCCCCGGCTGGACGGACAGGGACACCTCAGAAAGTGCGGTCGTCTGCCCGCCGTCGGCGGTCTCGTAGACCTTCTCGACGCCCTCGAACCGAATAGTCCCGGGACTTGACCGACTCATGTTCGCCACGCGAGAGATCG
>JBKGZU010000045.1:0-9574 GCA_046543215.1 Halodesulfurarchaeum sp. | reverse complement strand
CCGTGTCCCGAAGAGCGCTTAGGCGATCGGTTCCTTCCCCGGGTATGGACGTGCCGGGTGCGGACGTCGTCGTGGTCCGCCACGGGGACATCGGGGTGAAATCCAGCCGGGTCCAGTCATGGATGGAGGGAATCCTCGCGGCAAATCTCGAGGCAATGCTCTCGGCACGGGGAATCGACGGCCGCGTCGAACGGGAGCGCGGTCGACTGTTCGTCCGGACGCGTGCCACAATGAAAGCGGCCCGGGCAGCCGCCGACGTGTTCGGGGTCGTCTCCGCGAGTCCGGCTCGGACCGTGAAGCCGTCCTTGTCGGCCATCTCGGCGGCCCTGGCGGACGTGGCCCGGCAGACCTACGACGGTGGCAGTTTCGCCGTCGACGCGAGACGGGCCGGCGACCACGAGTTCACCAGTCAGGACGTCGGTCGAGTCGGTGGCGAGGCGATCTGGTCCGCCGTCGAGGGCGAATTCGAGCCCGAAGTCGATCTCGACGACCCGGATCACCGCTTCGAGGTCGAGGTCCGGAAAGAGGCGGCCTTCGTGTCCCGGGAGCGTCTCCAGGGGCCAGGGGGGCTGCCGGTCGGAACCCAGCAACCGCTGGTCGCCCTGATCAGCGGGGGCATCGACTCGCCCGTCGCCGCGTGGCTGGCGATGAAGCGGGGAGCACCGATCGTGCCGCTCTATCTCGATCTTGGCGAGTACGGCGGCAGTGATCATCGGGCCCGGGCGATCGAGACGGTCCGACGGCTCGCGGGATACGCGCCCGGTCACGAGTGGACAGTCCAGGTGGCCCCGATCGGTTCGGCGCTCGAGGCGCTCGAATCGCGGGTCGAAGGGACGCGAATGCTCTCGGTCCGACGACTCATGCTCCAGGTCGCCGACAGCGTGGCCGAAAACGCCGGGGCCCAGGGCATCGTCACCGGGGAGTCGATGGGGCAGAAGTCGAGCCAGACGGCGACGAACCTCGCCGTGACCGACCGGGTGACGACTCTCCCGGTGCACCGACCCTTGCTCTCCTTCGACAAACAGGAGATCATCGCCAGGGCCCGCGAGATCGGCACCTACGACACCGCGACCATCGACGCGGGCTGCAATCGGATCGCCCCCGATAATCCGGAAACAGCTGCCCCCCTGGACCGCGTCGAAGGTGCGGAGCCGGACTCCCTCGCTGACTGGGCACACGAGGCCGCAGCCGAGGTGGAATTAATACCCGTCGAGCCGATACTCGACCCGAAGGGGCAATGACAGCGGTCTGTCTCCGCGGCAAACCCGATCGCGACGTCCGGGAGGCACTCCTGGCCTACGAGACTGCCCGATCCGCCCTGGCACCCTATGCCCTCCAGGAGCCATTCGAGAACGCCATCGCGATCGAGACCGTGAGCCTCGGAGCGGCTATCTCCTTTCTCAACGACCTCTCCTGGTATCTCGCCCGCACAACCACGGAAGTCTTCGTCCGGGAACCGTCCATCAGCCCGACGGAGTGGCTCTCCCGGGACCTCGCGACGGCGGTTCGAAACGGCGACGTCGAGCCCGCCGAGACGGGCGAATACCTCAAAGTCTACGGCGAAGACGGGGGCGAACTGCTCGAACCGATGTACGTGACCCGTCGAAAGGGTTCGATTCCCGAGTACGACCTCGCGGACGTCTCGAATACCGTCGTCGTCCGGGTGACACAGGACGAGTTCGGTGCCGGGTAGGCGCCATCGGCGTTCGACCGGAACTATCCACAAACGTGCATAATTAATTTCTGCCACACGGTAAAACTTACACGAGCGTGGGTTCCACTCCCGGACATGCACGAACGAGTGGTACTCGTCGGGGGCGGCGGTCGGGAACACGCAATCGCGGGGGCGCTCGCCGACACCGAACTGTACGCGTACAGTAGCAATCGGAATCCGGGCATCGCGGCGCTGGCCACCGAGGTTCGAACCGGATCGGAAACCGACACCGAGGCGATCGTCGACTTCGCGACGGAGGTCGAAGCCACCCTCGCCGTCATCGGCCCCGAGGCCGCGCTGGCCGCCGGCGTCGTCGACGCACTCGATGCGGCGGGCAGCTTCGCCTTCGGCCCGACGGCCGAACAAGCCCGACTCGAGACGGATAAGGCCTACCAGCGGGAGTTCATGGCCGAACACGGCATCGAGGCGGGACCGGAGTTTGCGACCTTCCAGGAGGTCGAGCCCGCGATCGAGCATCTCGAATCGGTCGAGGGAGACGTCGCCGTCAAACCGCGGGGACTCACCGGTGGCAAGGGCGTCAGAGTGACCGGCGACCAGCTCTCGAAGGGGGAGGCCGTCGAGTACCTCCGGGAGAGCGGCTACGACGAGTGGGTCATCGAGGAACGGCTGCTCGGCGAGGAGTTCACCGTCCAGGCGTTCGTCGCGAACGGCGAGGTGCGGCCGACGCTCGCGGTCCAGGACCACAAGCGGGCCTACGAGGGCGACGAAGGCCCAAATACCGGCGGGATGGGGTCCTATAGCGATACGGGGCCCGTGTTGCCGTTCATGACCGAGGCCGACTACGAGGCGGCCGTGGCCGTGCTCGAGGAAACCGTCGACGCCCTCGAGGACTACCGCGGGGTCCTGTACGGACAGTTCATGCTTACGGCGGAGGGTCCGAAGGTCGTGGAGTACAACGTTCGATTCGGCGACCCGGAGGCGATGAACACCCTGCCGGTCCTCGAGACCGATTTCCTCGACGTCCTGGTCGCCGCCCGCGAGGACGAGTCGCTTCCCGAACTCGAGTTCTCGGGGCAGGCGACGGTGTGCAAATACGCCGTGCCGGCCGGCTATCCGGTGGCTCCCGAAGCGGGCACGAAGGTCTCGGTCGACGTCGACGCGGCCCCGGAAACCGAGCTGTTCTACGCCTCGGTCGACGAGCGAGCGGACGGACTGTACACGACGACCTCCCGTTCGTTCGCCGTGTTGGGGCTCGGCGACTCGATAGACGCCGCCGAATCGCGGGCCGAAGCCGCCCTCTCGGACGTGGGCGAGGGGTTCCACGTCCGACACGACATCGGGACGGCCGAGCTGGTGAACTCGCGGATCGAGCACATGCAGGAGATCCGCGGGGAGTGAGTGCAGCGGCAAAGCCGGGTCGGCATCGAAGCCGAACGGCTTTTTTCGCGTGCCAGCCAGGTTCGTGACATGAACCTCGCCATCCCGATATTCGCACTGCTCACCGGCGTACTCACGGGCACCATCTTCGCCGCGCTCGAAGCACCGATCCCCGCGCCGCCGAACATGGCCGGCGTGCTGGGCATCGCGGGCATCTATCTCGGCTACGTGCTCGTCGAGGGGAGTGACTTCACCGTGGACCTCCTTTCGATTCTCGGATTGCGGTAAGAACTTCCTCCCTCGTCAGTACGTCCGTTTTTCCGGATCGTAATCCTGGACCGTACTTTCGAGGATGTTCGGCCGGTACCACATCTCCGGGTCCCCGTCGTTCCAGGAAAGCATCGTGTGCTTGAGCCACTCCTCGTCCTTCCGCTCCTGATGGGCTTTGCGCCAGTGAGCACCCCTTGACTCCTCGCGGGCCAGGGCCCCGAGCGCGACGGCTTCGGCCAGATCGATCACGTTTCGCGTTTCAAACGCGTACTGGAGTTCCGTATTGAAGGTCCGAGAGCGATCCGTCAGGTGGAGGTCCTGGAAGGCCTCCCTGGCCGCTTCGATCTCCTGCAAGGCGCTTTCGATGCCCGACTGCTCCCGAAAGACGTTGACGTGCTCACCCATTGCCTGCTGAACCCGAGACCGGACCGCGGCCTGACTCACGTCGCCTTCGGCCGTCAGAATCGATTCGATGCGCTCGCGCTCTGCATTCACGGTCGACTCGAGGACCGACTCGGGATCGTCGAGGGGTGTCTCGGTTGTCACGTCGGTCACCGTCCCCCCGCCACGTTCGCCCGGTTCGATGGGCCATTCGCGATCCTCCCGCTCCGCCGACGGATCGGGGCCGACCGGAATCTCGGGCGTCTCGATGTCTTCACCGGCTGCGGCCCGACCGGCACGGGCACCGAAGACCAGAGTTTCCGCCAGCGAGTTCCCGCCGAGGCGGTTGGCGCCGTGCATACTCACACATGCACACTCGCCGGCCGCGTAGAGTCCATCGATGACCGTCTCGCCCCACTCGTTGGTCTCGATTCCGCCCATCGTGTAGTGGGCCCCGGGTTTCACCGGCATCGGTTTCTCCAGCGGATTGACGCCCTCGAAGTCCTGGGCGAGGTGAACGATGTTCTCGAGCCGGTCCATGATCCGCTCCTCCCCGAGGTGGCGCATATCGAGATGGACGTGATCGTCATTCACTCCCCGGCCCGCCGCAATTTCGGTGAGTTCGGCCCGGGAAACCACGTCACGTGAGGCGAGTTCGCCCTCCTCGACGGCGTATCCGCGCTCGAACATGAAGCGTTCGCCGTCTGCATTGAACAGTCTCCCGCCCTCCCCCCGAACCCCCTCGGTGATGAGGACGCCCGTAGACGGAAGTGTCGTCGGGTGAAACTGGACCATCTCCATGTCCTCGATCGGCACGCCAGCGCGGTAGGCCATCGCCACGCCGTCGCCGGTATTCGCGACCGCATTCGTCGTGTGATCGAAAACCTGTCCGGCACCACCTGTTGCAAGGACGACCCCGTCTCGGGCCCGGAATCCGGCGACTTCACCCGTCGCGACGTCGAACGCAACGAACCCGTGACAGGTCCTGTCGGCAACGGTTTCGTGTCCGGTAACCGCCAGCCTGGTCACATACCACTCGTCGTACACCTCGATGCCGCGCTTGACCACCTGCTCGTACATCGAGTGCAACATGTGATGTCCCGTCTCGGCTCCCGCGTACGTGGTTCGCGGGAATGACAGGCCACCGAAGGGGCGCTGGGAGACCGTTCCGTCTTCGTCCCGAGAGAACGGCATCCCCCAGTGTTCGAGCTGGATGACCTCCTTTCTGATCTCCCGGGCGAAGGCGTCCACTGCCGGAGCGTCCGCCAGGAAATCAGAGCCCTTCATCGTGTCGTAAGCGTGGTCCGCCCAGGAGTCGTCTTCGTGCAAGGCCGCGTTCACGCCCCCCTCTGCAGCACCCGTGTGACTTCGAACCGGGTGCAGCTTGGAGACGATGGCCACGTCCGCGCCAGCTTCGTGGGCTTCGATCGCCGCCCGCAGTCCCGCACCGCCACCACCGATGACCAGAACGTCGTGTACGTACATGATTAGTCCCAGAATTTCAGGTCAGCCTTGGTCCCGTCGCGTTTCAGCTGCTGAATGTGCTCGGTGAGCGGAATCTCCTTGGGACAGACTGTCGTGCAGGAGAACTGTGTCTGGCAGCGCCAGACGCCGTCGTGCTCGGTCAGAATTTCGAGACGTTCCTTACGTCGCGATTCCCCTTCGCGTTCGTCGGCGTAGAACCGGTAGGCCTTGTTGATCGCTGCCGGCCCGAGATACACGTCCTCGTCGCTTGCAATCGTACACGAGGAAGTGCAGGCCCCACACCAGATACACCGGCTGCTCAGCTTGATTTCCTCCCGGTTCTCCGGGCGTTGTTTCCGCTCGGTCATCTCGTCCGGCGGGGCCTCGTCTGGGTCGAAGTACGGTTCGACCGCGTGCATTCGCTCGTAGAACGCGTCCATGTCGACGACCAGGTCCTTGACGACCGGCTGGTGGGGGAGCGGTTCGATCCGGATCGGCTGTTTGAGATCCGACACCTGCGTTTTGCAACCGAGCCGCTGGGACCCGTTGACGAAGAGGGCGTCGGAGCCACAGACCCCCTGTCGACAGGAGTGCCGGAAGGTGAGGGAGGGGTCGTGTTCGTCCCGGGCCTCGATGAGCGCATCGAGGACGGTCATCCCTTCGTGAATCGGGACGTGGAACGTGTCAAAGCTCGCCTCCTGCAGTTCCTCGACCTCCGGGTCGTACCTGAAAATCTTCAGGGTGACAGTCTCCGGCTCCGAACCTGCATCACTGGAATCGCCACCAGAACCGTTCGACCGCAAACTCGTCGTCTCGGGGGATTGTGGACTGTCGTCACGAGATTCACTCATCAGCCGACCACCCCCGCAAGCGCAAAGGAGATGCGCATTCCCTGGGCGATCACGACCAGGCCGAAGACCGCAAACAGCCAGAATGCGACCTTTCGGGCCCGGCCAGACAGGCCCCGATTGAGCAAGGCATTATAGATCCCGTTGATGCCGTGGAACGTGGCCGTCACCAGGAAGACGACCATCACGAGGAAGTACACGAGCTGGTTCATCCGGAGCGCGGAGTCCCAGAGGGTCACCTCGGCGGCGTGGTTCACGTAGTGGAGCCAGATGAAGTGAAAGGCGAGCGTGAAGAGGAGCACGACCGCCGTCACCCGCTGGAGGAACCAGGCGATCGAGCCCGATTCGAACCGGCTTCGCTTCGCGGTCGTCACCACGGGAACACCTCCGGTGGGAGAAAGACGGGAATGCTCAAGGCCGTGATGATCGCGGTCACGAGTACCGCCGCGTAAAATCCCTCGGCCTGCCGTTCGAGGCCAATCCCGAGGTCGACGAGAAGGAGCCGAATGCCATTCGCCATGTGAAAGACCGCCGCCGCGAGCAACCCGACCTCGAGGACCCGGACGAGGAAAATACTCTCCAGCCCCTGGATCGTCTGCGTGTAGAGATCCACCCCCTCGGCGACCTTCTCCGGGTTCGTCGAGGCCGGAATCGCCGTGCTGAGAACCGCAATATGGGCGAAGAGATACCCGGCCAGCACCCAGCCGGTCACCTTGTGGAGGACCCAGGCCCACATTCCGGCCGAAAACGTCCGCCACCGCCCGAAGTCTTCGACCAGACCCCGGTTGGTTGGTTCGGTCATACGCCGTATGACGGGCGGGCGCACATAGAGCTTACTACAACACTCAATTGACGCTCGCTACCCGGAGCCAATTCCGTTCGGTTCCCGGTCGACGTCGTCGTCTCTCGCCACCGCGAGGGTCTTCTCCTCGAGTTCGACCAGGTGACAGAGCGGGTTGCCCGGATACACGACCGGGTTCTCGAGTACCCCGACGAGCAGACCGGTCCATGGCGATTCCACGGTCGTCCGTTCGGTCTTGAACGGGTTCGAGATGGTGGCGATCGGTTCGCCCGCCGAGACGATATCGCCCTGGTCGGCGTGCATCTCGACGAGTCCACCGCTTTCGGCCCGTATCCAGGTCTTTGCGTCCGTGCCGATAACCGTCCGCCAGCCGGGCCACTGCACTGGTTCGTTCGAATGAACCTCGTACTCGGCGAAGACGCTCGCGACGCCATCGAGGGCTCTGTCGATGAGGCGACGCTGGAACCGATGGGCCTCGCCCATTTCGATCGTGATCGTCGGTGCGCCGTTTTCGGTGGCTTCCCGTCTGAGTGTCCCCTCGGAGCCTTCCGAATCGATGACGACGTGGGACCCGAAGGCGTACGCGAGTCTGGCCACCGCCTCGTTGGCCATGTCACCCCGGACGTGGAGCATGTTCGTCCGGCCCCGGGTCGAGGTGTGAAAGTCCATCCCGAGGTCGGCCGGTGCGATGAAGTTCGTGAAGATCGTTTCGGCCATCCGCTTCGCACTCGTCCCCTCGCCATCCCCCGGGAACGACCGGTTGAGGTCCCGGTCGTAGATGGGCAAGTACCGCTGTTGGGCGAGGAAGGCCGGGACGTTGAGCACCGGGAGGAGGATGAGCGTTCCATGGAGGTTCGAGTGGTCCCAGTCGAGGGCGACTTCGCGGACCACCTCGATGCCGTTGAGTTCGTCCCCGTGGGTCGCCGCCGTCAGGAAGACGGTCGGCCCTGGTTCGGCCCCGTTGACGATCGAGACCGGGATTCGAATGGGATCGCCGAGATAGGTCTCACTGATCCGATAGCGGAGGGTGACCGATTCGCCGGGGTCGACCTTCCCCCCGCTGTAGGTGAACGGACCGCCTGTCATGTGCCCACTAACGCCCCGCGGCGCTTAAGTCGTTGTCCTGAGGTGGTGAAAATCCACCCGGGAGGGGGGCGTTTATCCCCCTCGCGCTCGTGGTTCGAATATGAGCGAGACGGTTTCCGTCGGCGTCCTCAGTCTACATAACAGCAAAGAATCCAAGGCAATTCTCAACATCGTCAACGACCTCGGACACGAAGGGCATTGGCTGCGAGGTGACAACCTGGTCGTCGAAATCGAAGACGGGTCGGTCCGGATCGAACCGGACGTGGACATCATCGTCAACCGGCTCTTGCTCTCGAGTACCGAACAGCCAGCAGAATTGCTCGGCCTCGGCAAAAGCCTGGCGCGACTCCGGCCGATGCTCAACAGGCCCGAGAACGTCCTCACCGCGTTTCACAAGTTCGCCACTGCCACTTCGATGGCCGAGTCGAAAGTGCGCATTCCCGACTCGGTGCTCGCCCTCGACGTCGACCGATTGAACGATCTGCGGACGAAATTTGGCGACGAGGTCGTGTACAAGACCGCCATCGGCACCCACGGTGGGGGGACCTGGAAAATCGGTCGAAACGAGTCGGTCAATCCGCGGGTGGGCGATCGCTATGCCTTCCTCCAGGAACTCATCGAACAGGACGAAAACCAGCGCCACTCAGATTTGCGGATTTACGTCGTCGACGGCGACATCATCGGCACCATGCGACGGTACGCCCCCGATAATGACTGGCGAACGAACGTGGCCCTGGGCGGGGAGTTCGAGGTCGTGGAGAACCCGCCGGCGGAGGCAACAGAGATGGCCCTCGAAGCGACCGACCTCCTCGGCCTGGATTACGCCGGCGTCGATCTCGTCGAGGGAGTCGATGGATGGTACCTCCTGGAGGTCAATCCGACGGCCGGTTTCCGGGGCTTTTTCGGGGCGACCGGGATCAACCCCGCAGCGGCGATCGCCGAGCTCGCTATCGAAACGGCCGGCGGTTCCGTCGACGAATCGAAGCTCGAACAGCTGAGCGGGGTTCTCGACGACTCGATGCCCGAAAGCGTTACCCGGGTCGAGCCGCGGGCTGATCAAGACCGGAGCACCATCGGCTACACCGAGGAGGTGCTCGTGAGCGGGACCTCCGGGACCGAGCGGATCGTCGCGAAGTCCGACACCGGAGCCTCACGCACCAGTATCGACACCCGTCTGGCGGCGGACATCGGCGCGGGCCCGATCAAGAGCATGACGAAAGTGCGATCGGGCAGCACGAAAGCCGGAAAGTCCCGGCCTGTCGTGGACATCGTGGTCGGCATCGGCGGCGATCGCCACACCGTTGCGGCGAGTCTCGAGGATCGAGCCCACATGGACTACTCGATGATCCTGGGTCGGGACATTCTCCAGCACTACCAGGTCGACGTGAAGCGCACGGTCACCGAGCAGGGTGAAGACGAGGAAGAGGAGGAGACCGACGAGGAGTAGACCGACCGATTCGGGGCGATCCGGGGCCGAAATACCCGGAACCGGCGGTTAGATTTCGGGAGACGGCGGGGACCGATTCGACGGTTTTATACACAAACCCGGGATAGGAACGGATGCGCTCCGTTGGTGTAGTCCGGCCAATCATCTTGGCCTTTCGAGCCGAGGACCAGGGTTCAAATCCCTGACGGAGCATGCGAGACACGAGCGAAGCGAGTGTCTCGATT
>JBKGZU010000044.1:0-9638 GCA_046543215.1 Halodesulfurarchaeum sp. | reverse complement strand
CGAGAAGCCCGGGATGGTCATCGGCAAGGGCGGGAAGAACATCCGGAAGATCACGACCGAACTCGAGGACCGGTTCAACCTCGAGGACCCGCAGATCGACGTCCAGGAGGTCGAAGAGCCTGATCTCAACGCCCAGATCGTCGCCGACCGCCTCGCGAACGCACTCGAGCGCGGCTGGTACTTCCGCAAGGCCGGTCACACCACGATCGACCGGATCATGGAGGCCGGCGCGCTCGGCGCCGAGATCGTGCTGGCCGGCAAGGTGACCGGCGCCCGATCCCGCGTCGAGAAGTTCAACCGCGGCTACATCAAGCACAACGGCGAGCCCGCCGAGGAGATCGTCGACGCGGGCCAGGCCGTCGCGGTCATGAAACTCGGCACGATCGGGGTCAACGTCAAGATCATCCCGCCGAACGCCGAGCTGCCCGACGACTTCCGCATCGACGAGGAGGCGGACGTCTCCGATCTCGTCGTCGAGGAGGCGGGCGAATCCGTCGAGGAACTGCTCGAGGGCGAACCCGAGGACCCGGAGGCCGGTGCCGAGGACTTCGAGGAAGTCGAGACCCCCGGCGACGAGTCGCCGGCGGAAGCGGCTGCCGTCGAGGAGGAACTCCTCGAAGACGTCGAGGAGGCAGACGAGGAAGCAGCGGACGGCGACGAAGCGACGGACGAATCGGGCGAGGCGCCCGAAATCGAGGACGTCGACGCGGACGCCGAGGAGGAGGCCGAAGCGCTGCTCGACGAAATGGACGAGGAGGTGGACGAGGAATGACGATCCTGCATCCCTCCGAGATCCGAGACATGACGCCCGCCGAGCGGGAGACTGAACTCGAGGAACTCGAGACCGAACTCCTCAACGCGAAGGCCGTGAAGGCCGCCGGTGGGGCGCCGGAGAACCCGGCCCGTATCAGCGAGCTGCGACGGACCGTCGCGCGGATCAGGACGATCCAGAACGAGGAAGGCGACACCGTAGCGGAGGAGCAGACAGAATGACGCTCTCACCCGAGACGCTCACCGGTCACGAACTCGTCGGACTTCCCGTCCGCGTGCGTGCATCGACAGACCCCAGTCGGGTCGGTATCGAGGGGACCGTCGTCGACGAGACGACGAAGACCCTCGTGATCGAGCGTCCCTCGGGTGAGGCCGTGGTTCCCAAGGCGGGGACCGATTTCACGTTCGCGATCACAGATGAAGCCGCGGCGTCCGCGAAGGGCGCCGGGACCGTCTCCCAACCGGTCGAGTCGGCTGGCTCGACCGGCGAGGTGGCGGCCTCCGTTACGGTGGATGGCACGCACTTGCTCTCACGACCCGCCCGCAGAACCGTTTCAGGAGGACGATTACAATGGCGATAGGATTGAACGTAACGGAGCCGGAAGGCACCTGCGCCGATGACAACTGTCCGTTCCACGGAAGTCTTTCCGTGCGCGGCCAGGTCATCGAGGGTACGGTTGCCTCGACGGACATGGAGAAGACCGTCGTCGTCGAGCGGGAGTACGACGTGTACGTACCGAAATACGATCGGTACATGAAACGTCGTTCGCGCGTCGCGGCTCACGCCCCGGCGTGTTTCGACCTGCAGGTTGGCGACACGGTCCGTATAGCAGAGACACGACCGCTCTCGAAGACGAAGAGCCACGTCGTCGTCGAAATCGAGGACGATGGGGGTGAGGCCTGATGGAAGCCATCAAGGCCGACGTGACCCCGGGCCTCGAGAAGGGTTCGCTGATCACCTGTGCCGACAACACGGGCGCTCGCGAACTCAAGGTCATCAGCGTTTCCGGATACCAGGGAACGATCAACCGGCACCCGAAAGCCGGCCTGGGGGATACCGTGACCGTTTCGGTCACCAAAGGGACCCCGGAGATGCGCCGACAGGTACTCGAGGCCGTCATCGTGCGACAGCGCAAGCCCATCCGACGACCGGACGGGACCCGCGTCAAGTTCGAGGACAACGCAGCCGTCATCATCGACGACATGGGCGACCCCCGGGGCACGGAGATCAAGGGCCCCATCGCCCGCGAAGTCGCAGAGCGGTACGGAAGCATCGCCTCGACGGCGACCATGATTGTATAGCCATGAGTGAACAACCAACAAAACAACGCACCGCGGTCGACCGGGCGGCGCTCCACGAGCGACACCGTCAGGTCCGGGCCACGCTCAGCGACGACCTCCGCGAGGAGTACGACACGCGCAGCGTGACCGTCAACGCCGGTGACACCGTCGAAGTGCTCCGCGGCGATTACGCCGGGGAGGAAGGCGAGGTCATCAAAGTTGACCTGAAGGAGGGTGTGGTCCACGTCGAGGACGTCACCCAGGAGACCGTCGAGGGCGAGGACGTTCCTCGGCCGCTCGACGCGTCGAACCTTCGGATCACGGCACTCGACCTGGACGATCCGGTGCGCAAATCACGACTAGAGGGTGAGACAGCATGAGTAACCATCAGAAACGACTCTCGGTGCCCAAGTCCTGGCCGGTCGAGCGCAAGACCGCCACCTTCACCGCGAAGGCCGACGCCGGCCCCCACGGGGAGAACGGCGTTCCACTCGTCATCGTCCTCCGGGACGTGCTCGGGTACGTCGACACCGCCACGGAGGCCACCTACGCGGTGAACTCCGGCGGGGTGCTCGTCAACGGTGACACCGTCGACGACGCCACCCGACCGATCGGGATGTTCGACATTCTGGCGTTCCCGGAGCGAGACGAGTACTATCGCGTCTTCCCCGACGAGGGCGGGCGTCTCGGCCTCACGGCGATCGACGAGGCCGACGCCGGCTCGAAGCTCGGGAAGATCATCGACAAGACACTCGTCTCCGGCGGCCGGGTCCAGCTGAACCTCCACGACGGGGCCAACCTCGTCGTCGAGGACGGCGACTACAGCGGCAAGGACTCTATCGTCCTCGACAACGAGGACCAGGAGATCGTTGCCCACTTCGAGTACGGCGAGGGCGCCCTCGTCACCGCCGTTGCCGGCCAGCACGCCGGCGAGATCGGCGAAGTCGACGAGATCAGCGTCACTCCCGGCAGCGCCTCGAACACCGTCACCGTCGACACGGGAGACGGCGTCTTCGAGACCGTCGAGGAGTACGTAGTCGTCATCGACGAGAACTTCGTCGAAGACGACGCCGATCTTCCCGGCGCGGAGGCGGCCACCGAAACCGAGGACGAACCGGCGGAGACCGAAGCGTCCACTGCGGAGGCCGAAAGCGATTCGGCCGCGGACGAATCGGAAACTGAAACTGCCGAGGAGGATGAAGACTAATGGCGAGTGCTGAATCCGAGTTCCACGAAATGCGGGAACCCCAGATCGAGAAGATCGTCGTCCACATGGGCGTCGGCCACGGTGGGGAGGACCTCCAGCTCGCCGAGACGATCCTCGAGGAGATCACCGGACAGCCCCCGGTTCGGACGACCGCGAAGAAGACCGAACCGGAGTTCGGGATCCGCGAGGGCGACCCGATCGGGGCCAAAGTCACGATCCGCGACGACGCGGCCGTTGACTTCCTCGAGCGGGCATTCGACATCGCGACGGTCACTCGCAAGCAGTTCGACCAGACGGGGAACGTGAGCTTCGGCATCGAGGAGCACACCGACTTCCCCAGCCAGGAGTACGATCCGACGACGGGGATCTTCGGTCTCGACGTGACCGTCAACCTGGTCCGACCGGGCTATCGCGTCGCAAAGCGCGATCAGGCCAGTCGCCAGATCCCCTCGAAGCATCGGCTGACGGTCGAGGACGCCATCGCGTTCCTCGAGGATCGATTCGACGTCGAGGTGAGTTCATGAGCGAAGCAGAGGACACCCAGGAGACGGGACAGACACACACGTGTCGCCGATGTGGCCGCGAACAGGGCCTCGTCGGGAAGTACGACATCTGGCTGTGTCGCCAGTGCTTCCGGGAGATTGCCCCCGACATGGGATTCAAGAAGTACAGCTAACAATGACTGCAGACGACCCACTGGCCAACGCGCTCTCGGGTATCGACAACGCGGAGAGCGTCGGACAGTTGACACATACGGTAACGCCCGCCTCGAACGAGATCGGTGCGGTACTCGAGGTCCTCTACGACCGCGGGTACATCGGCGGCTTCGAATACGTCGATGACGGCCGCGCCGGCACGTTCGAGGTCGAACTGACGGGGTCCATCAACGAGTGTGGGCCCGTGAACCCGCGATACTCGTCGGGCGTGGACGAACTCGAGCAGTGGGAGAAGCGGTTCCTCCCGGCTCGGGATTACGGCACGCTCATCGTGACGACATCCAGCGGGATCATGAGCCACTACGAGGCCCGGGAGAAGGGCATCGGTGGCCAACTCATCGCGTACGTGTATTGAAAATGACCCGAACCGAAATCCAACTACCCGAATCCGTAACCGCGAACACCGACCGGTTCGACCTCACGATCGAGGGACCGAACGGGTCGGTCACGCGGCGACTCTGGTTCCCCGGCGTGACCGTTTCGGCCACGGCGGAGACCGTCACGATCGAGGCCGACGACGAGGACGCCAAGACGAACGCGACGGTGGGGACCTTCGAGAGCCACGTGGCGAACATGATCCACGGGGTCACCGAGGGCTTCGAGTACCGGATGCAGATCCACTACTCCCACTTCCCCATGCAGGTTTCTGTCGAAGACGACGCGGTCGTGATTCAGAACTTCCTCGGCGAGAAGGCCCCCCGACGGGCTCCCATCCGAGGCGACACGGAGGTACAGGTCGACGGCGACGAGATCACCCTCTCGGGCTCCGACAAGGAGGCCGTGGGGCAGACCGCCGGCGAGATCGAACAACTCACCCGGGTACCCGACAAGGACACACGCGTCTTCCAGGACGGCGTGTACATCGTCGAGAAGCCCGGCCGTGGAGGTGCCTGAGATGAGCGAGGACACGGACCCAGAGCGGGAACTCGAAGACATCAGCGGGATCGGTCCCTCGAAGGCAGATACCCTCCGCGAGGGTGGCTACGAGTCGATCACGGACCTCAAGGCCGCGAGCCAGTCAGAACTGGCCGACCTCGAGGGGATCGGGAACGCCCTCGCCGCCCGGATCAAGGCGGACGTTGGCGGACTCGAGATCGAGGAGGAGACCGAAGCCGAAGTCGAGGAGCCCGAACCCGAAGAAGAAGTCTCCGAGGAAGACGTCGAGACGGAACTGCGCCCGAAGGGCGTGGCCGAGAAGACGCCGGATCTGGACGACGACCGGGCACGCCTGCTCGCACAGCGATTGCGGGAGGGCAAACCCGCCTTCAATCGGCAGGACCACCACAAGAAAAAGCGCGTCAAGACCTCCTGGCGCAAGCCGCGAGGCAACCTCTCGAAACAGCGACGGGGGATCAAGGGCAAGGGCGCGACAGTCGAGGCCGGCTTCCGGACCCCGACTGCCGTCCGCGGCCTGCACCCGAGCGGCTTCGAGGAGGTCATGGTCCACCGACCCGCGGACCTCGAAGACGTCGACCCGGACCGGGAGGCGGTCCGGATCGCGAGTGCGGTCGGGGCTCGCAAGCGCGAACGCATCGAGGAACTCGCGGCCGACCGCGAGATCCGCGTGCTCAACCCGACCTACGAGGAAGTCGAGGTGACCGAGAATGAGTGATCTCTCCACGCAGAAACGACTCGCCGCCGACGTCCTCGACGTCGGCGAGAATCGGATCTGGCTCGATCCGAGCGCCCAGAGCGAGATCGCGGAAGCGATCACCCGCGAGGACGTTCGCGAGCTGGTGCAGCAGGGGACCATTCGGGCCGAAGAGCCATCGGGCAACTCCCGGGGCCGGGCCCGCAAGCGAAACGAGAAACGCGCGGCCGGACATCGATCGGGCCCGGGCACCCGCAAGGGGAAAGCCGGGGCGCGGTCGGATCCGGCAGACGAATACCGGCACAGCATCAGGGCTCTCCGGCGCACGCTCCGCGAACTGCGGGACGACGGGACACTCTCCCCGAGTCAGTACCAGCAGCTCTACCGCATGGCGAGCGGTGGCGAGTTCGACAGCGTCCGCCGGCTCGAGGCCTACATCGAGGACAACTACGACATCGAATTACGAGGTGAGCACTAATGGCCAGCGGACCACGCTACAAAGTACCAATGCGGCGACGCCGCGAGGTCAGGACAGATTACCATCAGCGGTTGCGCCTGCTGAAATCCGGGAAACCCCGACTGGTCGCTCGCGTGAGCAACCAGCACGCCAGGGCGCAGCTGGTGACCCTCAGTTCTGACGGAGACGAAACGATCGCGAAGGCGATGTCGGCCGACCTGGCCGACTTCGGCTGGGAGGCTCCCACGGGGAACCTTCCGGCGGCCTACCTGACCGGCCTGTTGGCCGGGACGCGGGCCCTCGAAGCGGGACTGACCGAAGCCGTACTCGACATCGGGTTGAATTCGGCGACGCCGGGCGCGAAGGTATTCGCCATCCAGGAGGGTGCCATCGACGCCGGACTCGCCATCCCGCACAACGAGTCGGTCTTTGCCGAATGGGAACGAACCAGCGGCGAGCACATCGCCGAGTATGCAGCACAGCTTGAGGAACCGCTTTACAGCGGGGATTTCGACGCAACCGAACTGCCGGACCACTTCGAGGAAGTGCGTTCGGCCATCATGGAGGAGCAAGAATGAGTCACAACGACGCCTGGGAGCCCACGACCCGACTGGGTCGTCGCACCAAGGACGGCGAAGTCGAGGACATGTCTGCCGCCCTCAACTCCGGTCTCCCCCTGAAGGAGCCGGAAATCGTCGACACGCTCCTGCCGGGGCTCGACGACGAGGTACTGGACATCAACATGGTCCAGCGGATGACCGACTCCGGCCGCCGCGTGAAGTTCCGCGTGGCCGTCGTCGTCGGCAACCGCGACGGCTTCGTCGGCTACGCGGAAGGTCGCGACGACCAGGTCGGCGGGGCGATCCAGAAAGCCATCGACATCGCGAAACTGAACATCATCGACGTCTCACGGGGCTGTGGGTCCTGGGAGTGTGGCTGTGGGCTTCCCCACACTGTCGCACTTCGGACGACCGGCAAGGCCGGGAGCGTCGAAGTCGAACTGATTCCCGCGCCGCGTGGCCTCGGGCTCGCGGCCGGCGAGACCGTCAGGCAGGTGCTCTCGATCGCCGGGATCGAGGACATCTGGACCCGCTCCTCGGGGAAGACCCGGAGTACGGTTAACTTCGGCAAGGCGACCTTCAACGCGCTCAAGCGAACGACCGAGGCGCGGGTCCCCGACCGCACCCTCGACGTGCGCGAGGTGATCGAATGATGCAGGCGGTCATCCAGCTCCGCGGCGACGTCAACATGACCGGGGCCGTCGAGGACACCCTCGACATGCTCAACCTCCACGGGGTCAACCAGTGCACGCTGGTTCCGGAGACCGACACTTACCGGGGAATGCTCACGAAGGTCAACGATTACGTGGCCTTCGGCGAGCCGAGCCAGGAGGTCCTCGAGACGGTCCTGTCGAAACGCGCCGAACCCCTCGAGGGTGACGCCGACGTCGACGACGACTGGCTCGCCGAGTCCACCGAGTTCGAGTCGGTCTCGGCACTCGCCGAGGCGCTGCTCGCCGGGGAAACGACCCTTCGCGAGCAAGGTCTCTCGCCGACGTTGCGCCTGCACCCGCCACGCGGCGGCCACGAGGGCATCAAGAACCCCCAGAGCGAGGGCGGCCAGCTCGGCACCCACAGTACTGACGCGATAGACGAACTCCTCGCGGCGATGCGATAACCATGACGGACAAGAAACGACGCCAGCGCGGCACGCGAACCCACGGCGGCGGTACCCAGAAGAACCGGCGCGGCGCCGGTCATCGCGGGGGCCGCGGCCGCGCCGGCCGCGACAAACACGAGTATCACCACTACGAGCCGCTCGGCAAGAGCGGCTTCAAACGCCCCGAGAGCTCCCAGACGACGGTCTCGGAGGTCAAGCTCCGCGAGATCGACGAGGACCTGCCGCTCCTCGTTGAATCGGGCCTGGTCGAAGAGACGACGGATGGATACCGCGTCGACGCCCGCGACCTCGCCGAGGACGCGGACGTGGTCAAAGTGCTGGGCGGTGGGCAGGTCCACCACCAGCTCGAAGTGACCGCGGACGCGTTCACCGAGGGCGCTCGCGAGGCGATCGAATCCGCGGACGGAACCGTAACCGTCACGGACGTCGAACGAGCAGCCGAAGACACGGACGAATCCGAGGACTAACCCATGGGATGGAAGGAGGCCGCCGAACCCTATCTGACCCGGATGCCCTCAGTCAGGCGACCGACGGGCCACGTCCCGTTCAAACGCAAGCTGGCCTGGACGGGTGCCGTCCTGGTACTTTACTTCTTCCTGACGAACGTCTACCTCTTCGGCGTGGCAGGTGGCGGCGAGGACCTGTTCGGGCAGTTCCGCAGCCTGCTCGCCGGCGGTCAGGGAACGATTCTCCAGGTGGGGATCGGTCCGATCGTCACCGCCTCCATCGTGCTGCAGCTCCTCGGTGGGGCGAACCTCCTCGGCCTGGACACCTCTGACCCACGCGACCAGGCACTTTACCAGGGCCTCCAGAAGGTCCTCGTCATCGTGATGACCGCGCTGACTGCCCTACCGATGGTCTACATGGGCAACTTCTTGCCGGCCAGCGACGCAATCGCCGGCAGCCTGGGTATCGGGACGTTCGGCGTCCAGACCCTGATCTTCGCCCAGATCTTCGTGGGCGGGCTCCTCATCCTCTACATGGACGAGGTCATTTCGAAGTGGGGTGTCGGATCGGGGATCGGCCTGTTCATTGTCGCCGGGGTCTCCCAGAGCCTCGTCGGCGGACTGTTCTTCTGGGAGGGGACGGTCGGCAACAAGGGCGTGATCCCGACCTGGATCGACATCGCGCTCGGCAACGCCGGGCAGATGCCCTCGATCCTTTCCTCGGAGGGAATTGGGTTCCTCCTCATCGACGGCCAGATCCTCGCGATCATCACGACCATCGTGATCTTCTCGGTGGTCGTGTACGCCGAATCCGTCCGCGTCGAGATTCCGCTCAGTCACGCTCGCGTGAAGGGCGCCCGGGGTCGGTTCCCGGTGAAGCTCATCTACGCCAGCGTGCTGCCGATGATTCTCGTCCGGGCGCTGCAGGCGAACGTGCAGTTCCTCGGGCGGCTGCTCTACAGCCAGCTCGGGGAGGGGCTGCCGGCCTGGGTCGGCGTCTACACCGAAGCTGAGGGGCAGGTCTATCCGGTCGAGGGCCTCTTTTACTATCTCGCGCCGATCTACGAGCGAACCGACTGGATGTGGTGGCTCGGCGGTGTGGCCCAGGAACCCTGGCAGATCATGCTCCGGGTCAGCGTCGACCTCTTCATCATGATCGTCGGGGGGGCCATCTTCGCCATCTTCTGGGTGGAGACCGCCGACATGGGCCCGGAGGCGACGGCCCAGCAGATCCAGCACTCGGGGATGCAGATCCCCGGCTTCCGCCAGAACGTCGGGGTCATCGAGAAGGTCATGGAGCGCTACATCCCACAGGTCACCGTCATCGGTGGCGCCCTCGTGGGTTTGCTGGCGGTCATGGCGAACATGATGGGTACCATCGGGCAAGTCTCCGGAACGGGTCTGCTCCTGACGATCTCCATCATCTACAAGCTCTACGAGGAGATCGCCGAGGAGCAGATGATGGAGATGCACCCGATGATGCGCCAGA
>JBKGZU010000043.1:0-9707 GCA_046543215.1 Halodesulfurarchaeum sp. | reverse complement strand
GATCGGACGATCCGAGCCGCCTGAGATCGCCGCGGTTCCTCCAGGCCGTCCCGGATGGAAATGCGGAGCGGGTGTCCACCTCACTCCGCGTCGAACACTTCGGCGCTCCCGGGATTGTCCATCTGTCAGGCGATGGCCTCACCGGGCCGAAATCCGGGCTTCGCCCGCGAAGGGGCGATTCCCGCGGGGAGACGATAGGTTTCAGGCGGAGCATTCGTATGCCGGGGTATGACACGGCCCACGGATCGGAACCGGCTGGACGAGGCGGCGAGTCCTTACCTCCAGCAACACGCCGACAACCCGGTCAACTGGCAACCGTGGGATGAAACCGCCCTCGCCACAGCCCGGGAGCTGGACCGCCCGATCTTTCTCAGCGTGGGCTATTCCTCCTGTCACTGGTGTCACGTCATGGCCGAGGAGTCCTTCGAGAACCCGGCCATCGCCGAGCGACTGAACCGCGACTTCGTCCCGATCAAGGTCGACCGTGAGGAGCGCCCCGACGTCGACAGCATCTACATGACCGTCTGCCGGCTGGTGACCCGTGGCGGCTGTGGGTGGCCGCTCTCGGTCTGGCTCACGCCGGATCGCCACCCGTTCTACGTCGGCACGTATTTCCCGACGGAAGAAAAGCACGGCCGACCGGCCTTCGGTGACCTGCTGGACGGCATCGCCGAATCCTGGGAGACCGACCGCGAGGCACTCGAAGAACGCGGGGAGGCGTGGCTCGCCGCTGCCAGCGACGAGCTGGAATCCGTCCCGGTACCGGCCGATTCCGGCACCGCGACCGTCGACACGGGGCCGGACGTGCTGGAAGCGGCCGGCGACCAGTTCCTCCAGACCGCCGATCGGACCCACGGGGGGTTCGGCACCGGGCAGAAGTTCCCGCATGCCGAGCGCCTGCTCGTGCTGGCTCGCCTCGCCCGGCGAACGGGGCGATCGGAATATGAAACGGTACTCTCAGAGACCCTCTCCGCGATGGCGACCGGCGGCCTCCGCGACCAGCTCGGCGGCGGCTTCCACCGGTACTGCGTCGATCGGGACTGGACGGTTCCCCACTTCGAGAAGATGCTCTATGACAACGCCGAGATTCCGCGGGCGTTCCTCGCGGGCTTTGCCCTCTCCGGGGAGCCAGCCTTCGAGGCGGTCATCGAGGAGACCGCCGACTTCGTCGACCGGGAGTTGACCCACCCCGACGGCGGCTTCTATAGTACCCTCGACGCGAGAAGCCCGCCGAAAGACGGCGACAGGGCAGCCCATCCGGCCGTCGAGGGCGCTTTTTACACCTGGACTCCGGGGGAGGTTCGCTCGGCGATGGAACCGGACTCCTCCGGGGACGACAGCTTCGATCCCGACTGGCTCGCGACGCTTTTCGGGGAGCGCTTCGGCGTGAGCCAGGCCGGGAACTTCGAGGGCGAGACGGTTCTCACCCAGTCGCGTTCCATCGACGAACTGGCGGCGGATTTCGACCGCCGTCCCGCCGAGATCGAGGACGCTCTGGAGACGGCCATCGACCGTGCCCGCCGTGCCCGCGAGGAACGGCCCCGCCCACCGCGAGACGAGAAGATTCTGGCCGACTGGAACGGCCTCCAGATCGGCTCGCTGGCCACTGCCTCGATCGTCCTCGACGGGCCGGAATTCGCCGACATGGCCGGCGATGCCCTCGAGTTCGTCCGCGAGAATCACTGGGACGGTACCCAGCTCGCCCATCGGTACCGGGACGGGGACCGGCTGGAGGTGGATTACCTCGCGGATTACGCGTTCCTCGCCCGCGGCGCCCTGAAACTCCACGGTGCGACGGGCGAACTCGACCCCCTCGGGTTCGCGCTCGACCTGGGACGGGCGATGCGAACCCGATTCTGGGACCCGGAACGGGAGACGCTTTTCTTCACGACGGCGGGGGAGGACGGCCTGCCGATTCGCCCGACTGGTGCTCGGGACGAGTCCACGCCGTCGAGTACGGGCGTCGCGGTCGAGGTTCTCGCTGCCTTGCACCATTTCGACCCGGATGGCGGGTTCGAATCGATGGCCGACAGCATCCTGCGGTCCCACCGCGAGCAACTGGCGTCGAGTCCGGAACGCTTCGCGACCCTCGCGATGGCCGCCGATACTCTCGAGTCGGGCCATCTCGAAGTCACGATCGCCGCGGACTCGATCCCCGCAGCGTGGCGGTCCGTGCTGGGGGCGGAATTTCGTCCCGGCCTGTTGCTCACCCGACGACCGCCAGACGAGCAGCCACTCGGGGAGTGGCTGGACGAGCTCGATCTCGATTCGGCGCCGCCGATCTGGGCGGGTCGGGCCGCCCGTGGCGAACCGACCGCGTTCGTCTGCCGCCGGAGCTGTTCCCCGCCCGTGACAACCGCCGCCGACCTCGAGAACTGGCTCGCGGAGTTCGAACTGGGCGGGGGCGTCGGGTAACAACTCCACTGGGGCGGAACGGGGCCGCACACGACGACGTTAAACTGCCCGCCCTCAAACCAACGCCCAATGCCGCCGGAGACTCCACGGGAGTTGCCCTCGCCAGAGGCCTTCCAGTCGGTCTTCCGGGTCTACGAGGTCCAGCAGGACGAGGAGGGTGTCCACTATTACGGCGATCCGCTCGTGAACCAGCAGCAACTCTTCGAAACCGTCTGGCCGCAGTTCCGCGAGGCGGGCTACGAAGTGTCCCTGGACCGTCGATTGGGGGAGTACGTGCTCGTCGCCCGGCCCCGCGAAACCGGCGAAGACGGCATCCCCTGGACGAACGTCCTGCTGGCCGTTGCGACCATTCTCTCGACGCTTTTCGTTGGCACCCAGTGGTACTACGTGCAGGATCCACTCTCGCTGGAAGTGCTCGATGCGGTCCCGTTCACGCTCGCCGTGATGGGCGTCCTCGGCACCCACGAACTGGGCCACTACGTCCTGAGCCGCTATCACGACGTCCCCGCGTCGCTCCCGTACTTCATCCCGTTCCCGACGATCATCGGGACGATGGGGGCGGTGATCCGCATCCGGGGACGGATTCCGGACCGCCGGGCGCTCTTCGATATCGGCGTGGCCGGGCCGCTTGCCGGACTCGTGGCGACGGTCGTCGTGACCGTCATCGGGCTCACCCTGCCGCCGGTCGCGGTTCCCGACTGGGTGTTTGCCGCCGGGGAAACCGTCGAGATCCAGTTCAATTACCCCCTCCTCCTGACGGGCATCGCCGCACTGCTGGGCGAGCCGCTGTCGTATTCGGACCCCCGGCTCGTCGTCAATCCAGTCGTGATCGGCGGCTGGGTGGGGATGTTCATCACGTTCCTGAATCTCATTCCGGTGGGCCAACTCGACGGGGGTCACATCCTCCGGGCGATGGTCGGCCCCGCCCAGGAGCGGGTCGCGCCGCTGGTGCCGATCTCCCTGTTCGGGCTCGCTGCGGGGCTCTACCTGTTCACGGACGCCGGGCAGATGGTCGGGGTGTGGATCCTCTGGGGGTTCATGGCCATGCTCGCGACCTACATCGGGAGCGCGGCGCCGATCGCCGAGGGAACGCTCGACCCGCGCCGGAAGGCCCTCGGCGTCGTCACGTTCGTCCTGGGACTGCTCTGTTTCACGCCGATTCCGATCGAAGTCATCGGCCTGTAGCGGGTCAGCTCGATCCGTGGGTGTATCCCTCGTCCGCGAGGGGTTCCCCATCCAGTTCGATTCCCCGCTCCGCCGGTTCGACTGTTCCGAGCACGGAGAGGGGCTCCGACAGTCGCTGTCGGACCGCGTCGACCCGTTCCTCGGGCAGGGTACAGACCAGCTCGAAATCCCCGCCGTAGGTGATCGCCTCCGCGAGTGGGTCCGTGCCGATCCCGATGTAGGTCTCGAGGTCCTCGGCGACGGGGACCGCGGTGCCGTCGATGGCAAACCCGACTCCGCTCGCGGCAGCGAGCTGGTGGAGCGAGCGAGCCAGCCCGTCACTCGAATCCATCATCGCGGTGGCGTCCGCGGCGAGAGCCCGTCCTGCCGCAACTCGCGGGGTGAACTGGAACAGTTCGTTCCCCAGGCCGATCGCCCCCGCCTCGAACGCACGAATTCCTGCGGCCGTCCGTCCGAGGGCTCCGGTTACACAGACGACCTCGCCCGGACTGGCCCCGTCGCGGGTGACTGGCTCGGTCGTGTGCCCGATCGCCGCCGTCGCGACGGTCACTTCCGGATGGCTGTCGAGGTCGCCGCCGACGTAGCTTGCACCCACCGACTCGGAGACGGCTTTGGCACCGTCGAGGAACGGCTCGAGTTCCGCTGCATCGAAATCCGGGGCCCCGAAGGCCGCGACGGTCGCCGTCGGCTCGGCTCCCATCGCGGCGACGTCGGAAAGCGAGACGCCGACGGACCGCCAGCCGGCGGTGTAGTGGCTCGTTCCGGGCGGAAAATCCGCCGATTCGTGGAGCATGTCGATGGTGAAAACCGTGCCGTCGACGATCGCCGCGTCGTCGGTGGCTCCATCGAGGGAATCGGCCACCAGCGAGAGTGCCCCTTGCTCGTCCATGTCACTCACTTGCCCGGCGGGGAAAAAAGCCGTCCGGTCGGGGGACAGAACCGCCCTCGAACGCCTAACGAATGGTTTAAACGGCGGCATCGAGAATCCGCGGGCATGGCAACTCTCTACGACGCCCCTGCGGACGAGCTCATCGAGGCGCTCGCCGAGGCGCTCTCCGAGCGACTCGAGGCGCCCGACTGGGCCACGTACACGAAGACCGGCGCGAGCCGCGAACTGCCCCCCGAACAGGAGGACTTCTGGGCCACCCGGACCGCGAGTGTCCTCCGGAAGGTGGCGATGAACGCCCCGATCGGCGTCGAAAGCCTTTCGACGGCCTACGGCGGGACGAAGGACGGTTCGAACCGCTACCAGGTCGCGCCGAGCAAGCGCAGCGACGGTTCCCAGAAGATCCTGCGCGAAATCCTTCAGGACCTCGAGGACGAGGGCCTGATCATGACCCGCGACGGTGAGGGTCGAGACATTACGCCCGAAGGGCAACAGCTCCTCGACGAGACCGCCGGCGAGGTCATCGAGGCTCTCGACGATCCCGAACTCGAGCGCTACGCCTAATTCTCGGTTTCGTTTCTCGCCCGCCGGGGCCGTTCCGTTCGTCCCAGCCGAAGGTTTATCCCACAAAACCGGCCCAGGTGGGCTCGATGCAGTAACCGTCGGCCCGGATCGGTTCGCGGGAGTGTGACGACCCGGTTCGGGATCGGTCAGTCGCCTGTTCGCCCTTTAGTCGCCTGTTCGCCCGTTCGAAAACCGGGCCAGCCTACGTGCCCTGCTGCCAGCTGTCCATGTACTCCTGCTGGGTCGGGGTCAGCTCGTCGATCGCGATGTCCTCGGCTTCGAGTTTGATCTCCGCGACTTCCCGGTCCAGCTCGTCTGGGACCTCGTGGACGCCGGCCTCGTAGTCCTCGCCGCGTTCCACGAGCTCGCGGACACAGACGGCCTGAATGCCGAAGCTCTGGTCCATGACTTCGACGGGGTGGCCCAGCGAGACCGGGCTCGCCAGGTTCACGAGCCGCCCCTCCGCGAGGACGTTGATCCGGCGGCCGTCGCTCAGCTCGTACTCCCGGATCCCGTCCCTGACAGTCGACTCCGATACCGCGAGTTCGGAGAGCCCATCGAGATCGATCTCGACGTCGAAGTGGCCGGCGTTGGCCAGGACGACGCCGTCCTGCATCCGCTCGACGTGCTCGGGCGTGATGATGTCCCGGTTGCCAGTCGTGGTAATGAAGACGTCACCCTTCTCGGCGGCTTCCGCCATCGGGAGCACTTCGTACCCCTCCATGTGGGCCTCGAGGGCCCGACGCGGGTCGATCTCGGTGACGACCACCGAGGCGTTCTGTCCCGAAGCCTTCCGGGCGACGCCCCGCCCGCACTGGCCGAATCCCGCGACGACGACGGTCTTCCCGGCCCAGGAGAGGTTGGTCGTCATCGCGATGCTGGAGAGGGAGGCCTCCCCGGTGCCGTGGACGTTGTCGAAGAGCCGCTTCATCGGCGTGTCGTTCACGGCGAAAACCGGATACTCGAGTGCACCGTCGGCGTCCATCGAGCGGAGGCGATGGACACCGGTGGTCGTCTCCTCCGAGCCCCCGACGATCGAATCGATCAACTCGGGGTGTTCCTCGTGGATCCGGAAGACGAGGTCGCCCCCGTCGTCGACGGTGACGTCCGGCTCGTGGGCGATGACGGCCTCGATGGCGTCGTAGTACCCCGTTTCGTCGACCCCCCGCTCCGCGTAGGAGGTGATGACGTCGTTCGCGTCGAGGGCCGCGCTCACGTCGTCGTGGGTCGAGAGCGGGTTACAGCCGGTGATGGCGATCTCGGCCCCGCCGGCGGCGAGTGCCTCGACCAGGGCCGCGGTCTTGGCCTCGACGTGGAGGGCCATGCCGATGGTGACGCCCGCGAATGGCTGCTCGGCCTCGAAATCCGCCCGGAGGGACTGGACGATCGGCATGTGCTCGAACGCCCAGTCGATCTTCTTCCGGCCGTCGGCCACGGCCCCATCGACGTCCGAAAGTCGCTCGCTGATCGGAGAAACTGTCATGGCCGAAGGGAGGGCCAGCGCGCTTTAATGGGTATCGGAAAGTCAGGCGCGATCCACGAGGTCGGCGGCTCGGGATTCGGCCGCCGCCCGGACGGCTCGCCCGTCGAAAACCTGCACCTCGCGGTCCTCCATGAGGACCCGACCGTCCACCATCGTGTGGCGGACGTCGTCCCCGTGGGCAGCATACACGAGGTGGGAGACATAGTCGTGGACCGGCGTCAGGCGAGGCGTCTCGAAATCGACCACGATCAGATCGGCAGCCCCACCGGGCTCGATCCGTCCGCCGGGGAGCCCCAGCGCCCGGGAGCCCCCCTCGGTCGCCATGCGGAGGACTGCCTCGGCCGGCACGGCGCTTGCCTCCCCAGCCGCCAGTTTGCCGAGCAACGCCGCATCGCGCATTTCGCCGAACATGTCCAGATCGTTGTTCGAGGCGACGCCGTCGGTTCCCAAAGCCAGCGGGACGCCCGCCTCGAGCAGTCGCTCGATCGGTGCCATGCCGGAGGCCAACTTCATGTTCGAGGCCGGGCAGTGCACGACGCTCGGTGCCCGCTCGGCCAGCAGATCCATCTCCGCCTCGTCGACGTGGACGCCGTGCGCGAGGAAGTCCTGGGACTCGAGCAGCCCCAGCCCGGCGGCGTACTCGAGCGGTCGGACGCCCTCCTCCTCGACGATCGGGGTCACCTCATCTGTGGTCTCGTTCGCGTGAATGTGGAGGGGGATCCCGAGGTCCCGGGCGGCCGCGACCGTCTCGCGAAGGGCGTCCACGTTGACGGTCGTGAGCGAGTGGGGCGAGAGCGCCGGTTCGATCCGTCCATCGTCCCGATCGACCGTCCGCCGGGCGAAGTCGATTCCTTCCTGCACGTCGGCCTGGGCCCCGGCCTCGTCCTTGCCGACGGTGACGATGCCGTGGGACAGCCGGGCTCGAAGCCCGGCGCGGTCCACGGCCGCGACCACCTCGTCCATGTGGAAGTACATGTCCGCGAAGGCGGTCGTCCCCGAGCCAATCATCTCGAGCAGCGCGAGTTCGGTGCCGGCCCTGACGTCCGCCGGTTCGAGGGCGGCCTCCGCCGGCCAGATGTCCTCCTTGAGCCACGCGTCGAGTGGCTTGTCGTCGGCGTAGCCCCGGAGCAGCGTCATCGCCGCGTGGGTGTGGGCATTGACCAGCCCGGGCATGACGAGACCGCCGGCCGCCGAGAGGGTCCGGTCGCCGGCGAGGTCCGTGCCGACGGCCCGGATCTCGCCCGCGTCCTGGTCCACGAGGACGTCCGCCCGCGAGACCGAGCCGTCGGGACCGAGCACGTGCCCGTCGGTCACACTGATGGTCGACATGGCCGCGGGTTCGTGGGGGTCGTCCCTGAATCTGCCGCTTGCCAGTTCGCGGTACCAGTCCGCGGGGCCGATGGTGTGGCGCTCCCGTACTTTGCTGGCGCTCCCGTGGCTCGCGATGGATATCCCGTGGCTCGCGATGGAAACGCAAATACGCGCGCCCCCGTTACGAACCGGCAATGCGTATCGCGATCCCGAACAAGGGCCGCCTGCACGACCCGGCCGTGGAGCTTTTGGACCGGGCGGGCATCCACGTCGTCGACGGGGAGGACCGGCAGCTCTACGCCGACACGGTGGACCCCGACATCACGATTCTCTTCGCGCGGGCCGCCGACATCCCCGAGTACATCGCCGACGGGGCGGCCGATCTGGGAATCACGGGCTTCGACCAGGCTGCGGAGGCCGACTGCCCCGAAGTCGAACCGCTGCTGGATCTGGAGTTCGGCCAGTGTCGCATCGTCGTCGCCGCCCCCGAGGACGGGGACATCAGCGACATCGAGGACCTGGACGGCAAAACCGTCGCGACCGAGTTCCCCCACATCACGGAGAAGCACTTCGCCGAGGCCGGGGTCGAGGCCGAAATCGTCGAGGTCACCGGGGCCACGGAACTCACTCCCCACGTCGAGATGGCCGACGCCATCGTGGACATCACGAGCACCGGGACCACGCTGGCAGTCAACCGCCTCGCGATCATCGACGAGGTACTGGAGAGTTCCGCCCACCTCTTCGCCCACGAGGACGTGGTGAACGACCGGAAGACCTCCGAAGTCGACCGGGCCCTCGAATCGGTACTCGCGGCGGAAGGTCGTCGGTACATCATGCTCAACGCGCCCGAGTCGAACCTCGAGAAAATCAAGGAGGTCATCCCCGGCATGGGCGGGCCGACGGTGATGGACATCGCCGGCACCGATCAGGTCGCGATCCACGCCGTCATCCGGGAGGACGAGGTCTTCCGGACGGTCACGCGGCTCAAGGCGGAAGGCGCGACCGACATTCTCGTCACCGAAATCGAGCGGTTAGTCGAGTAGCCCCAGAAACGGGCGCAAAACCGGCCGAATCGAATCGGCTCGTTATTCGAGGAGACCGAGTTCTTCGAGGCGAGAGACGATCTTGTCGACGGCGTGTTCGGCGTCCTCGGGGCGCTTGCCGCCCGTGATGACCAGCTTCCCGCTGCCGAAGAGCAGGGCGACGACTTCCGGCTCGTCGAGGCGGTAGACCAGGCCGGGGAACTGTTCGGGCTCGTACTCGATGTTCTCGAGGCCGAGACCGATGGCGATGGCGTTGAGGTTGAGCTGCCGGCCCAGGTCGGCGCTCGTCACGATGTTCTGGACGACGATCTCCGGGTCTTCCTCGACCTTGATGGAGAGGTCACGGAGCTTGTCGAAGACGATGTGGAGGCTCTCGTGAACGTCGTCGGTGCTCTTCGCTCCGGTACAGACGATCTTCCCCGACCGGAAGATGAGCGCGGCCGACTTCGGGTCCTGGGTCCGGTAGACCAGGCCGGGGAACTGCTCCGGGTCGTAGTCCGCCCCCTCGAGATCCATGGCGACCGACTGGAGATCGAGCTCCTGCCCGATCCCGGTCGAGGCGACCACGTTCTCGATGTTGATGGTTTCCTTGGGATCACTCATATGCGTTTTAAAGCTTGTATTTAAGGTTTATAAATATTTGCAGTGCCAGACTCGTTCACACGATCTGACTTGTTGACCCGACCCCGGTCGAGTGCTGGTCTGGCCCCGGTCGAGTGCTGGTCTGGCCCCGGTCGAGTGTTGATCTGGCCCCGGTCGAGTGGTCCAGTTCGGTCGGGATCGGGTGGCCGTCTCCGGTCTGTCGGACCGATACGCTCAG
>JBKGZU010000042.1:0-10051 GCA_046543215.1 Halodesulfurarchaeum sp. | reverse complement strand
GATGTCCCTTAAGCCCCACCGACTCCTCTCGGGGAAGGACCAATCGAGAATCGAGCGCGATCCCAGACCTACCCTCGCTCAAGGGACTGTTTGTGCCTCCCGTAGATATTTGGGCCTGTTGGGCCACCGCTATTCCATGCCCCTCCAGCGACGGGAGTTTCTCACCCGCGTCTCCGGGCTGCTCGGGACAGCGGGCCTCGCTTCACTGGCCGGCTGTGCGTCTTCCTGTCCCGACAGCGACCGCCCGACCGCCGCGGAGACGATTTCGATCGATTCGCCACCAGCCGGTCCGTTCGAACGGACGCCAGCCGGGACGTGGCCGGCAGAAACTGGCAATTCGGCGAACACCGGATACGCGACCGGTTCGCTTCCCGAACCGAAGCTTGCGGTCCGCTGGCGGACGCAACTCGACATCCCCACCGAAGACGGCGTCGGGGTCGTCGCCAGCGCCCCCGTGGTCGGTTCGGAGCGGGCGTACGTCGCCGACCCGGAGCGGGTCCACGCCGTCTCGCTCCGGACGGGCGAGCTCGAATGGGAGAGCGAGCGGCTCCCGGTGACCGAAACCGAGCGCTACGGAACCTATCGCCCGGAGACGATCGGCCCGCGAGTCGGCCCCGAGGGGCGAATCCTCGTGGGGCTGGAAACGGGGCTTGCCGCCCTCGATCCGGAGGATGGCACCACGAGATGGCAGAAAAACGGGCTTTCTGCGGTGTCCCCGCCGACGGTCGTCGGGGGGCTGCTCGTCGCTCAGGGTGAAGACACCGTTCGGGCGTTCGATCCGGACGGAACCGAACAGTGGACTACAAACCTGTCGCGGGGGCGGACGCGACGGCAACCCGCGGCCACGACCGACGTGGTGGTTCTTCGAACGGAGACGGGGCTAGCCGGCCTCGACCCGGAGACCGGAGAGACGCTTTGGACGCGGCGCGTTCAGGCGGAGTCTCAGCCGGCCATCGACGACGATACGGTGTTTCTGGGAACTGATGAGGGACTGCTCGGTCTCGGCGTCGCCGACGGCACCAATCGATTCACCTATTCCAGGGGCGAGTACATGGCCTTCCACTCGCTGGTAGTCACGGAGGAAACGGCCTACGTCGTCGAACAACCACCGGAGGCGGGCGCTTCTTCGTTCGCACTCGACCGAACGCCCGAGGGGGTGGAACCGCGCTGGTGTTCGTACATCGGTGACGGAACCGTCACGGGGGCGACCGATCGGCAGGCGGTTGGGCTGTTCGACATCGAGACTGGCCCGGGGTCCCCCCGAAGTCTCGCGAACTTCACGACCGATACGGGGAGCGTCGACTGGGCCGTTCGGGGTGGATCCCGCTCTGACGCCTGGCTGAATCCGCCGGCCCTCCTCGATGGGGTCTTCGTCCTGACGACTCGGGGCGGGCGAATCCTCGCGGTTTCCGGGGGTGACTGACCGTGACCGACCGATGGCGGTGGGTCGCCGGCCTGAGTTCGGTGCTGGGAGGGGTGCTGGCGATCCTCTCGTCCGTTCCGCCGGGCTGGTACGGCGTCGAGCCGACCGACTCCTACGTCTTCGACCCGGCGATGTTCAGCCCGCTCTGGATCGAGCGGACGCTCGTGCCGCTCCTGTTTCTGGGCGCGCTTGTGGGTCTGCTCGTCGGGGTCGGTGCACTGGTCTATCGTGACTGGACGACCACTCGCTCACACCGCGTCGGCGGCTCGCTCGCGATACTGGGAGGGGCGACCCTCGCCGTCGGCCGCTACGGTCCGGATCTGGTCACGCCGGCCGGCACTCCAGTCGGGCCGATCGCCGGGCTCGTCGGATTTGCGCTCCTCCTCTGGAGTGGGCTCTTGCTCCTGATCGGGGTGCCCCTGCTTGCGGTGGCGTACTTTCGGGCCGGCCGGCCCTGGCTCGCCGGCACGATGCTTGCAGTGGTGCCTGCGATGCTCTTCGTGGGCTCGCTCGTTCCCGGCCCAGTCGCGGACCTCGCGGGCTCGCTCCCGCTTTTCGTCCTCGGGGTCGTGATCGCCCGAGACCTTGCCTTCCTGGAGTCGGTGTGAGCGATCCTGTGATTTCAAGCGAGGGGATGTACACGATCCAGGCCTGTCACGGAATGGAGATCTCATAACTTATGAGGATGTACTGGCTAACCTCGCCAAAGGAATTTTATACCCATCTCATGTAGTATAATCCGGGTGAATGTGATGGCTACCTATTACGACTACGTCCTCGGTTTCATTCCGCTCGTCCTGGTCGGTATCGGTGGCGGCCTCCACGTCGCTGGCCTCTCTCTACAACTGGCGCTGGCGACTGGTGGCCTGCTCGCAATCGCACTGATGGGCCACGCGCTCTTCGTCAACGCACCCGTCGACGGGGTCCACCAGGGATCCAGTGATCCAGTCGAGACCACGTCGTCGTACTCGATGTCCGACTGACGAAACGCCGGTCGTTTGCTTCCCGTCCCGTTTCCAGCCAGCTAAGTGACTGGGACTCGCCCACTTCCCCATGGCGACCGCCGTGGGCGTCGACTGGGCCGGGAACGGGTGGGTCACAGCAATTCGCGAGGACGGGGAGTGGTTCGTCGAGTTCCACCCGACCGTCCTGAACCTTTGGCATACCCACCGCGACGCGGAGACGATACTCGTTGACATCCCGATCGGGCTCCGCGAGTCGGGCAAACGGGCCTGTGATCTGGCCGCCAAAGCGGAATTGGGGGGCCGACACGCGAGCGTCTTTCTCACGCCGACCAGGGATGCGGTCTTCGCCCCGGACATCGAGACGGCCAAGGCCCGTCAGGAGCCGGCGGATTTCGGCGTGCAAAACCAGGTCTGGGCGATCGTGCCCCGGATCCGGGAACTGGACGTCTTCCTGCGCGAATTCGAGGGGGAAATCCGCGGGGACCAGCTCCTCGAGGCCCATCCTGAACTGTGCTTTGCGGGACTGAACGGCGGCGAGCCGATCGCCGCCTCGAAAGGGACAACCGAGGGGACCGAGGCCCGACTGGCCGTGCTCGAAACGGTCGATCCGACAATCGGTGACGCATACGCGGACGCCGTCGAGACGTTCACCACGCCGTCGTATGCCCCGACGATTGCCGCCTCGAAGACCGACGACATCCTCGATGCGCTCGTGCTTGCCGCGACCGCCGCCCGGGGCGTCGAGAAATTCGAACGGATTCCGGCGGAGCCCGGTTACGATCCGGTGCTCGATCGGCCGATCGAGATCGTCTACGCTGGCTCGGAGCGATAACCCTCCGGGTCGCGAGCGGCGTTACTCCAGTTCCGCGACGAGCGTCGCGACTTCGTCGGGGGTCTTCCCGACCGGAACGCCGGCCGCTTCGAACGCGTCGACTTTGCTCTTGGCCGTGCCCGTTCCGGACCCGGAGACAATAGCGCCTGCATGGCCCATTCGGGTGCCGGTCGGGGCGGTGCGCCCGGCGACGAAACCGACGACTGGGGTGTCCATCTCCCGTTGGATGAAGACGGCCGCTTCCTCCTCGTCCTCGCCGCCGATCTCCCCGATCAGGACGACTGCTTCCGTCTCCGGATCGCGCTCGAAGTCGGCGAGCACCGCCTGGAACCCGGTGCCGACGATCGGGTCGCCGCCGATTCCGACCGCCGTGGATTGCCCGAGCCCCTCCTTCGTGAGGTTCTCGACGACCTGGTAGGTCAGCGTGCCCGACCTGGAGACGACCCCGACCGATCCGGGTTCGAAGACGTCACCCGGGAGGATGCCGAGTTTACTCGCGCCGGGAGTGATGACACCGGGACAGTTCGGCCCGATCAGGCGGGTCTCGACTTCCTGGACCCGCTTGGCCACCCGGGCCACGTCGTGGACGGGGATCCCTTCCGTGATCGCGACGATCAGATCGAGGTTCGCATCGAGGGCTTCGAAGAGGGCGTCCGCGGCGAACGCTGGCGGGACGAACACGACCGAGGCGTCCGCTTCCTCCTGTTCGACGGCTGCCTCGACCCGGTCGTAGACTGGGACCCCCGCCACCGTCTGGCCGCCCCGGCCCGGGACGGCACCGGCGACGACGTTCGTCCCGTACTCGAGCATCCCCTTCGCGTGGAACTCGCCCTGGGAGCCGGTGATCCCCTGGATGACCACTCGCGTGTCCGCGTCGACGAGAATACTCATGTGCCCCCTCCCTGGGCCAGCTCGACGGCTCGATTGACGGCCGATTCGAAGCTCGATTCGGTGTGAACGTTGTCGGTCAACCGCTCCCGGCCGGCAGCGGCGTTCGTCCCGGCGAGCCGGACCACGACGGGGACCGGCAACGACTCGTATTCGGCCACGGCGGCGTTGATCCCCGCGGCCACTTCGTCGCCCCGGGTGATGCCCCCGAAGATGTTGATCAGGACCACCTCGACGTTCGGGTCGGCAAAGACCACGTCGAGGGCGGCTCCCACCCGTTCCGCGTCGGCGCCGCCGCCCACGTCGAGGAAGTTCGCCGGCGAGCCGCCGAAGTGATCGATGAGATCGAGCGTGGTCATGACCAGCCCGGCCCCGTTCCCGAGGACGCCGACCGACCCGTCGAGGCGGACGTACTCGAATCCGGCCTCGTCGGCCCGTCGCTCCAGATCGTCGCCACCGGTTTCGGCGTCCATCTCGGCGAGGTCGGGTTGTCTGAACAGGGCGTCGTCGTCGATGTTGAGAACGGCGTCGACAGCGACCATCTCGCCTTCTTCGGTGACCATGAGGGGGTTGATCTCGGCGTCAGTCGCGTCGCTGTCCGCCCAGACCCGGTAGAGCGTCTGGAGGACGGTGGCGACGTCGGTCGCGACCTCGCGATCGATTCCGGCCCGGTACACCGCGTTTCGGGCCTGGTAGGGGTGCAGTCCAAAGGCGGGATCGACGTGGCTTTGGCCGATTGCTGCCGGCGTCTGGCTTGCCACGGACTCGATGTCGACGCCACCCTTCGCGGAGGCCATGACGACCGGTTTGCGCTCGCCCCGGTCCATCGTGACCCCGAGATAGAGTTCCGTTTCGGCGTCGACGGCCGCCTCGACGAGGAGCGTTTCGACGGGGTAGCCATCGATTTCCATACCGAGAATCGAGTCGGCGGCCTCCCGAAGTTCGGCCTCGGAGTCGACGATGGCGATCCCGCCGGCTTTCCCGCGCCCCCCGACGGGGACCTGGGCTTTCACCGCGACCGGGTATCCCAGTTCGCCGGCCGCGCGTAGCGCCGATCGAACGTCCTCGACGACTGTCGAGGCAGGGGTTCGAATCCCCGCCGCGTCGAAGACCTCCTTCGCCCGAAACTCGTGCAGTCGCATGCTCGAATCGGGGGGTGGGACGGGCTTAAACCCACGGCATCCGGCCGATCGGGATCGATACACCCGCCTGGTGGGCTCGCCATTTATCGGGCCGGCGCTCCCAGGGAATGACATGCGAGCCGTCCGATACCACGAATACGGCGATCCGTCCGTTCTTTCCGTCGAGACGATCGACCGCCCAGAGCCACGGGGAGACGAAATCCTCGTCGAGGTCGGCGCAGCCGCGGTCAACCCCGTAGACACCTACTTCCGGACGGGCGAGTACACTCCTGCCGGCCTGCCCATGATTCCCGGCGCCGACGTGGCCGGAACCGTCGCGGCCATCGGGCCCGAGGTGCAGACGTTCGGCGTCGGCGACCGGATCTTCGGGACCGGGCTCGGCAACGATCGGCAGGGAACGTACGCGGAGTTCGCCGTGGGCCCGGCCGATCACTTCGCCCGGCTCCCGGCCGACGTTTCTTTTCGCGAGGGAGCCGCCGTGGCACTGGTTGGGGTGACTGCCTGGCGCGCGTTGCTCGATCACGCGTCACTCTCCCTCTCCGAAACCCTCCTCGTCCACGGTGGGTCCGGTGGCGTCGGACACGTGGCCGTTCAGCTCGCCGCTGCCGCCGGTGCCGAGGTGATCGCCACGGCCCGGCCGGATACCCACGACCGGCTCCGGAATCTCGGCGCCGATCACGCCCTGGATTACCGTCGCGAGGACCTCGCCGACGCGGTGATCGATCGCGGGCGTCCGGACGTGATTCTCGATCACCGACTGGACGAGTACCTCCAGTTCGACGCGACGGTCGCCCACGTCGGGACCCGGGTCGTCGGCATCGGAAACACGGAACCGGAGGCGGGCTTTGCGGACGTCGCTGCGGCCAGAAGCAACGATCTCTCCCTCGTGCTCATGAGCATGTTCAACACCCCCGAGTACACACCAATTCTCGAGAAACTCGCCGGCCTGCTCGAGACGGGCGAACTGGCGCCAGTGGTTGCCAGGGCCTATGAACTCGAGGCGGCAGCAGCGGCACACGAAGCGGTCCTCGAGGATCGGTTCTTCGGCAAGCTGGTCGTCGAACCGTGACTATATCCACGTCACCACCTACCATTCGGTATGGACGTCGACTTTGACTTCACCGACCGTGTGGCACTGGTGACCGGGGTCTCCGGCAGTCTGGGGAGCCACGTCGCGGCCGCGTTTCTCGAGGCGGGAGCGATCGTGGCCGGGACGGACAGAAGAAGCCCGCCGACCGAATCGGATGCGGCCGTTTCGGCGTCTGACATTCACTTCTACCCGGCCGATCTCACCGACGAGGGGGCCGTCGAGGACCTCGTCGACGCGGTCGTCGCCGAGCACGACCGAATCGACTACCTGCTGAACGTCGCCGGAACGTGGGCCGGCGGCGATCCGATCGAAGAAACGGATCTGGAGACCTTCGACCACGTCTTCGACGTCAACCTCAAGACGGCCTTTCTCGCGTCGAAACACGCACTCCCCCACCTTCAGGCGAGCGAGGGTGCCATCGTCAACGTGAGTGCGAAGTCCTCGCTCACCGGCGGCGAGGGCGACGGCCCCTATCGCGCCTCGAAAGCGGGAATCCGTCTCTTGACCGAAACGATCGCCGCGGAAAATTCCGGCACCGTGCGGGCCAACGCCGTGATGCCGAGCGTGATCGACACGCCGGCCAACCGGGAAATGATCCCCAACGGCGACGTCGAGAAGTGGGTCGATCCGGGCGACATCGCGCTCACGATGCTCTCGCTGTGCAGCGACGCGACGGTGGCGACGAGTGGGGCCGCCGTGCCGGTCTTCGGCGAACTGTGACCGGGCCCCTGCTCACTCCTCGCTTTTCTCGGATCACCCACCCGTCACGCATCCTGCACTCCGGCTTCACTCGGGGATTTCCTCGGACTCGCCCTCTGCCGGTCCCTGGACAGTCATCACCGGTGCCGACGCCGCGCGAACGACACGTTCGGCGACGCTTCCCAGGAGGAGCCGGTCCAGCCCGCCGCGACCGTGGGTTCCCATGACGATGAGGTCGGCCCCGATCTCGTCGGCGTACTCCACGATCTGCTGGCTCGGCCGCCCCTCCAGGCGGACGAGTTCGACGGGCACGTCCCGAATGGCCGCCGTCTCGTCGACCATTTCGAGTGCCTGCTCGCCCTCGCGTTCGAGGGCCGCGGAGACACCCTCCCAGGATCCCTCGGTCGGGACCCCCGAGAAACTCGCGAGGTTGACGACGTAGACGCCGTGAATGGTGGCTCCCTGGGACGCTGCGAGCTCGACGGCGTGGTCGATCGCCTGCTGGCTCGAGGCCGACCCGTCCGTCGGGACGACGATCCGCTCGTAGAGACTCATTACCATGGTTTGGACCCGCTCGCCCCTTAACTGTTCCCGGGGAGGTGAACTCGCTCGACGTCAGCCACGCCGGCCCGCCTGACGACAGTTCGGACCGGATCCTGGTATCCGGCGAGGTTGTCCGTGTCGCCGTCGAGGACGACCAGGCGTGCCGGTTCGCCCTCCGCGATGACTCCACCCGGGCGGTTTGCAATTCTCGCTCCGGCTCGGGTCGCCATCCCGAGGACAGTCGGCGCATCGAGGTCACAACACTTCGCGACGAACTCCATCTCCCGGAACATCGACGGGCTGTTGAGCATGACGTTGTCCGTGCCGAGCGCGACGGTGGTGTACGCCCGAAGTTCCGAGACCGACGGCAAACCGACTCCGGTGACCAGATTCGACCGCGGTGAGACGACGATCGGGATCCCACGCTCCCCGACCCGTTCGAGGTGCTCCCGTTCGGCGTGGACCATGTGGACGAGGTGGTCGGGATCGAGGTCGATCGCGGCGTCGATGTCGGAAGCGTCCTGCTCGCCGGCGTGGATGGCAAACGGCTTTTCAGCCGCGGCGGCGGCCGCCCGCGCCGCCTCGAAGTCGCCGTCGTTCGTCCCGCTGGCCCCGTACCCGTCGGCCACCTCCAGCACGGCAGGATCCTCCCGGCCGAACGCGAGGGCTTCGATGTCGAGGTCCTCGGCAGCCCGCCGAAGCGATTCGACCCCCTCGATCCCTTCCTCGCGGAAGTCGATGACCGTTCCCGTGCCGCTCCGTTCCATGAAGGAAAGCGAGCGTCCCATTGCCGCGACCTGCTCCTCGACGCTCGCTTCGGCGAGAAGCCGGTGTTTGAGGCCGTCAGGTGGTGCGACCAGCGCCTCGAGGTCGAGCCCCCGGCCGGCCTCCTTCGCGATCGAATCGCCGACGTGAGCGTGGGCGTTGACGAACGCCGGGAAGACGATGTCCCGGGTCTCGACATCGGCCTCCTCGATGGCCGCGATCGTCCCGTCCTCGATTACCACCCGCCCCTGAATCGGGTCGAACGCCTCACCGGTCAGGATCTGCCCTTCGACGATCATCGGTGTCCACCCTGGAAATCCGCCAGGGACGTGTATCGGCCCGGCGAATCGGTTTCGGCGATGCGACCGCCTTCGATGTCGAGGCCGAGCACCGCCGCTGCGGCCGTCCCCACGGCTTCACTCAGTGGTTCCGGTGCGTAGACTCCCAGCCGCCACTGTTCGAGTTGCACCCGTTCGAGGGCACTGACGAGTGTCGACTGGTCGGTGAGTTCGCGGATTTCGCCGTTGACGGTCACCTTCGTCGTGGACTCCTGCATGGTCGGTGGCCCCTGGACGTCGAGCAACACCTCGTCGACGCCGACCGTGGCCCTGGCTGCGATTTCGGCCTCGGTTTCTCGCACCGCCTCGGGTTCGGCTTCGAGGAGTTCGGTCGCCAGGTCCTCGCCGACGTCGCCGTACTCGGCCCAGATGGCCCGTTTGTACAGTCGCCTGTCGGCGAGGCGCTCGGCGAGCGGGGCCGCCCGTTCGACGTCCCTGAGCGCGACTCGAAGTGCGGGATCGTCCATCAGTGCCACCTCACTCGCGGTGGCCGTGCCGGATTCGAGCAGCCGAAAGGTCGCCCGCTGGAGCATTCGCTTGCCGATCCGTGCGACGTGGTGGTTGTACACGGTCGGGTTCATCAGGGCCCGGGCGACGAGGAGACTTTCGGCGGTCTGGACGTTTCCCTCCGCGAGGACCAGGTCGCCGCCGACGAACCGGAGGGCCCGCAGCAGGCGCTCGATGTCGATCGTCCCGTAGGGAACCCCCGTGTGATGGGCGTCCCTGACGAGGTAGTCCATCCGATCCACGTCGAGTTCGCCCGCGAGGAGCTGTCCGAGCCGGGCTTCGCCCGCGATGAGCGCCGCCACTCGGTCGGGGTCGACGTCGTGGGCCTCGAGGATCGCCGCGATGTCCCCGCTCCCGATCAGTGGGGCGACGTCGTCGTGATACCGGTTCGTTCGGCGATAGAGCAACTCCTCGATGGTGTGGCTCATCGGGGCGTGACCGACGTCGTGGAGCAGGGCGGCAGCGCGGACCGCTCTCGCGTCCCTCCCTCGAATCCCCAGGTTTTCGAGCGCCCTGGTGGCGAGTGCGTACACCCCGAGGCTGTGCTCGAAGCGGGTGTGGTTCGCCGAGGGGTACACGAGCGAGGCAGTCCCCAGCTGGCTCACCCGCCGCAGCCGCTGGACCGGGGGCGAATCGAGGAGGGCCGCACCCACGCCCTCGACCTCGATGTGGTCGTGCACGCTGTCCTTGATGGTGGTCATTGGAACGGAGTTCGTCGGGTTCGCACAAAAACGTCGGGATCGGTCGGAACCGGTGTTGAAATATCGGGATCGGTCGGACCCGCTGGTGAAACGCCGCGGTCGATCGGACCCCCTGCTGGCTCCGGGGCGGTCCCGGTCGCCCGGACATGACACAGGTC